>NZ_CP075715.1:4868525-5218525 GCF_024584805.1 Streptomyces sp. FIT100 | reverse complement strand
ATGGGCGGCAAAGACTCCTTCGCAGCGCACCGTGTGCAGATCGCCGCCGACGGCGCGGACACGCTGGCTCTTGCGCCCGCAGAACCAGAGCCGTCCCTCACCGTCGATCCAGCCGACATCGCCGGTGCGATGCCAACGGCGCTCGCCGTCGCGGATCTTGTGCTCGGCGTCGGCCCGGTCCGACTGGAAGTAGCGCGGGCTGACCGCCTCGCCGCTGACCACGATCTCGCCGATCTCCCCGGCCGGCAGCGGCAGCCGGGGCGTCCAGCGGGGGACGGGGCCGTCGCTGACCCCGATGACACGGACCGCGGTGCCGGGTGCCGGCCGTCCTACACAGACGCCCAGTCCCTGTGCCGGGCCGTCGGCCGGTGCGGAGAGGGCCTCCCGGCTCTCGATGAGTGTCATCGGCAGGGCCTCGGTCGACCCGTAGGTGCTGAACACCCGGGCCTCACGGGGCAGTGAGTCACGCAGCGCGCTCATCAGTCCGGGGCTCACGGGGGCGCCGCCGGAGACGACCTGGCGCAGCGAAGGGACAGCGGTGCGGGTCCGCGCCAGATATGCGGAGAGCGGGCCCAGCAGGGCGGGGGAGGCGAACATGGCGTTGACGTCGAAGCGCCGGATCGCGTCCGTCAGCACCGCGGGGTCCGCGGCACCGACCCGGCCCATGTTCATCCTCGGCACCACCACGGTACGGCCCGCCGCGAGGTCGAACACCCCCATCAGCGGCAGTGTGACCAGGGAGGTGGTCATGTCGGCGGTGAAATGGGCCCGTTCCACGCCGTGCGCCATGGCGCGCAGCATGCCGAAGGTGATCTCGACCGGCTTGGCCGGGCCGGTGCTTCCTGTGGTGTGGCCGATCAGCGCGAGTTCGTCGGGACCGGCCTTCAGCGGCGCCGACTGCGGCAGTCGCGCGCCGAGGCCGGCCAACGCGTCGAGTCCGCCGCTCCCACGGCCGACCTTGATCACGGACCGGACCCCGGCGAAGGCTCGCGGGCGCAGACGCCGCAGCAGGTGCGCGGACGGTACGCCGATGAACGCCTGGACGCCCACGCGCTCGACGCATTCCAGCATGCGGCCGGGGCCCATACCGGGATCGACCACCACCGGGACCGCGCCGACGTGCATCAGCGCGAAGACCAGGATCAGCAGATCGGAGCCGGGAGTCACCAGCAGGGCGGTGCGGGTCCCGCGGCCGACACCGTGCTCCTTCAGCCCGGCGGCGCAGTCGGAGACCTTCGCGGCGAACTCGGCGTAGTCGAGGGAGCGGTAGCCGGACCGGCCGACGCGGTCGCGCCGGGCGGCGGGGTGGACGACAGCCGTCTTGCCGGGTGTCCATGCGGCGTGCCGGGCGAGCAGTTCCGCCAGGGACGCGTTCTGGCTCAGCCCGCTCGTGGCACCGGTGCCCGGCATCAGCGCTCCGCCCTGTCGTCGCCGGTCAGCCGGTAGAGCGATGCCGCCGAGGTCAGCCCTGCGCCGACGGCGACGAAAAGGAGCCGGCCGTGGCCGTCCAGCCGGCCTGCGTCCTGGGCCTGCCGGAAGGCGTGGGTGAGCGCCGAGGTGTGCGGATCGCCGGCGACTCCTTCGACGGTGACCGCGGCGTCGGAGGCCAGGCCGAGGCGCTTGGCGAGACGGGTCGCGAAGTCGGCGGACGGCTGGGAGGTGATCAGCAGCGTACGTTCCAAGGCCGTCGGTGTCCTGGCACCGTCCACGCCCTCCTCGGCCGCGAGGCAGCCGCGCACCGAGTCGACCGCCAGATCGAGCATCCTCTCCAGTACGCCGCTGTCGCGGTCGACGACGATGTGCGCGCGTCCATCGGAGCCGGCCTCGTCCAGCGGAAGGTACCCGTTGACGCCATGCGCACCCGGCAGCGACCGGTGATGCACCCGGCCGAAGCCCCGGCCGTCGTCGCGGTGTTCCAGCAGCAACGCCGCACCCGTGCTCGCGTAGGGGAACGCGCCGGTGCCGGCCCTGCCCGGGTCCGTCGAAGGGTGGGTGTCGGCCGAGACCACCAGCACCCGCCGGGCGCTGCCCGTGGCCAGCAGCGAACCGGCGGCCTGCACGGCGTTGAGCACACCGCAGGCGCCGTTCATCAGGTCGAAGGAGAACGCGGCCCGTTTGTCGGCCGCGTGCAGATAGTCCGGGTTGATGCCGATGCGCTTCTGGATGAGCGCGGCCACGGATGGTTCGACGATGTTGGAGTCGCGGTAGACCCCGGTGTTGATGAGCACGTCCACGTCCGCGGGGGTCAGCCCCGCCTGCCGGAGACATTCCGCGCCGGCCGACGCCGCGTACTCGATCGAGCTGCCCGTGCCCTCGGCCGGGCTGAGCGCCGCGGCGGTGATGACGGTGGCCATGTCAGACCTCCAGGGAAGAGACGGTCGCGGACAGGAAGCCGGTCACCACACCCGAGGCGGCCGGCACCATGAGGACCTTGGAGCCCTTGGGTATGCGGCGTTCCGCAAGCGCCTGGCGCAGCACCAGATAGTGGGAGGTGGTCGCGGTGTTGGCGAACTCCTCGACGACCGAGAGCGACTGCGGCATCGGGGTCTCGAAGGCGCTTTCGCCCACCTGGCTCATGACGTCGACGAATCTGCTGCCGACCTGGTGGTGGATGACGAAGTCGTATCCCTCGTCGGCGAACCGGCGGCCGTCGGCGGCCAGCCTGTCGCGGTGGAACGCCGGCCACAGCGAGAGGCGGTCCTGGGCGTGCATCTCCTTGTTGTTGGTGTACATGGCCAGGTCGCCGGTCTCGTCACTGGGCATTCCGAGGCACAGCTGCGCATACTCCGCGCAGGTCATCAGTTCGATGTCGTGGATGACGTCCGCATCGTCGACGGCCCGGTCGACGACCACCGAAACGGCCGAGTCGCCGACGGAGAGCGACGCGAACTGCGGGTCCCGGCTGTCCTCCATCTCGCGCGCCGCGGTGAACGCGATCGGAGTGATGTGCTCCCCGCTGACCACCAGCCCGTTGCGCACTTCACCGGAGCGGATCATCCGGTCGAGCAGATAGACGCCGGTCATCATGCCCGCGCAGGCGTTGGAGACGTCGAAGCGAATGGCGCTGTGCGCACCGAGCTCCTCAGCGACACGATGGGCGAACGAGGGCTCGAACTGGAGGCGGCGGCCGTCCGTCGTGCGGCTGATCGAGCAGGAGATCACGATGTCGATCTCCTGTGGAGAGTAGCGCGACCGGTCCAGACAGTCACGGGCCGCCGCGATCGCCATCGTCAGACAGTCCTCGGGGCTGTCGGAGGTGTCATCCGCGACGCGGCGCTCGGAAATTCCGGTGATCCTGAAGAGGTCGAAAGGCGGCACCTTCCCCAAACGGCCGAGCAGTTCGGGAGTGCTCATGACCGCCGAGGGGAGATAGGCGCCGAGGGATTCTAATCGACTGTTGTGCACAAACCGCTCCTGATGGTTTCTCATTCAAACGGCACACCCCGAACAGGGGAAAGCGAAAGGGTGCCGGACAATCTCTGCTCGTGCCGCATTCGCGTCTTGTGGACGCCTTCGAGGAATTCAGCTCCTTCATCAGCTTCCTTGCTGATGGGATCGCTGATGGGATGTAGCTCGATTCGCGGATTTTCCCGACATCGGGTGTGCCCTTGACGACGTTAGCGCACCACTCAGCGTCACCTCACACCGAACCCCTGTGATGATCACCACTCTTTATCGATAGGCATTGCCATGGGCAATGGCCGGAAAGTAGCGCTCAATAGTGGCGAATGCCTGCGGGATACCGGAACGCATTTTGGCTGAATAGAGCGGTGCGACAGCACCGGCTCGGAGATGATTCGGCGGCTCCTACGCCACTGCGCGCGGTCCACCCTCCCCCGCGAACAGCCCATCTTTTCGGCCTGCTCGGCGCATTTCCCGTGTTTCGGCCTTTGCGTCATGGCCGACGTGGCCGCGGCGGAGACGATCGCCCGTCCCCGGCGAAAACGCCGAAGGCGCCCGGAACCGCAGGGGTTCCGGGCGCCTTCACGGCGTACGCGCGCGGGCGGCGGTCAGACCGCGTGGACGACGTCCTTCTCCTCGGCGAAGTGGCACGCCGACTCGTGCGCGGCCGGGGTGTCCTGGCCGGCGAACCGCTCCGGGACCGCAAGCAGCGGCATCTCGGTGGCGCACCTGTCCTCGGCCTTCCAGCAGCGGGTGCGGAAGCGGCAGCCGGACGGCGGGTTCGCCGGGGACGGGACGTCGCCGGTGAGGATGATCCGCTCGCGGCCCTCGCGGGCCTCCGGGTCGGGCACCGGGACCGCCGACAGCAGCGCCTGGGTGTAGGGGTGCGTCGGGTGGTCGTAGATCTGCGTGTCCGTACCGATCTCGGCCATCTTGCCGAGGTACATGACGCCGACCCGGTCGGAGATGTGCCGGACGATCGACAGGTCGTGCGCGATGAAGACGTAGGACAGGTTGAACTCGTCCTGGAGCTTCTCCATCAGGTTGATGACCTGTGCCTGCACGGACACGTCCAGCGCCGAGACGGGCTCGTCGCAGATGATGATCTCCGGGTTGAGCGCGAGGCCGCGGGCGATGCCGATGCGCTGGCGCTGACCGCCGGAGAACTGGTGCGGGTACCGGTTGATGTACTCCGGGTTGAGGCCGACGACGTCGAGCAGCTCCTGCACCTTGCGGCGCCGGTCGCCCTTCGGGGCCACCTCGGGGTGGATGTCGAAGGGCTCGCCGATGATGTCGCCGACCGTCATCCGCGGGTTCAGCGAGGTGTACGGGTCCTGGAACACCATCTGGATGTTCCTGCGGACCGCCTTCAGCGCACGCCCGGACAGCCGGGTGATGTCCTGGCCCTTGTAGAAGACCTCGCCGGCCGTCGCCGACTCCAGCGACATCAGCAGCTTGGCGACGGTCGACTTGCCGCAGCCGGACTCGCCGACGATGCCGAGCGTCTCGCCCTGGTAGAGGTCGAAGGAGATCCCGTCCACGGCCTTGACCGCGCCGACCTGCTTCTTGAAGAGGATGCCCTGGGTCAGCGGGAAGTGCTTGACCAGGTTCCGCACCTGCAGGATCGGCTCGCCGCGCTCGACGGGAGCCTCGATGGCGGCTACGGCCTCCGCCTCGGTGGCCGCGTCGACCGTCTCGACGTCGGTGACGTTCGGGGTCGCGTCCACGGCGTCCACAGCCTCGTCGTTCTTGCTGAGCTCAGCCATGGATCGTCTCCTTCCAGAAGTGGCACGCGCTTCCGCGGCCGGGCAGCTCGGTGCCGTCCTGCTCGCTCACCGGGTGCAGGGCCGGGACGTCCGTGCGGCAGATGTCGTCGGCCTTGGGGCAGCGCGGGTTGAACGCGCAACCGGTCGGCACCCGCAGCAGGTTGGGCGGCAGGCCCTTGATCGCGTACAGCTCCTGGCCCTTCTGGTCCAGGCGCGGGATCGAGTCGAGCAGACCCCGCGTGTACGGGTGCGCCGGGCGCTTGTACAGCTCGTGCACCGGCGCCTGCTCGACGATCCGGCCCGCGTACATCACGGCGATCTTGTCCGCGACGTCGGCGACCACGCCGAGGTCGTGGGTGATCAGGATCAGGCCCATGTTGTACTCGCGCTGGAGCTCCGCGAGCAGGTCCATCACCTGCGCCTGGACGGTCACGTCGAGCGCCGTCGTGGGCTCATCGGCGATGATCAGGTCCGGCTCCAGCGCCAGCGCCATGGCGATCATGATGCGCTGGCGCATACCGCCGGAGAACTGGTGCGGGTAGTCGCCGACCCGGGCCGCGGCGGCCGGGATCTTGACCTTGTCCATCAGCTCGATGGACTTGGCTCTGGCGTCCTTCTTGGACAGCCCGTGGTGCACCCGGAACATCTCGCCGAGCTGGTAGCCCACGGTGAGCACCGGGTTGAGCGAGGAGAGCGCGTCCTGGAAGATCATCGCGATCTTCCGGCCGCGGATCCTCCGGCGCTCCTCGTAGGACATCTTGAGCATGTCCTCGCCGCGGAAGAGGATCTCGCCCTGCGGGATCCTGCCGGGCGGCATGTCGAGGATGCCCATGATCGCCTGGGCGGTGACGGACTTGCCCGAGCCGGACTCGCCCAGCACGGCGAGCGTCTCACCGGCGTTCACGGAGTAGTTGACGCCGTTGACCGCCTTGGCCACACCGTCGCGGGTGTGGAACTCCACGTGCAGGTCGCGGACTTCGAGCAGCGGACCGCCCTGCTCGTCGCCCTCGCGCGGCGCGGGGACGGGCGCGGTTTTGTCGATGATGGTCACGAGTTACGCCCTCCTCAGCGCAGCTTGGGGTCGAGGGCGTTGCGGACGGCTTCGCCGAGCATGATGAACGCCAGAACGGTGATGCTCAGCATGATCGACGGGTACAGCAGGATGTGCTGCGACGTACGGATCTGCTGGACACCGGCGGAGACGTCGACGCCCCAGGAGACGATGGGCGACGCGAGACCCAGACCCAGGTAGGACAGGGTCGCCTCGGCCGAGATGTAGCCGCCGAGCGCGATGGTCGCGACGACGATCACCGGGGCCATGGCGTTCGGCAGGATGTGCCGGAACAGGATCCGGACCGTCCCGGCGCCCAGCGCCTTGGCGGCGTGGACGTAGTCCGCCTGCTTGACGGTGATCACGGCACCGCGCATGACGCGGGTGATCTGGGTCCAGCCGAGGAACGCGAGGGCGAAGACGACCACCCAGATGGTGCGCTCGGTGAAGGACTGCAGGACGACCATGGCGCCGAGCAGGAAGGGGATGCCGAAGAAGATGTCGGTGATCCGGGAGAGGACCGCGTCCACGATGCCGCCGAAGTAGCCGGCGATCATGCCCATGGTGCCGCCGACGATGGTGACGATCAGGGTGACGCAGATACCGACGATCACCGAGGCGCGGGTGCCGTAGATCAGGCGTGCGTAGACGGACCGGCCCTGGATGTCGTAGCCGAGCCAGCCCTCGGAGCCGATCTTGCTGAGTTCCGGCTTGCCGATGTAGTGGTTGGCGAGGTCACCGGCGGTCGGCGAGGCGCTGGTGAACCAGCCGGGGAAGGCGGTGAGCACCAGCAGGAAGAAGATCAGCACGGACGAGACCAGGAAGTACGGGTTGCGGCGCAGGTCGTGCCAGGCGTCGCCCCAGAGGCTGCGGGCCTTGTCCTGCTTCTGCCGGGGCGCGGGCTCCGCCGCGGAGGGCGGTGCGACGGCGTCCTCGACGGCGGCAGCGGTCTTGGTCACGTCAGGCATAACGGATCCTCGGGTCCAGGACCGCGTACAGCAGGTCGATGAGCAGGCTGGTGACGAGGTAGACGAGCACCAGGATCGTGACGAGGCCGACGATGGTGGTGCCCTCGCGCCGCGAGATCGACTCGTAGATGACGCCGCCGACGCCCTTGATGTTGAAGATGCCCTCGGTGACGACCGCGCCGCCCATCAGGGCACCGATGTCGGTGCCGAGAAAGGTGACGACGGGGATCATCGAGTTGCGCATCAGGTGGACGCCGATGACCCGGCGCTTCGGCAGGCCCTTGGCGATGGCCGTACGCATGTAGTCGGCGCGCAGGTTCTCCGCCATGGAGGTCCGGGTGAGCCGGGCCACGTAGGCGAGGGAGAGACCGCCGAGCACAATGGCCGGCGCGATCAGCTCCGACATTTGTGGCTCGACCCCGACGTTCGGTGCGATCCAGTTCAGCTGGAAGGCGAAGACCATCTTGATGATGAAGCCGAGCACGAAGACCGGGATCGAGATGATCAGCAGGGTGAAGATCAGGATGGCGTTGTCCGCCAGGCGGCCGGCCTTCAGACCGGCGATGACGCCGAGGCCGATGCCGAAGATCAGCTCGAAGGCGAAGGCCAGTGCGGCGAGCTGCAGAGTGATGGGGAACGCGTCACCCAGCACCTCCGTGACCGGGCGACCGTTGCGGATCTGGTTGCCGAAGTCGAAGTGCAGGACGATGTTCGTCATGTAGTTCCAGTACTGCTGCCAGATCGGCAGATCCAGCCCCAGCTCCTTTCTCTTCGCGGCGAGTGTCGCGGGGTCCACGCCCTTGTCGCCGAACAGACCCGCCACGGGGTCGCCGGGCAGGCTGTAGACCATGAAGAAGATCAGAGCGGTTGTCCCGAGGAAGACCGGGATCATCTGGAGCAGTCGTCGTACGACATAGCGCCCCATCATGCCTCCGTTGAGATGTGACTGCGGCAGCCGACAGGCCCTCCCGCGACACCGGCGCCCCCGTGGGTACGCGGATGTCGTGGAAGGGCCCCCCAGCCACTGCGTAAGGCACCGGGCGGGGCTGACGGATCGCCAGTCGGCCCCGCACTCGGCTTGCGGACTACGCTTGGGTGATTACTTCCGGACCTCGACGCCGGTCAGGATCGGGTCGCCGTCCTGGGCGTACTGAACGCCGGAGACATTCTCCGAGTAGCCCGCGTTGACCTTGTAGTACCAGAGCGGGATCGACGGCATGTACTTGACCAGGTCGTTCTTCTCGATGGCCTGGTACTGCTTCACCGACTCGTCGAGCGTGGCGGCCGAGTCGGCAGCCGCGATCTTGGCGTCCAGCTCCTTGCTGCTGAAGTCACCCTGGTTGCCCGCCGCGCCCGTGCGGAACAGGTCGCTGATGAAGTTGGCGTTGACCGGGTAGTCGAGCACCCAGCCGGAGCGGTAGATCGACTTGACCTGCTTGCTCTTGCGAGCGGTCAGGTCGGCCTGGAAGTCCGGCTTGCTGTCACCGGTGCACTTGACGCCGGTGGACTGCGTGATGCTGTTGCAGACCGCGTCGACCCACTCCTTGTGGCCGCCGTCCGCGTTGAACTGGATGCTGATGGCGTTGCCCGGGACACCGCCGCCGGCCTTGATCAGCTCCTTGGCCTTGGCCGGGTTGAACGTGGTGACGTCGCCCGCGGCGTTGGGCTGGTAGCCCACGACGCCCTTGGCGACCCAGCCGGTGGCCGGCTCACGCGTGCCCTGCAGCACCGTCTTGGTGATGGTGTTGCGGTCGATGGCCATCGACAGACCCTGGATGACCTTCGGGTCGACCTGCTTCGGCTTCTTCCACTGGTCGGCGTAGAAGGCGATGGCCATCGTCTGGATGGCGGAGTAGGGCTGGTCCACGGCGCGGTCGCCGAGGTCCTGGCGGTAGACCGGCAGGTCCTTCGGGGCGATCTGGCGCAGGACGTCCACGTTGCCGGACTTGAGGTCCTCGTACGCGGCCTCGAGGGTGGTGTAGTTCTTGAAGACCACACCGCCGTTCTTGGCCTTGTTCGGGCCCTTGTAGTCGTCGTAGCGGACGATCTTGATCTGCTTCTTGTGGTCCCAGCTCTCGAACTTGTAGGGACCGTTGCCGACCGGCTTCTCACCGGCGGCCTTCGGGTCCTTGTAGAAGGACGCCGCCAGCGGCGCGAAGACGACGTACGCCATCTTGTGCCCGAAGGACGGAACCGGCGCCTTCAGCTCGACCGTGAAGGTGGTGTCATCGACGACCTTCAGGCCGGTCATCGCCTCGGCGGTCGGCTTGGCGCCTTCCTTCTCCGGGTGCACCGCCTCGAAGCCCACGATGTCCGCGAACCAGGACGCCAGGCCCTGGGCGTTGGTGACGTTGGCGTTCCAGTTCCACGCGTCCACGTAGGACTTGGCGGTCACCGGGGTGCCGTCGTGGAAGGTCCAGCCCTTCTTGAGCTTGACGGTCCACGTCTTGGAGTCGGTGCTCTCGACCGACTCGGCGTTGATCATCTCCAGCGAGCCGTCGGCCTTGTAGTCGACCAGCCGCGAGAACAGTCCGTCCATCACGGCGGAGCCGTTGGACTCCATCGTGTCACCGGTGTGCAGGAGCTTCTCCGGCTCACCCAGCTCGATGGAGAAGATGCCGTTCGGGTCGACCTCACCCTTGGCATCGGTGCCGCTGTCACTGCCCCCGCCACAGGCGGTCGCTGCCAGGGCGACGACGATCGCGCCCGCTACCCACTTGGCGCTCTTGGCACCGCGCATGGGTTCCTCCTCATGAGTCCACGTAGATCACTACAAGAAGGGCACCGTTCTACGCGCGCTGACACCCCTGACAGCGTGCTCGTCCAGTACCCCGAGTGTGCTCGTGAGTCGGCGCTCCCCACAGCGCGTGACCCATTGACCCGAGCTCAATGGAGCCAACTATTAAGGAGACGAGGGCTGTAAACCACACTTAAAGGGTCTCGTTTTGACAACATCGGTAGATACGCCCGGACCGAAATCCGGACAAAACGAGCCCAGACAGACAGCCACGAAACGGACCGTTAACACATGTTCCGGTGACCGCAGTTCGATATACGGACGCAAAGGTCGGGACCAAGGACCTAAATGAAGTTGACGAAGGGTCCGGCCGCGCATGACGGAAGGCCCGGCCCCGCATTGTGCAGGGGGCCGGGCCTCAGGCGCTCGAGTTGACCTGAAATTGACCTTCGTCAGCCGTGCTTGGCGCGCGACGCGGCGCGGGCGCGCTCACGGGCGTCCAGGTTCACCTTGCGGATGCGGACCGCCTCCGGGGTCACCTCGACGCACTCGTCGTCGCGGCAGAACTCCAGGGACTGCTCCAGGGAGAGCTTGCGCGGCGGGACGATCGCCTCGAAGGAATCGGCCGAGGCCGAGCGCATGTTGGTGAGCTTCTTCTCCTTGGTGATGTTCACGTCCATGTCGTCGGAGCGCGAGTTCTCGCCGACGATCATGCCCTCGTACACCTCGGTGCCGGGGTCGGTGAACAGAACGCCGCGCTCCTGCAGGTTGGTCATCGCAAAGGCGGTGACCGCACCGGCGCGGTCGGCGACCAGCGAGCCGTTGTTGCGGGTCGCCAGGGTGCCGAACCACGGCTCGTGGCCCTCGTGGATCGAGTGCGCGATACCCGTACCACGGGTGTTGGTGAGGAACTCCGTACGGAAGCCGATGAGGCCGCGGGACGGGACCACGAACTCCATGCGGACCCAGCCGGAGCCGTGGTTCGACATGTTGTCCATCCGGCCCTTGCGGACACCCATGAGCTGGGTGACGGCGCCCATGTGCTCCTCGGGAACGTCGATCGTCATGCGCTCGACCGGCTCGTGCACCTTGCCGTCGATCTCCTGCGTGACGACCTGCGGCTTGCCGATGGTCAGCTCGAAGCCCTCCCGGCGCATCTGCTCGACCAGGATCGCGAGCGCCAGCTCGCCTCGGCCCTGCACCTCCCAGGCGTCGGGGCGCTCGGTGTCCAGGACGCGGAGCGAGACGTTGCCGATCAGCTCGCGGTCGAGGCGGTCCTTGACCTGGCGGGCGGTGACCTTGCGGTCCTTGACCGCGGCCTTGTTGTCGGCGCCCTTACCGCTGCCGCCACGGCCGACCAGCGGCGAGGTGTTGGTGCCGATGGTCATGGAGATCGCCGGCTCGTCGACCGTGATGAGCGGCAGCGCGACCGGGTTCTCCGGGTCGGCCAGCGTCTCACCGATCATGATGTCGGGGATACCGGCGACGGCACAGATGTCACCGGGGCCCGCCACCTCGGCGGGCTTGCGGGTGAGCGCCTCGGTCATCATCAGCTCGGTGATGCGGACGTTGGAGATCGTGCCGTCCCGCTTGATCCAGGCGACGGTCTGGCCCTTGCGCAGCTCGCCCTCCTCGACGCGGAGCAGCGCGATACGGCCGAGGAAGTTGTCGGCGTCGAGGTTGGTGACGTGCGCCTGCAGCGGGGCGGCGTCGTCGTACGTCGGGGCCGGGATGTGCTCCAGGATCGTGGAGAAGAACGGCTCCAGATTGGTGGAGTCGGCGGGGACCGTGCCGTCCTCCGGCTTGGTCAGCGAGGCGACGCCGTCGCGGCCGCAGGCGTAGACGATCGGGAACTCGATCTGGTCCTCGTCGGCGTCCAGGTCGAGGAAGAGGTCGTAGGTCTCGTTGACGACCTCGTCGATCCGGGAGTCCGGGCGGTCCGTCTTGTTGATGCAGAGGATGACGGGCATCCGGCGCTGAAGGGCCTTGCGCAGCACGAAGCGGGTCTGCGGCAGCGGGCCCTCGGAGGCGTCCACCAGCAGCACGACACCGTCGACCATCGACAGACCGCGCTCGACCTCGCCACCGAAGTCGGCGTGGCCGGGGGTGTCGATGATGTTGATCGTGATCGGGGCCCCGCCGTCCTTGGGGTGGTACTTCACCGCCGTGTTCTTGGCGAGGATCGTGATGCCCTTCTCACGCTCCAGGTCGTTCGAGTCCATGACGCGGTCGTCGACGGAGTCGAGCTGGTGCGCGGCGAAGGCACCGGCCTGCTTCAGCATGGCGTCGACGATGGTCGTCTTGCCGTGGTCTACGTGGGCGACGATGGCGACGTTGCGGATGTCCTGGCGCGTGGGCATGGGTGGCTTGCGCTTCTCTCGGATCGTGGGATGCGGCGTCTCGTTGCTCGTACGCCCGCCGGGCGGACGCGCCACGGCTGTGTCCTATGGTACGGGGCTGCCGCGCAAGAGGCTTCCCGGCCCGATCCGAGGGTGGCCGGGGGTGGAGCACAGGGGTATGGGGATGTCGTGCGCCCGGGTCAAGGGCAGAAACGACCTTGCCCGCCGGGGGCTCCGGCGGGCAAGTGACTTGAGCTGGTTCTGAGCTTCGCCCGGCCCTCGGGGCGGGCCGGGTGGGGCCGACCCCGGGTGCCCGGGGTCGGCCCCACCCCCTTCGGCCCCCGATTGCTCGGCGATCTTCGGGTTTATCGCGCTTGCCGGGGTTTTCTACCGCTTGAAGCCGATGTCCTGGTAACGGGGTGTGGCGAAGCCGAACGCGCCCGCGTTCACGAGCTCGCCCTTCACCGCGACCAGCTGCGGGCGCTGATAGAGGGGAATGGAACCGGCGGCCGCCCAGATCCGGGCGTCGGCCTGCTTCATCAGCTCCCGGGCCTGCTTCTCGTCCAGCTCGCCGATCGCCTCGGCGAAGAGCTGGTCGATGTGGTCCGTGCCCACCCGGGTGTAGTTCTGCTCCACCAGCAGCGAGCCGTCGCTCGCGGGCACGGGCTTGGCGAAGATCGGCCGGGCGTCGGTCGCCGGGAAGGCGGTGGCCGGCCAGGAGTAGAGGGCGAGGTCGTAGTCGCCGGAGGCGATGTGGTCCTTGAAGAAGCTCTCGTCGGCGACCTTGGTGATCTCCGTGCGGATGCCGACCCGGTCCAGCATGCGCGCGATCCGGTTGCCCACCGTGCGCAGGGCTTCGGAGCCGGGCCCTGAGGGGAGGACGAAGCGGAGCGAGAGCGGCTGCCCGTCCTTGCCGAGCGGGCCGCGGGCCGCGCGCTTCGACTCCGCCGCGGCGGGGGCGGGGGCGCGGGTGCCGACCGGGGCGTAGGCGCCGGGGACGCCTCCCTTCTCGTCCGCGTCGGGCTTGTCGTCGCGCGGGGCGGTGTACGAGGCGTCGAGGATGTCGGCCTGGCGGCGCAGCGCCGCGCTCTGGAGGGCGGCGGCCCGGGCGGGGGCGAGGACGTTCCAGCCGGCCTCACGACCGGGACCGGCGTCGCCGGGCTTGCCGTCGCTGACGACGTAGAGGCCCTCGTCGGAGGCGGTGTCGGCCTCCGCACCGCCGAGAGCGACCGGGCTCCGGCCCTCGGGGCCCGCGGCGGCGGGGCTCTGCACCTGCGGGCTCTTCACGGCGGTGCTCGGGGCCGCCGGACTCGGGGCGCCCGGGCTCTTGGCCGCCGGGCTCTTCACGGCGGGGCTCTTCACGGCCGGGCTCTCGGCAGCAGGGCTCTTGACTGCCGGACCCTGCGGCTGCGGGATCCGCGGTGAGCCGCTCGCCGCGGACTCCCCGGGGCTGCCCGGGGTCGCCGCCGCCGGACTCCCGCTTCCGGACTCGTCCGCGTCCGTGTCCCTCTCCGCTCCCGCCTTGGTCCCGTCCGTCGCCGCCTTGCCCGCGCCCTCCGGCGTCCAGCCCGCGTCCGCGAGCAACGCCTGGGCCTCCTCGGTGTCCTGATCGCCGAGCGCACCGCTGTTGTCGGCGTACACGGCCTGCCCGGCGAGCGCGAGATGGCTGCCGACCGGTTGCGCGGGAAGCCCCAGCGGCTTCAGTACGGTCTCCGCGAGCTCCTTGCGGTTGAGCGCGCGGGCCACGGCGCGCCGTACCCGCTCGTCGGCGAGCGGCCCGGACTCACCGTTCAGCGCCAGCTGGGTGTAGGCGGGCTCCAGCGTCTTGCGGACGACGAAGGCGCGCAGGGCCTTCTGCTCGGTGGCGTACCCGGCGAGCGCGGCCCGGTTCTGCCCCCGGGCGAGCAGGGCGGCCTCGGCCTGGTCCTCGTCGGAGCCGAACTCCTTCGCCCGCGACCTGAGCGCGGACGACCCTGACGACCCTGACGACGCGGACGGCAAGACCGCCTCACCGCCGGCACCGGCACCTGCACCGGCGCCGGGCCCCCCTGCCGCCGTGTCCTTGCCGTTCTTCACCGCCAGGGCGATGCGGTCCGCGACGCTCTTGTCGATCTCGGCCATGTCGACGGTGCCCGTGGCGAGGGCGGCGGCTCGTTCGTCGAGCGGCACGGCGCGCAGCACGATCGATTCGAGCTTGGCGCGCTCCCCCCACCAGCGGGGGTTGCGCACGAGGGTCGCGGTGCCGGCCTTGCGGTCGAGGTCCTGGAGCTTGAAGGGCCCGGAGGTGAGCGGCAGCTCGGACCTGGCGCCGTCGTTGAAGGTGTCCGCGCTGCCCATCACCTCCTTCGGGTAGAGCGGGCTGAACAGCGACTGCCAGTCGGCGTACGGCTTCGCGAAGGTGACCCGCACCTCCAGGTCGCTCGCGCCGCGCTCGATCTTCTCGATCCGGTCGTACCCGGCGTTGCGCGCGGTCCAGTACGCCGTGTCCTTGCCGCTGAGCGCCTTCCACTGGGCGACGAAGTCGGGCGCCCCGATCTCCCGGCCGTCGCTCCAGACCGCCTGCTGGTTGAGCTTGTAGACGACGACGTGCTTGGGCTCGCGCGTGACGGTCTCGGCCGACTCCAGGAAGTCGGGGTTGCGGTGCGGACGGCCGCGGTCGTCGAGCGTGAAGAGGGACGGCAGCGCGGCTCCGGTGATACGGGAGGTGGCGGCGTCGGCGTCGGCCTGGAAGGCGTTGAGCGTGGCGGGCATGGCGTCGACGGCCCACCGCACGGTGCCGCCGTCCTCGACCAGGTCGCGGCCGGCCGGGCCGATGTCCGCCGGGACCGGCTTGGCGTCGGCCTCCTCGCGCTCCGCCGTGCTGCAGCCGGCCAGCACGGGCAGCGCGAGCACACCGCTGGTGAGGAGGGCGGCGGAGCGCAGGGTCCTCCGGCGTGAGGCGACGGCGTGGGGCATGGGCTGTACCTCTTCGTCCTGGTGCGGAAATACGGAAATGTCCTGGTTCGCGGATTTAGGGATGATCACACCTATTGCGCCTACACTGAAGGGCACGGCGAGCAGGACGAGCGGCCGACACGGCGGAGCGACCGCACGAACCCACCCATGCGGCCGACCGGGGATGCCCCCTAACGGGTGACGCGCGCGGGAATCGGTGCACACGCCTTCACAACAAGGGATGTGACGCGCGACACTCGCAGGCGCACAAAGAGCCCTCTGGGGGAGAGACCCCCAGACCCCGCATGCCACCCGCGACCGCGGAAGTGAGGGCAATACATGTCCCTGCAGGACGAACTGACGGACGTCAAGCGCCGTCTCGACGACCTGGCCCGAACGGTCGAGCGGCTGGAGCGGAGCCTCACGCAATCGCGCGAGGACACCCCCCGTGCCCAGTCGGCCCGCAGTCCCGAAGGTCTGGTCACCATTCCCGACACCCCGTACGACAGTTCGCTGTGGACGGATTCGGACGACGAGGGCCTGGGTGTGCGCGACCGGCACGCGCCCTAGGAGACCTCGGAGACCTCGTTGGCCACAGGCACCGAATCCCACACCTCACCCACCGACACAGGCGTACACGGCGCCACCCGCGCCGCCATCACCCCCCGCCACCTCAGGACCGACCGCTGGTGGCTGGCGCCCGCCGCCACCGCCGCCGGTCTGCTCGCCTTCATCGTCTACTCGACCTGGCGGGCCTTCGCGAACAGCGACTACTACGCCGCGCCGTACGTCTCGCCGTTCTACTCGCCCTGTCTCGCGGAGAACTGCGAGCCGATGAAGGGCGGGCCCAACTGGGAGATCTTCGGCAGTTGGTGGGGGCTCTCCCCCGCGCTGCTGATCCTGATCTTCCCGCTCGGCTTCCGGCTGACCTGCTACTACTACCGCAAGGCCTACTACCGGGGCTTCTGGGCCTCGCCGCCGGCCTGCGCGGTCGCCGAGCCGCACACGACGTACACGGGCGAGACCCGCTTCCCGCTGATCCTGCAGAACATCCACCGCTACTTCTTCTATGCGGCGCTGCCGGTCGCGGGCATCCTCACCTACGACACCGTGCTCGCCTTCCGCGACGAGCACTACGCCTGGGGCCACATGGGCCTCGGCACCCTGGTCTTCCTCGTCAACATCGTGCTGATCTGGGCGTACACGCTCTCCTGCCACTCCTGCCGGCACATCATGGGCGGCCGGCTGAAGCACTTCTCCAAGCACCCGGTGCGCTACCGGCTCTGGGGCTGGGTCAGCAAGCTGAACGAGCGTCACATGCTCCTCGCCTGGGCGTCCCTGATCAGCGTGGCGCTCGCCGACTTCTATGTGTATCTGCTGGCCAGCGGCGCCTTCGACGATCCGCGCTTCTTCTAGGGAAGGTGCCTTCTGATGACCGAGCTGGAACGCCAGCAGTGGGACGTCGTCGTGGTGGGCGCGGGCGGAGCCGGCCTGCGCGCCGCCATCGAGGCGCGCGAGCGGGGCGCCCGTACCGCCGTGATCTGCAAGTCGCTCTTCGGCAAGGCCCATACGGTGATGGCGGAGGGCGGAATCGCTGCCTCCATGGCCAATGCGAACCCGCACGACAACTGGCAGGTGCACTTCCGCGACACCATGCGCGGCGGGAAGTTCCTCAACCAGTGGCGGATGGCGGAGCTGCACGCCCAGGAGGCCCCCGAGCGGGTCTGGGAGCTGGAGACCTGGGGCGCACTCTTCGACCGCACCAAGGACGGGAGGATCTCGCAGCGCAACTTCGGCGGCCACGAGTACCCGCGGCTCGCGCACGTCGGCGACCGGACCGGCCTTGAGCTGATCCGTACCCTCCAGCAGAAGATCGTGGCACTGCAGCAGGAGGACAAGCGCGAGTTCGGGGACTACGAGGCCCGGCTGAAGGTCTTCCAGGAGTGCACGGTCACGCGCGTGCTGAAGGAGGGCAACAAGGTCAGCGGCGCCTTCTGCTACGAGCGCGAGTCCGGCCGCTTCTTCGTCCTCGAGGCCCCCGCGGTCGTCCTGGCCACCGGCGGCATCGGCAAGTCCTTCAAGGTGACCTCGAACTCGTGGGAGTACACGGGCGACGGCCACGCGCTGGCGCTCCTCGCCGGCGCGCCCCTGCTCAACATGGAGTTCGTGCAGTTCCATCCGACCGGGATGGTCTGGCCGCCGTCGGTGAAGGGGATCCTCGTCACCGAGTCGGTGCGTGGCGACGGAGGGGTGCTGCGCAACAGCGACGGCAAGCGGTTCATGTTCGACTACGTCCCGGACGTCTTCAAGGAGAAGTACGCGGAGTCGGAGGACGAGGGCGACCGCTGGTACGAGGACCCGGACAACAACCGGCGCCCGCCCGAGCTGCTCCCCCGCGACGAGGTCGCCCGCGCGATCAACGCCGAGGTGAAGGCGGGCCGCGGCTCCCCGCACGGCGGCGTCTTCCTCGACGTCTCGACGCGGATGCCGGCCGAGGTCATCCGGCGCCGGCTGCCGTCCATGTACCACCAGTTCAAGGAGCTGGCGGACGTGGACATCACGGCCGAGGCCATGGAGGTCGGGCCGACCTGTCACTACGTGATGGGCGGCATCGCCGTCGACTCGGACAGCGCCGCCGCGGTCGGCGTCCCGGGGCTCTACGCGGCCGGCGAGGTCGCCGGCGGAATGCACGGCTCCAACCGCCTTGGCGGCAACTCCCTCTCCGATCTGCTGGTCTTCGGCCGGCGGGCCGGCTGGCACGCCGCCGAGTACGCGGCCGGGACCGCGGGTGCGGCGCGGCCGCTCGTGGACGAGGCCCAGATCGACACCGCGGCGGCGGAGGCACTGCGTCCGTTCAGCGCGGAGGGTCCGGAGCCGGGCGCGGCGCCGGAGAATCCGTACACCCTCCACCAGGAGCTCCAGCAGGCCATGAACGACCTGGTGGGCATCATCCGGCGGGAGAGCGAGATGATGCAGGCGCTGCGGAAGCTGGCCGATCTCCGCGTCCGCGCCCGGCGGGCCGGGGTCGAGGGCCACCGGCAGTTCAACCCCGGCTGGCACCTCTCGCTGGACCTGCGGAACATGCTGCTGGTCAGCGAGTGCATCGCCCGCTCCGCCCTGGAGCGCACCGAGAGCCGCGGCGGTCACACCCGCGAGGACTGCCCCGGCATGGAGCGCGACTGGCGCCGGATCAATCTGCTGTGCCGGCTCGCGGACCCCACGGGCGGCCTGGCGACCGCCGACCCGGCCCGCGGCCAGATCGATCTCGTACGCAAGACCACCGACCCCATCCGCCCCGACCTGCTCGCTCTTTTCGAAAAGGAGGAGCTGGTCAAGTACCTCGCCGAAGAGGAGCTGTACGAATGAGCACGTACGACGCTCGGTTCAGGGTCTGGCGGGGTGACCAGGACGGGGGCGATCTCCGGGACTTCACGGTCGAGGTCCACGACGGGGAGGTCGTCCTCGACATCATCCACCGGCTCCAGGCCACCCAGGCCCCCGATCTCGCGGTGCGCTGGAACTGCAAGGCGGGCAAGTGCGGCTCGTGCAGCGCCGAGATCAACGGCCGTCCGCGGCTGATGTGCATGACCCGGATGTCGGTCTTCTCCCGCGAGGAGACGATCACGGTCACGCCGCTGCGGGCCTTCCCGGTGATGCGCGACCTCGTCACCGACGTGTCCTTCAACTACGCGAAGGCGCGTGAGGTGCCGTCGTTCGTCCCGCCGCCGGGGCTCGCCGCGGGCGAGTACCGCATGCAGCAGGTCGATGTGGACCGCTCGCAGGAGTTCCGCAAGTGCATCGAGTGCTTCCTGTGCCAGGACACCTGCCATGTGGTGCGTGACCACGAGGAGAACAAGACGGCCTTCGCCGGCCCCCGCTTCCTGATGCGCGTCGCCGAGCTGGACATGCATCCCCTGGACGCGGCCGCCGAGACCGGCCTCGACCGCAAGCGCACGGCCCAGGACGAGCACGGTCTGGGCTACTGCAACATCACCAAGTGCTGCACCGAGGTCTGCCCCGAGCAGATCAAGATCACGGACAACGCCCTGATCCCGCTGAAGGAGCGGGCGGTGGACCGCAAGTACGACCCGCTGGTGTGGCTGGGCAGCAAGATCCGGCGGCGCACTCCGACGGATTCCTGACGGCACGACCGCGACAGACGACCGCGGCAGACGGCTGCGGCAGACGGCTGCGCCCGGCCCGGCACACTTGCCTGGCCGGGCGCAGCCCGGTCCTCGGGACCGCGGTGGAAGGGTCCTGCCGGTCCCTTCCACCGCTTCTCGTACGTCCCGGCCGCTGCGGCCCGCTACTTCTCGGCGCGGAGGTAGCCGGACGTCGCCGTCCGGCCGAGGAACGTCAGCCGGCTGTCGCCCGCGAGGTGCTTCTCCACCGCGTCCCGGACGCCCGGCCACTTGGTGTCGCCGTAGTCGTCCAGGACGACGATGCCGCCCGGGGCGATGATCTGCTCCACCCAGTCGAGGTCGGCGGTGACGCCCGCCTCGGAGTGGTCGCCGTCCACGATGACGACCCCGTAGCTGCGGTCGGAGACGGCCGCGCGGACGGCGGGGTCCTCGGAGAAGCCCTGCTGGACGCGGGCGGCGGCGCCGGCGGCTCCGGCCAGGGCGAGGTTGCTGCGCACGGCGGGCTCACCGACCGGCGTACCGGTGGGGTCGGGGGGCATGAAGGCGCCGGGCTGGAGCTGGGAGCCGCCGAGCGGGTCCACGATGGTGAGGTGCGGGTCGCGCCCGGCGCGCTCCATCATGCGCAGCAGTGCTGCGGAGAACATCCCGTAGAGGGTGCCGATCTCCAGGATCTCGTCGTTCGGCGGGTCGAGCAGCGGGACGGTGGCCAGCTTGCCGCAGATGTTCATGGTGCCGCCCGCCACGCGGCCGACGCCGAGGGCCTCCATGGCGACGAGCGTGCGGTACGCCTGCGCCACGTTGCGCTCCGCGTTGGCGGCGTCGTCTCCCGTCGTGCGCACGATCTCGGAGATCAGTTTCTCCAGGTGCGCCGGGATGGGCATCCGGGGGTTCCCGCGCCCGGTGCTGTCGAGCAGCAGTTCCATGGACCGCTGTCGTCTCCGCAGTGCCGCGAGCTCGCCGAGCAGTTCGCTGTTGGCGGCCCGGACGCCTCTCGCGATGCGCTGGTCGATGAGGTCGGCGATCGGGCGCAGCGCTTTTCGGGCCGCAGTGCTGGTCAGCAGTGGTCGCATAGCTCCGTAATTCCCTGGGAGGGGGCGAACGGGGGAAGGTCGACGGGGCGGAGCCCGGCGCCCTCTCGGGCGACGTGGGACTCCGGTCCCCGAAGGCTAGGACACAGCCGCCTCCTAGGCGATACCCAGGAGGGGAACCCGGGGAATTCTGAATTCCGGGGATTCGACGGTCAGGGTGGCCGGGCCGGGGAGTCGTCCGGTCGCGAAGGCCGGGTGGCGGACATAGCCTCCCAAACGTGACACGAATCGCCACCCGGGTCCTGCTCGCCGTGCTGGTGGCGGCATGGTGGCTCATCGTGCCCGCTGCCCAGGGCGCACAGGCCGAGGATCCGGTCCAGCTCTCCCGCGAGGGCCAGATCACCGACCGCGTCGACGCGCTCGGCGACCAGAAGGGCCAGGTCACCCAGGCCCTCGACCGGCTCTACGACGACCAGCGCATCCAGCTGTTCGTCGTGTACGTGCGCGACTTCTCCGGCCGCTCGGCACAGAGCTGGGCCGACGCGACCGCGGCCAAGAACGGCCTCGGCAGCAACGACGTACTGCTCGCGGTCGCCACCCGCGACCGGCAGTACGCGTACACGGCCGATCCGTCCGGCCGGCTCACGCAGACGCAGCTCGAGGACGTCGCGCAGACGGCGATCGAGCCGGCGCTGCGGAAGAACGACTGGGCGGGCGCCGCCATCGGCGCCGCGAACGGCTACGACGCCGTCCTCGCCGGGCGGCCGGTCCCGACGCCCACCATCACCCCCGGAGCCGCCGACCCGGGCGGCGGCGAGGAGAGCGCCTCCGGCACCGATCTGATCCTGCCGGTGGCCGTGCTGGGCGGGGCCGGCGCCGTGGCGGCGTACGCCTACAGCCGGCGCAGGCGCCGGGCCACGAGCGGTACGACCCCGCGCGGCGGGCAGGGCTGGGGCCGGCCGCAGGAGCCCGCTCCGGCACCGGGGCAGGCGAAGGAGCTGCCCGATCTGGACCTGCTGGACGCACAGGCCAAGCACCTGCTCGTGCAGACGGACGACGCCCTGCGCACCAGCAGGGAGGAACTCGGGTTCGCGACGGCGCAGTTCGGCGAGGAGGCCGCGAAGCCCTTCACGGAGGCCGTGGCGCACGCGCAGGGAGAGCTGACGACGGCCTTCCGGCTGCGGCAGGCCCTCGACGACGCGTTTCCGGAGGACGACGCGACCCGGCGGCGCATGCTGGACGAGATCGTCGCCCGCTGCACGGAGGCCGATCGGCGGCTGGACGCGGAGACGGAGGACTTCGACCGGCTGCGCGCGATGGAGGAGAACGCACCCCAGGCCCTCGCCGCGGCCGAATCCGCCTACCAGGAGCTGAACGGACGGGTCGGCACGGCGGAGGCGACGCTCACGGTCATGCGCGAGCGGTACGCGGACTCGGCCGCCGCACCCGTCCTGAACGACGTGGCGCAGGCGAAGGAGCGGCTGCTCTTCGCGTCCACCACACTGGAGCAGGCACGGCAGTCCACCGGGACGGGCGACAACGCCGCGGCGGCGGTGCACATCCGCGCCACGGAGGGCGCGGTCGACCAGGCGGGCCGGCTCATCGACGCGGTCGACCGGCGTGCGCAGGAGCTCGCGGAGGCGGCGGGAAAGCTGCCGGGCGCCCTCACCGAGACGGAGACGGACCTGGCAGACGCGCGCGGGCTGCTGAAGGGCACGGCGCAGGGGGTGTCCACAGCAGATCTTCAGGGCCGGATCGCCCGCGCGGAGACGGTGGTGGCCGAGGTCCGGCGCACCGTCGAGGCCGGGCCGTACGACCCGATCGACACACTGCGCCGGGTCGAGGAGGCGGACTCGGCCCTGGACGAGGCCCTGGCGGGCGCACGGGAGCGCGAGGAGGGGGCACGGCGCTCCCGGGCGCTGCTGGCCCAGGCCACCCTCACCGCGAGCTCGACGATCGGCGCGGCGGAGGACTTCGTCATGACCCATCGCGGAGCGGTCGGGGCCCACGCCCGGACCCGCCTGGCAGAGGCGCAGCGGCGGCTGGAGCGGTCGCGGGAGCTCGCGGAGGTGGACGAGGCGCAGGGTGCGCTGATCGAGGTGCAGCAGGCGGACGCGCTCGCACGGGAGGCGCAGAGCCTCGCGGAGCGGGACGTCCGGTCGTACGGGAACCCCTTCGGGCCGGGCGGTGCACAAGGAGGTGGAGGCGGGCTCGGCGGCGCCGTGCTCGGCGGGATCATCCTCGGCGGCCTGTTCGGCGGCGGAGGCGGGCACAGAGGGGGCGGAGGCTTCGGCGGAGGTAGGGGCGGGGGTATGGGGGGCGGCGGTTTCGGCGGCGGTCCTGGCAGTTTCGGCGGCGGCGGCACGCGCGGCCGACTGGGCGGCGGTGGCCGTTTCTGACGCGGTTGTCTTCCTAGGCAAGGAGAAATGCCATGACCAAGCAGACCATTCTCGGCCGAGTCGCCCAGCTGGCGAAGGCCAACATCAACGCGCTCCTGGACCAGGCCGAGGATCCCCAGAAGATGCTCGACCAGCTGATCAGGGATTACACGAACAACATCGCGGAGGCGGAGCAGGCCGTCGCGAGCACCATCGGCAATCTGCGCCTGATGGAGCAGGACCACAAGGAGGACGTCGAGGCTGCCGGGGAGTGGGGCGGCAAGGCGCTGGCGGCGAGCCGGAAGGCCGACGAGCTGCGGACGGCCGGGAAGGGCGAGGAGGCCGACACGTTCGACAATCTCGCGAAGGTGGCGCTCCAGCGGCAGTTGCAGTCGGAGCGGGAGGCGAAGACGGCGGAGCCGACGATCGCCGCACAGACCCAGGTCGTGGACAAGCTCAAGTCCGGCCTGGACCAGATGAAGGCCAAGCTCGGCGAGTTGCAGGCGAAGCGGGACGAGCTGGTGGCCAGGGCCAGGTCCGCCCAGGCGCAGAACCAGATGATGGACGCGGTGAAGAACATCAATGTGCTGGACCCGACGAGCGACCTGAACCGCTTCGAGGACAAGGTGCGCCGCGAGGAGGCGAAGGCGATGGGCAAGGAGGAGCTCGCCGCCTCGTCGCTGGACGCCCAGTTCGAGCAACTGGACGCCCTCGGCGACAGCGCGGAGATCGAGGCGCGCCTGGCGGCCCTCAAGTCCGCCTGACAGGGCGGCCCCGGCAGACCGTGCCGCCGGGCCCCGGATCAGAACATGCTGAGCAGCTGGTCCACGGTCGGCTCGGCCGCCGAGTCCCCGTCCGGCAGGGCGAGTTCGAACCAGACCGTCTTGCCGCGCGGAGTGCGGCGCGAGCCCCACGCGGCGCTCAGCAGCCCGACGAGCTGCAGACCGCGCCCGCCCTCGTCGGTGTCCCGGGCGCGCCGCCTCCGGGGCTGCACGAGTCCGGCGTCCCACACCTCGCAGACGAGGGTGCGGTCACGCAGCAGCCGCAGCCGGATCTCGCCCTCCCCGTAGCGCAGCGCGTTGGTGACGAGCTCGCTGACGAGCAGCTCGACCGTGTCCACGAGCGCTTCGAGCTCCCAGGCGACCAGCTGGGCGCGGGCGAGTTCGCGGGCGCGGCCCACCGAGCGGGGTTCCCGCGGCAGCCGCCAGTCGCCCACGGCCTCGGTCGGCATTCCCTGGATCCGGGCCATCAGCAGGGCGATGTCGTCCTCGCCGTGCCGGGTGTCCAGGGTGCTGAGGACGTGGTCGCAGACGTCTTCCAGCGACTGGGCGGGGTCGGCGCGCACCGCCGTCGTGCCGGGGTGGTGGGGGTCCTGCGGCGACGGACGGACCGGTTCGGTGAGCGCCCTGCGGAAGGCGCCGAGCCCCTCGTCGAGCGGATGGTCCCGGGATTCGACGAGGCCGTCCGTGTAGAGGGCGAGCAGTGCGCCCTCCGGCAGTTCGACCTGGACCTCCTCGAAGGGTTCGCCGCCGACGCCGAGCGGCATCCCGGGCGGCACGTCGAGCAGCAGCGCCTCCTCGCCGGGCTCGACGAGGACGGGCGGCAGATGGCCGGCGTTGGCGAAGGTGCAGCGCCTGGTGACCGGGTCGTAGACGGCGTAGACACAGGTCGCCAGATAGACCTCGGAGAGCTCCGGTCCGCGGGACTTGTGGGCGACGCGGGACGCCTGCTGGGCGCCGCTGGGCATGCCGAGGCCGCGGGCGATCTCGTCGAGCGCGGAGAGCACCTCCGCGGGCTCCAGGTCCAGCAGCGCCAAGGTCCGTACGGCAGTGCGCAGTTCGCCCATGGCGACGGCGGCGCGCAGCCCGCGGCCCATGACGTCCCCGACGACGAGTGCGGTGCGGTGGCCGGGGAGTTCGATGACGTCGAACCAGTCGCCGCCGACCTCGGTTGCGGTGTTGCCCGGCAGATAGCGGCAGGCGATGTCGAGACCGGCGGCCTCGGGGTCGCCGGGTGGCAGGAGGCTGCGCTGGAGGATCAGCGCCCGCTCGTGCTCGCGGCGGTAGAGGCGGGCGTTGTCGATGCAGACCGCGGCGCGTGCGGCGAGCTCGACGGCGAGCGCCCGGTCGCGTTCCCCGAAGGGTTCGCTGCCCTTGGTCCGGGAGAACTGGACGAGCCCGACGACGGTGTCGTGCGCCACCATCGGCACGGCGAGGGTGGACTGGACGAGGCTGCCGTCCTCGCTGGGGATGGCCTGCACGCGAGCGGTGCGCAGGGCGACGGCGCAGGGCGAGCTGAAGGGATAGCGGTGGACGGCGCCGACGCCGGGGGTCGCCTGCGTGCCCGCTCCGGTCCCGCCGACGGCGCCCACTGCGCCCACTCCGCCGGAGGCGTCGGTTCCGTGGATCGGCAGGGCGTCGGAGACGGCGCTGGCGAAGGCGACGCGGCGCAGCTCGGCGCTGCCGCCGCCGTACCCCTCGGAGTGGGCGGAGCCCCAGCGTCCGGGCGGGGCCTCGTCGCCGGTGAGCAGCCCCTGGTAGAGGTCGACGGAGGCGAGGTCGCAGAAGCCGGGCACCGCGACGTCGAGGAGTTCGCGTGCGGTGGTCTCCAGGTCGAGGGAGTTGCCGATCCGGGCGCTGGCCTCGTTGAGGAGCGCGAGGTTGCGGCGCGCGCTGGCGGCCTCGCGGGCGGCGATCTGACGGCGGGTGACATCGGTGGCGAGCCCGGCGACCCCGATCGGACGGCCTGTTCCGCTGTGCACCCGGTAGAGGTTGACGGACCAGTGGCGGCGCTCGGTGCTGCCGGGCACGGTTCCGACGATCTGGAGGTCGGTGACGGCTTCCCCGGTCTCCAGGGCCCGCCGGAGCGCCGCCGTCATCCGCTCGGCCTCGGGCCGGGAGAGGTAGTCGTGGACGGTGCGGCCACGGTGGTCCGCGGCCGCACCGCCGAAGACGGTGGCGAAGCGTTGATTGGCGCGTACGACGGTGAGGTCGGGGCCGAACAGGAGGAAGCCAAAAGGAGATTGGCCGAAAATCGCCTGCGAAGCAGCAAGATCCGTCTCGATCCCGCGCAGGGCGCGGACGTCGACGACGATGCAGAGCGCGGCCCGCTCACCGGCCTGCGTCTCGCTCGGCATGACATAGACCTCGGCCAGCCCGTGGGCGCCGCCCTCACCGGGCACCCGGAAGGGGACTAGTCCGGTCCACTCCTTGCCGTCGAGGATCTCGGCGACCTTGCGATGACCCCGGGAGCGCAGCTCGGCGGGCATGAAGACCTCGACCGGGTCCTTGCCCCGCACATCGGCGGACTCTATGCCGAACTGCTCGACGGCACGCCGACTCCACTGGTCGACCAGCCCGTCGGGGCCGATCGAGAAAGACGCGACCTTGATGTAGTCGTAGATCGAACCGGGCGGACTGCTCTGCCAGACCACGCCGCTCGCCGTCTCAGGTATCTCGCTCACGCGACCGTCCCCTCCAGCTCACCGCACCGGACCGGCCATGCCCGCAGTATTCAGCACTACGGCCCCTGGCGACACGGCGTTCACGATCACAGAGCGGTCTCGTTCATTTTGAGCCGAGAACGCGGTGATCAGCGCGGTGATCGTTGTCCCTTCACACTCCTAACCAGGCAGAGGCAGCTCGAACCACACGGTCTTGCCGCTTCGGCCTCGGCGAGTGCCCCATCGTCTGGCCGCGCAGGCCACGAGCTGGATCCCGCGCCCGCCTTCGTCGTCGGGTCCGGCGGGACGCTCGCGGGGCGGATCCGGCAGCGGATCGGACACCTCCACCAGCAGTGCGGGGACGGGCGGCGGGGAGGCACCGTCGAGATTCAGCCGGACGAGACGGACCCCGATGGGGCCCGATGTGTACCGAAGGGAGTTGGTCACGAGCTCGCTGACCAGCAGCACCGTCAGATCACCGAGCGAGGTGTCCAGCTCCCAGGCCCGCAGGGCGTCACGGACGACATGGCGTGCGGTGCGCACGGCGTCGGGCTCGGCGGGGAAGGTCCACTCGGCGACGTCACCGTCGGTGTCGATCACTCCGATCACTTCCCAGAACCAGCCGCTGCCGCAGACGCATGTCCACTTCCATGGGGTCAATCGGGGACATACCCGATATTCGGTGCGGACTATCGCCAAGAGGGTGCATGGTGGCACGAACGAGCGAGGCGATCAGCGGCACACGCCCTGCCGCGGGGCACGGCGGTCCCTGGCGGCGCCACGAGCCCGGCGCCACGAGCCCGGCGTCACGACCCCGGCGCACCTGGGAAACCCCGCCCAACCCTGGAAGCCCCGGCGCCGCTGCGGGTGCGGGTGCGGGCGCGGGCGCGGGCGCGGGCGCGGGCGCGGCGGCTCAGCGGTGTCCGGCGACCCCGCCGGAGCCGGACGGCCCCGGAGCGATCCGCCGCGCCGCGGCCTCGACCGCCGGACGGTCCTGGGGGAGCCACTCCACCGAGTCCAGTTCATCGGCGGCCAGCCAGCGCAGCTCGTCGTGGTCCTCCAGCGGGCGCGGCTCGCCGGAGACCAGCCGGGCCGTCCACACCTGGAGCACATAGCCGGGGCCCAGCGGCCACTCCCCCGGCACTCGCTCGACCGGCTCCGCCTCGACGCCGAGCTCCTCGCGCAGCTCCCGCACGAGCGCCTGCTCGGGGGTCTCGCCGGGCTCCAGCTTTCCGCCCGGCAGCTCCCAACCGCCCGCCAGCGCGGGCGGGGCGCTCCGGCGTGCGGCGAGCAGGCGCCCCTGGTCGTACACGGCCCCGGCCACCACGACCCTGGCGGTCACGCGATCTGTCATGCGCCGGAGCGTAACCCGCCGGGGAGGCCCGGCCTCAGGAGGAGGCGGTCTGCCCGAGGTGTTCCACCCAGTAGAGCTGCTTGTGGCCGCGGGCGTCGAGCCCGGCGGCGACCTTCCGGGCCTCGTCCTCGGTGGCGTACCTGCCGACGCGATAGCGGTTGCCGTTGTCGTCCTGACGGATCACCAGCCAGGGCAGCTCCGCAACGCCGTCGCTCATCGCGCCCCTCCCGCCGCCGACCCGCATATCTCTAACGATCGCCAGGAAACCGCAGTCTGCATATGCCTGAGCTTACGCCTGACATTTACTCAGCGGATACGGGTTTTCACAAAGAGATACGCTTCCGGCCAGTAACCCTGACACCGGAGGGGGGCGCGCATGGCTGGCTGCGCCCCCTTGCCGGCCGTAGCCGCCGACCGTCGGCGGACGTCAGCCCGTGCGTACGGTCGGCACCGGCATCAGTACCGGCCCGGCGGCCCCGGGGTCCTTGCGGCAGATGTCGCCGCAGTCCGCGTCGAGAGAGCAGCACAGCGAGCAGATCGGCCCTGACCGGACCGGGCAGTCGGCGATGTCCGGCAGCTCGTAGGCCGTCTCGCAGACCGCGCAGGTGTGGGTGGCGGTGACGTCCTCGACGACGGCGTCCGGGCCGTTCACGGGGTTCGGACGGGCCAGGTAGTACCTGCCCTTCGTCCCCCAGGCGATCAACGGGCAAAGGACCAGCGCCAGTCCGGCCGCGATGAAGGTGGAGAAGGCTTCGGCGTACTGCCCGAAGGCGCCGAAGAAGGCGAGGATCGAGACGGTCGAGGCGATGACCATGGCGCCGAAGCCGGCCGGGTTGACGGCGTACAGATAGGCGCGCTTGAACTCGATGTACGGCGGGCTGAGGCCGATGTGCTTGTTGATGACGAGGTCGGCGGCGACGGCGGCGATCCAGGCGATGCCCACGTTCGAGTAGAAGCCCAGCAGCTTGCCGAGCGCGGCGAACATGTTCATCTCCATCAGCGTCAGTGCGATGGCGAGGTTGAGGAAGATGTACCAGACCCGGCCCGGGTGCCTGTGGGTGATGCGGGAGAAGAAGTTGGACCAGGACAGCGAACCGCTGTAGGCGTTGGTCACATTGATCTTGATCTGCGAGACGATCACGAAGAGCGCCGCGGCCGGCAGGGCCACCGAGCCGAGCCAGGGCTTGAGCGCCTCGAGCTGCGGGGCGATCGGCTCCAGCGCATGCGTCGTGCCCACCGCCTCCAGTGCGACGAAGGCGAGGAAGGCGCCACCGAGCTGCTTCACCGCGCCGATGATCACCCAGCCGGGCCCCGCCGCCAGCACGGCGAGGTTCCAACGACGCCTGTTCTGCTCGGTCCTGGCCGGCATGAAGCGGAGGTAGTCGGCCTGCTCGCCGATCTGGGCGATCAGCGACAGGGCCACGCCGGTGCCGAGCCCGAAGCCGTTCCACGAGAAGCCCGAACCCGCCCCCTCCGTGCCGCCGAACGACGCGAACGCGCCCCATGCGTCGGGCGCTTCGAAGGCAAGCACCACGAACGGCAGGACCATCCCGACGATCCAGACCGGCTGGGTCCATGCCTGCACCTTGGCGAGCGCGCCCATGCCCTTGAACACGATCGGGATGACGATCAGCGTCGTGACCAGATAGCCGATCTCCAGCGGCAGTCCGACGGCCTGGTGCATGGCCTGGGCCATGATCGAGCCTTCGAGGGCGAAGAAGATGAAGGTGAAGGAGGCATAGATGAGGGAGGTCAGGGTCGAGCCGAAGTAGCCGAAGCCGGCGCCGCGCGTGACGAGGTCCATGTCCAGGCCGGAGGTCGCACAGGCCCGGGCGATCGGAATGCCCGTCAGGAAGATGATCACTGCGGCGGTGAGGATCGAGGCGAGCCCGCTGGTGAAACCGTAGGCGAAGACGATCGACGCACCGATCGCGAAGTCGGCCAGATAGGCGATCCCGCCGAGCGCCGTGCCCGCGACCGTCGAGGGCGACCAGCGTCTGAAGGAGTGCGGGGCGTAGCGGAGCGAGTAGTCCTCGCGGCTCTCGTCGGCGGCGAGCTTCGCATAGCTGCGCTTGGGCGACGGCGTCGCCGCCTCGGTGTCACGGGTGACCGTATCCGTCATGAGGGTTTCCTGTCGTCCGACCGGATTGCGGGTACGAACGAGCAAAGTAGGAGCCGGTCATGACAACTCGGCGCAGCCCGTGATTGCCCGGGCGTTAAGCGACCGGGATCAGCGTTAACTCGTCATCACACCGGGCGGACAGGCGTGTTCGGCCAGCGGTGACCTCGCCGGAGGGGATGTGCAGAGGCATACGCAGGGGGCGCATCGGCCACCTCGGTCACTGTGGCCGCCCTGGTCACTGTGGCCGCCTCGGTCACTGTGGCCACCGTGGCCGCCCCGGTCACCGTGCCCGCCTCGGTCACCGCACCGGCAGGTGGTACGCGATCCGGTAGCGATCGGCCGGGACCACCACGTCCGCGGTCTCCACCGCGCGCCCCGACGCGTAGTACGTCCGCTGGATCACCATGACCACATGACCCGGGACGCCGCCCAGCGCCAGGAGCTCCTCCGCCAGCCCCGGCCGCGCGCCGACCTCTTCGGCCACGTTGTCCACGACGACGTCGATCGCCCCCATCCGCTCGACCACGCCGCAGCCGCCGAGCGGGCCCTCCTCGGGCAGCATCACGGGTGTGCGGCCGGTGATCGCGAGCGGCTCCCAGGAGGTCGAGAGCATCATCGCCTCGCCGGCGTCCCGGAAGACGTACCGCGTGCGCATCACCCGCTCCCCCGCGGAGATCCCGAGCCGCGCGGCGATGACGGCGCTCGCGTCCACCTGCTCGCTGCTGGACTCCCAGGTGCCGCGCGTGCCCTCCGCCGCCTGCTCCTGCCGGAACGGGCTGGCCCCGGTCGCCGTCCGGTAGCCGGACCGGGCGATCCGGCGCGGCACCGGCCGCTCGCGCACATAGGTGCCGGAGCCCGAGCGGCCCTCGACCAGCCCCTCTGCCATCAGCACCTTGCGCGCCTCCAGCGCGACGGTGTCCGAGACCCCGTACTCCTCGCGAATGCGGGCCTGCGAGGGGAGGCGGGTGTGCGGGGGCAGCGACCCGCTGACGATTTTCCGGCGGAGGTCGCTCGCGACACGCAGATAGGCGGGCTGCTCACCGAAGGTCACTGGCCACTCCCAACAGGTTGACAGACAGCTACAGACTGGCAACCGTCGGTTGCCCTCCGCAAGCGTGGGCCAGGGTTTCACCCGAAGTGATGACCGCTCTTTACGCAGGGTCTTACCGCAGGTATAGGGGCGACCTTCGGACGAGCGTGCATCGAATCCTTGACCGCAATGGTCCAGACCAATAGCTTCTGGTTCGTACCGCGCACGGCAGCAAGCTCCGGACAGCGAACAACGCACAGGAATGAGCCATATGCGCCGAAGAACCCTTGCCCGGCTGACCATCGCCGCCGCCTCGTTCTCGCTCCTCGCCGCGCTCCCCGCCGCCCTCGCGCCTGCCGCCACGGCGGACGGCGGCGGCCACCACCAGGCGTACGGGCACCACGCGTACAAGCGCGTCGGCTACTTCACCCAATGGGGCGTCTACGGACGCAACTTCCAGGTCAAGGATCTGGACGCCAGCGGCACCGCCGCCAAGCTCACCCACATCAACTACGCCTTCGGAAACGTCAGTCCGGACGGCAAGTGCTTCACCGGCAATGTCCCCGGCGAGGCCGACGCCTGGGCGGACTACGTCCGTCCGCTGGACGCCGCCGGCTCGGTCGACGGCGTCGCCGACACGGCGGAGCAGCCGCTCGCGGGCAACTTCAACCAGCTGCGCGAGCTCAAGGCCAAGCACCCCGGCCTCAAGGTGCTCATCTCCCTCGGCGGATGGAGCTGGTCCACCAACTTCTCCGACGCGGCCAGAACTCCCGCCTCCCGCAAGGCATTCGTCTCTTCCTGCATCGACCTCTACCTCAAGGGCAATCTCCCCGTCGACGGCGCCCGCGGCGGTGCCGGCGCGGCGGCCGGCGTCTTCGACGGCATCGACCTCGACTGGGAGTGGCCCGGTTCGGCGGGCGACGCCGACACCGTGTTCCGCCCCGAGGACAAGCAGAACTTCACCGCCCTGGTACGGGAGTTCCGCACCCAGCTCGACGCGTACGAACGCACCCTGAAGAAGCACAAGCACTACGAACTCACGGCGTTCGTCCCGACCGCCCCGGCGAAGATCGACGCCGGTTTCGAGGTCCCGAAGATCATGCGGGACCTGGACTTCGTGACCCTCCAGGGGTACGACTTCCACGTCTCCGGCGAGAAGACGACGGCGCAGCAGTCCGCTCTCTTCGCCCGCGGCGACTTCAGCGTCGACCAGACCGTGGGCGACTGGCTGCGCCGCGGCGCACCGGCCCGCAAGCTGGTGATGGGCATGCCGTTCTACGGCCAGGGGTGGACCGGCGTCAGCGGCGGAGGCGACGGTCTCGGGCAGCCGGCAACCGGACCCGCGCCCGCCACCTGGGCCGCGGGATACGAGGACTACAAGGCCCTGAAGAAGCTCGCCGACACGGGCACGTACACGCTCCACCGCGACCGGCGGGGCGGTCACGCCTGGCTGTTCGACGGCACCACGCTGTGGACGTACGACGACCCACAGGTGCTGCGCACCAAGACCGCGTACATCCGCGACCGCGGGCTCGGGGGCGCGATGGTCTGGTCCCTGGACGGGGACACACCGGACGGAGAGCTGATCACGGCGATCGACAAGGGCCTGAAGCCGAGGCACTGAGCCGCACGGCCCTATGGGGCCCCGGCCGACCCGGCCGGGGCCTCGTTCCCGCACCCCACCTCACCTGGCCCTCACGTCACCTCACCTCACAACTCCTGACCCTCACCTCACAACTCCTCCCACTCCGGGTCGGCGGCCTCGTCCTCCTCGACCAGCCAGTCGGGCGGCTCGGAGGGGAGACCGAGAGCGGACCGGACGGCGATCTCGGTCGTCAGCAAAAGCGACCCCTCGGCGGCGTAGCGGTGCTCCCAGAAGGTGCTCTCGTCCCTGGCCCCGGCGGCACGCGCCCAGTGGCCACCGGCCGTGTCGAACTCCATCGCACGGCGCACGGCGGCCGCACCCGCGGTCTTGTCCGGCCAGGGCTCCTCGCGCAGCGCCCGCGCCTGCGCGGCCAGTTCCTTCGACACCTGCCGTGCCCACGCGCGGGCGGCTTGCGGATCGTCGCCGAACTCGTCCGCGGACTCCTCGAAGACCACTTCCTCGACCGCCGCCTCCGTCTCCAGGTAGGCGAGCTGCTCGGGGGCCAGAGTGGTGCTGTCGCTGCGCACGGACGCCGTCAGCTTGCCCTCGATGGCCCCGAACGTGCAGGTGACGGTCCGGTCGCCGAACCGCCAACTGTCCCGGGTCGGCATGTAGTAGCCCGTCTCCGCGTTGTCCGGGACGGCCCACCAGTCCAGCGTGTAGGCGTTGTTGACCTCGTCGCACTTCTCGGTCGCGAGGGAGTCGATGGCCGACTCGCCCGGCCAGCTGTCGAACTCGTGGAGCGTGTACGTGCCCGATACCTCGGCGTCATGCGGCGCCGTGCACGATACGACGTCGACGAACGCGGTCTCCTCTTCCTCCGGCAGTCCGTCGGGTGAGTTGAAGCACTGGCCGGTCCGCAGATCGAACGCGGAGCCCTCTTGGGCGTTGCGCTCCGCGGCCTCGCGGAAGCCGTCCCAGGCGGCCCCGACCCCGCCCGTGGCGAGCGCGACCGTCACGAGCATCGTGCTGATGACGGAGAGCACCGCGCCCGCGATCGCGAGCCCCCGCCCCTCCTCGCCCTTCTTCCTGATCTGCACGAGGGCGATCAGCCCGAGCACGAGACCGAGCGGTGGCAGACAGCACACGATGCCGGCGACGAGAGCGCCGATCGCGAAGCCGTTGGTGGCCGGCCGGGGCGGCATCCCGTACGGCGGCTGGGGCATCCCGTACGGGTGGTAGGGCGGGTACGGCGGGTACGGGCCGGACTGCTGCCCGGGGTACGGCTGCGGGTGCCCGGGGGAAGGCTGCGGCCGCTCCTGACCGGACGCGTCCGGCGGCGTCCACCCCTGCCGTGAGTTGTCCACAGGCACGGCACTCCTTGTGAAGATCATGCGAACATGTGCGTGGGTTCAGCGGATCATACGGGGGGTGCCATGCGACCGACAGCGAGTTCTGTCCGTGCGGTGAACCGGCTCACCGCACGGTGGACGGCGTTCTGCGACGAGATGGGCGCGACACCGACTTCTCGGCGGCGGGCGGCCTGCCCCGCTCGCCTGTCCGACGCCGGACTACGCGAGGAAGGGGCGGCCGCTCCCCGCGACCGCCCCTTCGTTCAGCGCCGTTCGTTCAGCGCTGGGTTCAGTGGGTCAGAACTGAAGCGCCCAGGAGTCGATCCTCCCGACGTCGTAGTTCGCGTTGTCACTGACCCGCAGCTTCCACGTGCCGTTCGCGGCCTCGGACGAGGCGTTGACCGTGTACGTGGTGTTGATGTTGTCGGAGCTGCCGCCGGTGCCGTAGCCCTTCAGGGTGTAGGCGGTGCCGTCGGGGGCGATGAGCTGGACCTGGAGGTCACCGATATAGGTGTGCACGATGCTGACCGGCACCTGAAGGGCCGCCGGGGCGTTGCCTGAGACGCCGCTGACGGTGACGGGGGACTCGACGGTGGAGTTGTCGTTGATCGCGTAGTCCGCGGTGTTCTCGAACCGCGGGCCGGGCGGAGTGGTCGAGCCGCCGCCGACGTAGAGCAGGCGGTTCGGGGAGCCGGAGCCCGGGTTGCCCACGACGCCGGTGGTGGCGGCCGAGGTCAGGGCGGTGGAGACCTGCGCGGGGGTGGCGGTGCGGTTGTCGGCGAGGTAGAGCGCGGCCGCGCCGGCGACGTGCGGGGTCGCCATCGACGTACCGGAGATGGTGTTCGTGGCGCTGTCGCTGGTGTTCCAGGCGGAGGTGATGGAGGAGCCGGGGGCGAAGATGTCCAGGACGCTGCCGTAGTTGGAGAAGCTGGAGCGCGCGTCCGTGTTCGTGGTCGAGCCGACGGTGATCGCCTCGGTGACGCGGGCGGGCGAGGTGTTGGACGCGTTGGAGCTGTCGTTGCCGGCGGCGATGGCGTAGGTGACGCCGGAGGCTATGGAGTTGCGCACGGCGGTGTCGAGGGCGGTGTCGATACCTCCGCCGAGGCTCATGTTGGCGACGGCCGGCTTGACGGCGTTCTGCGTCACCCAGTCGATGCCCGCGACGACCTGCGCGGTGGTTCCGGAGCCGGCGTTGTTGAGCACGCGGACGCCGACGACCCTGGCCTTCTTGGCGACACCGTAGGAGGATCCCGCGACGGTGGCGGCGACGTGCGTGCCGTGGCCGTTGCCGTCCTGCGCCGTGTTGTCGTTGTCGATGGCGTCGTAGCCGTACGAGGCCCGGCCGCCGAAGTCACCGTGGGTGATCCGCACACCGGTGTCGATGATGTACGCAGTGACGCCCTCACCCGCGGAATCGGGGTAGGTGTAGCTCTGGTTGAGCGGGAGCGCCTTCTGGTCGATGCGGTCCAGGCCCCAGGACGGCGGGTTCGGCTGGGTGCCGGAGATCGTGAAGACACGGTTCTGCACGACGGACTCGACGGCCGGGTCCGCGGCGAACTTCTTGGCCTGCGCCTCGGAGAGCTCCACGGCGTAGCCGTTGAGGGCGGCGTTGTACGTCTTCTTGATCTTCGCTCCGTATTCTGCGGCGAGCGCCTTGCCCGCCTTGGAGCCGGCGTCGGCGGCGGACTCGTCGAGGGTGACGATGTAGCTGCCGGCGATGGCGCCGGGTGCGCCCGCGTTCTCGATGACGCCTTCCGGAGCGGCCTCGGCGGCACTGGCCGTGGCGGGAAGGGCGGACGCGGCGCCGAAGGCGAGTGCGGCGACGGCTATGGCGCTGGCCGCGGACAGTCTTCGCCGCGAGTTACGCATCACGAACATGTGAGGGATCCTCCTCATCGGTGGTGCGCTGCTGTGGGGGATTTCGGCAGGGGCATGACAACGAACCCCGGAAGTCGCCCGGGCGTCCGTGAGGTTTCCATGCCGCTGCCGTCCGAAAGATTGACGGATCCATAGGAATCCCACAAGAGCTTCGGCGGCCGCGTAACACGTGCGCCACACAACTGCCATCCTGGATCACATGACCGAATACCACTGTCCAATGTGCGGCGTACGTTCCCCTGTCGAGTCGCTCACCTGGCACTGCCCCGAGTGCCACGGCCCTTGGGATCTGAACTTCGCCGCGTCCGCGGTGGCGGGCAACTCCCTTTCCGGACGCGTCAATTCGCTGTGGCGCTACGAGGAGGCCCTGCCGCTGCCCGCCGCGGGGGCCTGTGGTTCGGTCTCACTCGGCGAAGGCCGCACGCCGCTCGTCCCGCTCACCGACACGGTCACGGCCAAACTCGACTTCCTGATGCCGACGCTGTCCTTCAAGGACCGTGGCTCGGTGCTGCTCGCCGAGCTGGCACGGCAATTGAAGCCCCGGCGGGTGATCGCCGACAGCAGCGGCAACGCGGGCACGTCGATCGCGGCGTACTGCGCACGCGCCGGTCTCGACTGCACGGTATACGTTCCCGCCGGCACGTCCCCGAAGAAGGTGGAGCAGATCGGTGCACACGGCGCGCACCTGGAGATCGTGCCCGGGGACCGCGAGGCCACGGCGCGGGCCGCGCGCGCGGCCGCCGACGAGGACGGGGTGTTCTACGCCTCACACGTCTTCAACCCGTACTTCCTGCACGGCACGAAGACCTATGTGTACGAGATCTGGGAGGACCTCGGCGGCCGGCTGCCCGAGACGCTTGTCGTCCCCGTCGGCAACGGAACGCTGTTGCTCGGCGCGGCGCTCGCGATCGACGAGCTGTACGGACACGGCCTGATCGGCACTCGCCCCGCCCTGATCGCGGTCCAGGCCGCGGCCGTCGCACCGCTCGCCTTCGCGTTCCGTGCGGGCGCGGACGACGTGCTCGCCGACGGAGCCGGCCGGCCGGACTTCACCGCCCGCACACTCGCCGAGGGCATCGCCATCCCCCACCCGCCCCGTGCCCGCCAGATCCTCACTGCGGTCCGCGCGACCGGCGGCACCTTCCTGACGGTGACGGAGAACCAGTTCCGCGCCGCCCAGCGGGACCTCGCCGCCCGAGGACTCTACGTCGAGTCCACGGGCGTTGCGTGCTGGGCGGCGGTCGAAGCCCACGGCCTCGACGGCCGCAGCACCGTACTGCCCCTGTGCGGGGCGGGCCTGAAGTCTGGCCTGGCCTCGGCCTCGGCACCGGCCTCGGCACCGGATCAGTCCGGGCGAACGAGGTCGCCTCAATAGCGCGGCATGTTCGGGATCGACTTCTCCGCGAGCTCGATGAGCGCCTCGACCTTCGTCAAGTCGGCCGCGACCTCGTCCGGCGTCACGGTGGGGGCCTCCGTCGACCGGTACTCGACCTCGTTGCGCCGGGCTCGCATGCGGTTGAAGGGGCGCAGTACGGACCCGAGCGGCGGGTCGAGCTGAGCCCTCACGGCCTCGTAGACGCCGAGATGGCCACCACGACTCGTCGCGCGCAATCCCTGGTTCTGCAACACCGCGGCCAAGGCTCTGCGCGCGGCGTCATAGGCCAGCGTGTATGCGCCCTCCGGGTCCGTGGCCGCCAACTGCCGCGCGGAGCCGACATGCGTACGGGCCCGGACCAGTTCCGCCTCGGCGGCCTGCCGGGAAGCGGGTACGTGTTCGAGCCGGCCACTGCCGATGAGCGCGTCGACCGTCGACCGGCCTTGGTTCCAGCGCGTCACAGCGCCTCCGGTTCAAGGTTCAGTCGGACCAGCGGACGTTCCCGAACGCTGGTGAGGAACGGATCATCCGTAGGGGCCGCCTCCCACGCTCCGACGGAGACCCGATGGACGTTGACCTCACGACGCAGACGTCGGGACGCCTCCTCGGCAAGGTCGAAGAGCGCGTCGGCATCGGGGGCCCCCACGACGAGTACATCCACATCGGCGGGCGGCGGCCCCGGCTCCCCGTTGTACCGGGCGGCCCAGGAACCGTAGATATAGGCCCGCTCCACACCTTCGAGCCCCGCCAGCACATCGATGAGCACGGGTACGGGGCCGAAGGAGACGGCCATGAGCTCACTCAGCGGAGGGTACAGCGGAGTATCCGTACGGGCCTTGACGAGGCGACTGCGCCCCACCCGCCGATCCACGAGAATCCCACCGCCGGCCAACCGGTCGACCTCCCGCAGGACAGCCGTGGGCGTCACACCGACTTCGGCGGCAAGTTCGGTGATGCTGTACTCGCGCTCCGGGTGCAGCAGGAGCAGCGCGAGGAGCTCGCCCTGCATACGGGACCGAAGGATGGGGAGCAGACTCGGCGAGACTTTCATTGGACGCAGGATATCAAGCGCCCAATGAAAGTAACAGTGAGCATCGGACCGCTCACCGGAGAGGATGGGTGCCTGCCGTGAGCGGCCCGCATATCGGCTCGGGCGCGCGGAGGGTTTGAACTCTCCAGAACCCGGCCCCTGGCTCATCCTCACCCTGAACAACTGCGCCTCGTGTCCACTGCGGGTACGAGGTCCTCCGGACTAGACCGCAACCAGAGACGTTCACGGAGGTCCCGCAACAGCCTCTTCGACCACCGCGCGTAGCACCTACCACCTCATGGACTGATCTGCGGTGGGCAGGGCCCCGATCTCCGGTCGCGGTGTACATGCTGACGCGGCGTCCCTCAGAACCACCCTCGACCAACCGCAGATCACACCGCCACGAGCCGGACGCGATCGCCGCACAGCTTGACCATGTCGTCGATATCAGAGGTCAGCATGACCACAGGGCGATGCTGTCGCAGCGCGGCCTCGGCGACCGCGGCATCGATCGCGTACTTGTGCCCGTGCAAACCGGTTTCCATCAGCAGATCCGAGGCCGCCCTCGCCTCCTCGTCGCCCACCGCAACCACTCGCAGCCCGGAGAGCACCCACTTCAGGCGAGACTTGTTCGTGCGGGCATGGACGACCTCGATGATGGTGAGTGCGCTGATCACGACCTCCATGCCGCGCGAGCGCGCCTCAGCAACCAACGCCAGCACCTGCTCGTCATCGGCGAGTAGCTTCGAGAGCCCTTCGCTGTCCAGGACCAGCGTCCCCTCGTGACTCAGCTTGCGGCGGGCCACTCACCCTCCTCGGCGAACACCTCGTCGAATACCTGCCGCGCTCGCTGGCGAGCCTGCTCGGAGACCGGTCCCTTGCGGTTCTCGTAGTCCGCCAGATACTCGTCAAGGATCTGCCCTCGCAGCTCACGCTCCACCGCCTCAGCAATGAACGCGGAGAACTCCCGCTTACCCACCCGCGCCCGGATCGCCTCCGCGGTCCCTTCCGGCAGCGACAGGCTCACCCGCGTCGCCGGCCCTTCCCCGATGCTGTACGTCGTCTCACCCATAGCCCGAGTGTGTCAAACGAGTAGGAAAAGCGCCACAGCCCATCCCGCTGCCAAGCACAGAGCGGCATGCATCCCAGTACGGGAATACGCAAAGGGCCCGACCCCGAAGAGTCGGACCCCTTCTGACCTGTATGTTTGCCAGATCAGCGAAACGACGGTACGTCACACATCAGACGTTGAAGCGGAACTCCACCACGTCGCCGTCCTGCATCACGTAGTCCTTGCCCTCCATGCGCGCCTTGCCCGCCGAGCGGGCGTCGGCGACCGAGCCCGTTTCGACGAGGTCGGCGAAGGAGATGACCTCGGCCTTGATGAAGCCCTTCTGGAAGTCGGTGTGGATCACACCGGCGGCCTCGGGGGCCGTGGCGCCCTTCTTGATGGTCCAGGCGCGGGACTCCTTGGGGCCTGCCGTGAGGTAGGTCTGGAGGCCGAGGGTGTCGAAGCCGACGCGGGCGAGCGTCGCCAGGCCCGGCTCGTCGGCGCCGACGGACTGGAGGAGTTCCATGGCGTCCTCCTCGTCGAGTTCGGCGAGGTCGGCCTCGAGCTTGGCGTTGAGGAAGATCGCCTCGGCGGGGGCGACGAGGGCGCGCTGCTCGTTCTTGAAGTCCTCGTCGACCAGCTCGTCCTCGTCGACGTTGAAGACGTAGAGGAAGGGCTTCGTGGTGAGCAGGTGCAGGTCGTGCAGGAGGGCGGCCTTCTCGGAGCCCTGGAGGATGCCCTGCGAGAAGAGGGTGCTGCCCTCCTCCAGGATGGCCTGGGCGGCCTCGACCGCCGCGACCTTCGGAGCCACGTCCTTCTTGATCCGGGACTCCTTCTGGAGGCGCGGGAGGACCTTCTCGATGGTCTGGAGGTCGGCGAGGATCAGCTCGGTGTTGATCGTCTCGATGTCGTCCTTGGGCGAGACCTTGCCGTCGACATGGACGACGTTCTCGTCCTTGAAGGCCCGGATGACCTGGCAGATCGCGTCGGACTCGCGGATGTTCGCCAGGAACTTGTTGCCGAGGCCCTCGCCCTCGCTCGCGCCGCGGACGATGCCGGCGATGTCGACGAAGTCGACGGTCGCGGGGAGGATGCGCTGGGAGCCGAAGATCTCGGCCAGCTTGGTGAGCCGGGCGTCAGGAACGCCGACCACGCCCACGTTGGGCTCGATGGTGGCGAACGGGTAGTTGGCCGCCAGCACGTCGTTCTTGGTCAGGGCGTTGAACAGGGTCGACTTGCCGACATTCGGCAGTCCGACGATTCCGATCGTGAGCGACACGTTGGCGACTTCCTGGGTGAGGACTGGCTGAGGGCCGGGGGCCCGGCCCCGGGTGGGCCGATCCCTCAGTTTACGGGCGTGCCGGCAGGCCCGACGACGGGAACCGGCAGCGGCCCCCGAGGCACCGCGACGGCACCGCGAAGGGCGGGATCACGTCGAACTCACGGCCAAGGTCACCCAAAGGGCGTGTCCTGTGGCGGAACACTCACTCAATGCAACCTACGTTGGTTCCGTGGAGCAAAGGACAGGTCCCTCGCAGCAGCGGCCGCGGCCGCAGGCCCCCCTCGCCGGTCAGGCGCCGCTCGTGGAGGGCGCGGTGTACCGGGTCGCCGCACGGCCCGGCAGCCCCGACCGGGCCGGCGGCACGGGCAAGGGAGGCCAGAAGGGCCAGTCCCGGGATCCCGGGCGTTCCGAGCCTCCCGTGCCCCCGGTGGTCCAGGCCCTGCGCAGGCTCCCCGACGCCCGGCTGACCGGACTCGGCGCCGGGCTCTTCTCGTGCGCCGCGATGCTCCTCGTCGGCATGCTCGACCAGCTGCTGTTCGACGGCTCGACGATCGTGTACGGCGTGTTCTTCCTGCTGCTCAGCGCCCTGACCGCCCTCTCGGTGCGCAGCGCCGACCTGGTCACCGCGCCGATCAGTGTGCCCATCGCGTTCGCCGTCGGCAGCGTCCCGATCTCAGGCGGGCTCGGCGGCCTCGGCGGCCAGATCATGGCGGTGGTGACCGTGCTGGCCGTGAACGCCGGCTGGCTGTACGGAGGCACGCTCATCGCCGGGCTCATCACCTGCGTACGGAAGGTGCGCCTGATGATGCAGCGCCGGACGAACCGCCGGCCCGATCGCCCGCCGGGCCGCCGGCCGACCGGGGTGTCGGCCGGACCGAGCAACGGCCCCCGGCCGGCCGGCAGGGGGCCCGGCCAGACCAAGCGCAGGCCCGGCGGAGCCCGCCGCTAGACCGGATGACGGGCCCGGCCCAGCCTCAACCCCGGCCGCCGGACTGCCGAGGCGCCGAGCGCCGAGCGCCGAGCGCCGAGGCGGCAGCCGATGGCACCCCGGCGCCAGGCATGCCAGCACCCCGGCACGCGGCAGCCTGTGGGACCCCGGCACCGGGCGCGCCGGGGTGCACAAGCACCAGGCGCCCGGCACCAGGCACAGCGGCACCCCCGCACCCGCCCCGGCTCAGTCGGACCCCGCCGCCATCGCTGCCATCGCCGCTCCCACGATCCCCGCGTTGTTCTGCAGTTCCGCCGGGACCATCTCCGCGCGCACATGCTTGATCAGCGGCAGGAACCTGTCCGCCTTGCGGCTCACTCCGCCGCCGATGATGAAGAGCTCGGGCGAGAAGAGCATCTCCAGGTGCACCAGGTACTTCTGCACCCGGTGCGCCCAGTGCTCCCAGCTCAGCTCCTCGTCGTCCTTCGCCTTGGTCGACGCGTGCTTCTCCGCCTCGTGGCCGTGCAGCTCCAGATGGCCCAGCTCCGTGTTCGGCACGAGCTTGCCGTCGATGAAGAGCGCGCTGCCGATCCCCGTGCCGAACGTCAGCAGCATGACCGCGCCCTTGCGGCCGCGGCCCGCGCCGAAGGTCATCTCGGCGACCCCCGCCGCGTCCGCGTCGTTCAGCACGGTCACGGGCAGGCCCAACCGGTCGCCCAGCAGCTTGCCGCCATCCACGTCGATCCAGCTCTTGTCGACATTCGCGGCCGTGCGGATCACCGAGCCGGTGACCACGCCGGGGAAGGTCGTCCCGACCGGGCCCGACCAGCCGAAGTGCTCGATCACCTCGGCAACGCACTCGGCCACGCCGTCGGGCGTGGCCGGGTGCGGGGTGAGTACTTTGTGGCGGGGCTCTGCAAGGTCGCCGCGGTCCAGGTCCACGGGCGCACCCTTGATCCCCGACCCGCCGATGTCCACTCCGAAGACGTTCATGGACCCAACGTTACGAGGAACCGCTGACCGTCACTCCCCGAGCGGGGTACTAGCGGGCACTCGGAGGGGCTCAGGCCTCCGTGAGGGTCTCAGGCCTCCGTGAGGGTCTCAGTCCTCCGTGAGGGTCTCAGTCCTCCGTAAGTGCGGCCGCCTCGGCCCGCAGATCGCGGCGGAGCTCCTTCGGCAGCGAGAAGGTGATCGACTCCTCGGCCGCCTTGACGATCTCCACGTCCTCGAAACCGCGCTGCGCCAGCCACTCCAGGACCTGCTCGACGAGCACCTCGGGAACGGACGCGCCCGACGTGACGCCGACCGTCGTCACCCCCTCCAGCCATGCCTCGTCGATCTCGTCCGCGAAGTCGACCAGATGCGCGTCCCGGGAGCCGGCGCCCAGCGCGACCTCGACGAGCCGCTTGGAGTTCGAGGAGTTCTGCGAGCCGACGACGATGACCAGCTCGGCTTCCGCGCCCATCTGCTTGACGGCGATCTGGCGGTTCTGCGTGGCGTAGCAGATGTCGTCGCTGGGCGGCGAGACCAGCAGCGGGAACTTGGTCTTCAGCTTGTCGACGGTCTCCATCGTCTCGTCGACCGACAGCGTGGTCTGGGAGAGCCAGACGACCTTCGACGGGTCGCGGACCTCCACCTTCTCCACGTCTTCCGGGCCGTCGACGAGCGTGATGTGGTCCGGGGCCTCACCGGTGGTGCCGATGACCTCCTCGTGGCCCTCGTGGCCGATGAGGAGGATGTCGAAGTCCTCGCGGGCGTACCGCACGGCTTCCTTGTGGACCTTGGTCACCAGGGGGCAGGTGGCGTCGATGGTCGCGAGCTTCCGCTCGGCGGCCTCCTCGTGGACGATCGGCGCGACGCCGTGCGCCGAGAACATCACGATGGACCCCTCGGGGACCTCCGTCGTGGCCTCGACGAAGATCGCGCCCTTCTTCTCCAGGGTCTGGACGACGTACTTGTTGTGGACGATCTCGTGGCGGACGTAGACCGGAGCGCCGTACTGCTCCAGGGCCTTCTCCACGGCGATCACGGCACGGTCCACGCCCGCGCAGTAGCCACGGGGAGCGGCGAGCAGGACGCGGCGGGCGTTCGTTGCAGTCATGCCCCCCATCGTAAGGGCGCGCCGAACACGCCAACGATCGCCCACAGGGCTGAGACTGGTGCGTATGTGATCACCCCGGTATCAATCCGGTACGTACGAGGACGGAGGCCGCCATGACGGGGACCGGCACCGGTGCCGGCGCGGGCACCGGGACGGCGTCGGGCGCGGACGGGGGCGGAGGCGGGGACACACACAGCCAGCTGCGCCGGAGTCTCGGGGTCCGGGATCTGGTCGTCTACGGACTGCTCTTCATCGCCCCCATGGCACCGGTCGGTGTCTTCGGCACCCTCGACGCGAAATCGCACGGAGCGGTCGCCCTCGTGTACGTCGTCGCGACGATCGCGATGGGCTTCACCGCGTACAGCTACGCGCAGATGGTGCGGGTGGCCCCGCTGGCCGGATCGGTCTTCGCGTACGCGCGCAAGGGGCTCGGCGAGGGACCGGGGTTCATCGCCGGGTGGATGGCGATGCTCGACTATCTGCTGATCCCGGCCGTCGCCTATCTGTTCTCCGGGATCGCGATGGAAGCGCTGGTCCCAGGGGTGGACCGATGGGTGTGGACCGCGCTTGCGGTCGTGGTGACCACGCTGCTGAACCTGTGGGGCGTACGGGCCGCGGCCCGCGTCGGCCTCGCGGTGCTGGCCATGGAGATCATCGTCCTCGCGGTCTTCCTGGTGTCGGCGGTCGCGGTCCTGGCGCAGGACGGGCCGCGGCGCGGCTGGCTGTCGCCGCTCACCGGCGACGGGGACTTCGCGCTGAGCGCGGTCCTCGGCGCGGTGTCGGTGGCGGTGCTCTCATACCTCGGCTTCGACGCGATCGCCTCGTTCGCCGAGGAGGTGACGGGCGGATCACGGCAGGTGGCGCGGGCGGTGCTGTTCTGCCTGGGGCTGGCGGGCACGCTGTTCGTGGCGCAGACGTATCTGGTGGCGCTGCTCGAACCGGTCTCGTCTGCGGCGCTGGCGGCGGACCCCAAGACCCAGGGGTCCGCGTTCTACGACGCCGTGGACACCTCCGTCGGCACCTGGCTGCACGATCTGGTGGCGGTGAGCAAGGCGATCGGCGCGGCGTTCGCGGCGCTGGCGGGGCAGGCGGCCGCGGGCCGGCTGCTCTTCGCGATGGCCCGCGGCCGGCGGCTGCCGCATGTGCTGTCCCGTACCGACTCGGGCGTGCCGCGCGTGGCGCTGCTCCTCTCCGCCGTGGTGACGCTGGTCGCGGCGGTGTGGGCGGCGCGGCGCGACGACGGGCTGGACAAGCTGGTGTCGGTCGTCGACGTCGGGGCGCTGACGGCGTTCACCCTGCTGCACGCGAGCGTGGTGGGGTGGTTCGTGGTGCGGCGGATGGCGGGGCCGCCGAGCTGGTGGCGGCATCTGCTGATCCCGGTGGCGGGTGCGGCGGTGACGGTCGCGGTGATCGTGGAGGCGTCGCACACGGCGCAGGTGGTCGGCGCGATCTGGCTGGCGGTAGGGCTGCTGGTGCTGATGGTGCAGCGGGGACGGCAAGAGGCGGAGCCGGGGCCCGTGTAGCCCGGCGTCGTCGGCCGCGGGCCCTGGTCCTGTCGGTCCCTGCCGATACGCTCGCGTGCATGGGTCTCAATACGTCTGCCGAAGCTCCCCTGCCCGTCGGCGAGGTGTCACGGCTCATCGGGGGCTGGATCGACCGGCTCGGGGCGGTGTGGGTGGAGGGGCAGATCACCCAGCTGTCCCGCAGGCCCGGGGCGGGCGTCGTGTTCCTGACGCTGCGCGATCCGTCGTACGACATCTCGGTGAGCGTCACCTGCTACCGCCAGGTGTTCGACGCGGTCGCGGACGCCGTCTCCGAGGGCGCGCGGGTCGTCGTGCACGCCAAGCCCGAGTGGTACGCCCCGCGCGGGCAGCTGTCCCTGCGCGCCGCCGAGATAAGGCCGGTCGGCATCGGCGAGCTGCTGGCACGACTTGAGCAGCTCAAGCGGACCCTGGGCGCGGAGGGGCTCTTCGCGCTCGACCGCAAGCGGCCCCTGCCCTTCCTGCCGCAGCTGATCGGGCTCGTCTGCGGCCGGGCGTCCGCGGCCGAGCGCGACGTGCTGGAGAACGCGCGGCGGCGGTGGCCGGCCGTCCGCTTCGAGGTGCGCAACGTGGCCGTGCAGGGCGTGCGGGCCGTGTCCCAGGTCGTCCAGGCGGTGAAGGAGCTGGACGAGCAGCCGGACGTGGACGTGATCATCGTCGCGCGCGGCGGAGGCAGCGTGGAGGACCTGCTGCCGTTCTCGGACGAGCAGTTGGTGCGGGCGGTGGCCGACTGCCGTACGCCGGTGGTGTCCGCGATCGGGCACGAGCCGGACTCGCCCCTGCTCGATCTGGTCGCGGATCTGCGCGCCTCGACCCCGACCGACGCGGCGAAGAAGGTCGTCCCCGACGTCGGCGAGGAGCTGGACCGGGTGCAGGCGCTGCGCGACCGCGCGCTGCGGTCCGTACGGGGGCTGCTGGACCGCGAGGAGCGCGGACTGGCGCACGCGCTGCACCGGCGGGTCATGGAGCATCCGCACCGGATGGTGGAGGAGCGCGGGCAGGAGACGGACGCGCTGGCCGCGCGCAGCCGCCGGGTGCTCGGGCATCTGCTCGACCGCGCCGACTCCGAGCTCGGCCACACGCATGCGCGGGTCGTCGCCCTGTCGCCCGCGGCGACCCTGGAGCGGGGGTATGCGGTGCTGCAGCGCGCGGACGGCTCGGTCGTGCGGGCCGCCGAGGAGGTCTCGGCGGGCGAGACACTGCGGGCCAGGGTCGCGGAAGGCGAGTTCGGGGTCACTGTCGGACCTCACGCATAGGGTGGATCACATGACGGCGAAGACGGACGAGACCTCGGCGAATGCGATCGGCGCGGCCGGGGCGGTCGGCGCGATCGGGTACGAGCAGGCGCGGGACGAGCTGATCGAGGTCGTCCGCCGGCTGGAGGCGGGCGGCACGACGCTGGAGGAGTCCCTCGCGCTCTGGGAGCGCGGCGAGGAGCTGGCGAAGGTCTGCCGCCGCTGGCTGGACGGCGCCCGGGCCAGGCTGGATGCGGCGCTGGCCGAGCGGGACGCGGGCGAGGCCGCGGGGCGTGGCGGTGTGCGCGAGGGCGACGGGGTCGCGGACGAGGGCGAGGCCGCGCCCTGAGCCGCCCCGGGCGGCATAAACGGATCCCTGGCGAAGTTGGTTGAAAGTTGTGTGAACCGTCTCACCAGGCGCCGGATTTAGTTGAAGGTTCACACACTCCGGCGTACGGTGAGGTCACAGGCTTGATCCACTGCACCACCCGGAAGGTACGCATGTCCCTCGTTCTTGACGCCGCCGCCCAGGACCTCCTCTTCCGCGAGGCCCGCACCGCCAACACGTTCACCGACGAGCCGGTGACCGACGAGCAGGTCCAGGCGATCTACGACCTGGTCAAGTACGGCCCGACGGCCTTCAACCAGTCGCCGCTGCGTGTCGTGCTCGTCCGCACCCCCGAGGCCCGCGAGCGCCTGGTGAAGCACATGGCGGAGGGCAACCAGGCGAAGACCGCCACGGCGCCGCTGGTCGCGATCCTCGCCGCGGACAACGAGTTCCACGAGGAGCTGCCGGAGCTGTTCCCGCACTTCCCGCAGGCCAAGGACGCGTTCTTCGCCGAGCGCCCGACGCGTGAGCGGTCCGCCGCGCTGAACGCCGCGCTGCAGGCCGGCTACTTCATCGTCGGCGTCCGCGCCGCCGGCCTGGCCGCCGGCCCGATGACCGGCCTCGACTTCGCGGGCGTCCAGAAGGAGTTCCTGGACGACGACCACACCCCGCTGATGGTCGTCAACATCGGCAAGCCGGGCACCGACGCGTGGTTCCCGCGTTCGCCGCGACTGGAGTACGAGGACGTCATCACCACGGTCTGACCCGACCCGGCCTCCTGCCGGGGGTCCGGGGGTCGCCCCCCGGGAAGACACAGTCCGCGTTCGCCGCGACTGGGGTACGAGGACGTCATCACCACGGTCTGACCCGACCCGGCCCCCTGCCGGGGGTCCGGGGGTCGCCCCCGTCTGCCCCTCCCTGCACAGCGAGGCCGCCGCACCCGATTCGGGTGCGGCGGCCTCGTCGTTCGTTTCAGGAGGTCGTCGACTCCAGCGCCGCCGCCATCTCCGCGAGCCGCGCGAACGACGCGGTGCCCGTGACGACCGTCGTCGAGCCCTCATCCGTGCGCACGAGCGCGTCGTACTTCGGGCCTTCCCAGCGCTGCCAGGTCGCGCCGCCCACCTGCTCGGTGGCGTCGGTCCTCGTGGCCTGCTGGGTGACCTTCGGGACGTACTTCCCCGCCGGCGCCGTGGACTGCTCGATCGCGACGTACTGACCGTCCGGGTCGAGGAAGCCGAGGTGCCACGCGTTGCCGCTCTGGCGCTTGTACGAGACGGAGGTCGGCTTCCAGTCCGCGGGCAGACCCGTGGGAGCGGCCACCGGGTACGGCGCCGCGCGGCGCGCCGTCACCAGTTCGACGCGGTAGTCCACCGCCCGCACCGGGTCGCCGGAGTCGTCGTGCGGAACGAAGAGGTAGACCACGAAAGCGGCGGCCAGGACCACCGCCAACGACTGGACCATTCCGCGTACCGTCTGCTTGCCTCGCATACCTGCCACCGCACTATGGTCGCATCAAGGTTGTCTGCTCAAACGTGGGCCCCTCTGCTCATTTTGTCGACGTACCGATAGAGTCGCAGCACCCTCTCTTTTCCGGCCGTCGTCGTACAGAAAGGTGCGCTCCGATGACCGAGCACAACTTGCCGTCCCAGCTGGAGGTCTCGCCCGAGGCCCCCGATCGCAACCTCGCCCTCGAGCTCGTACGGGTCACCGAGGCCGCCGCCATGGCCGCGGGCCGGTGGGTCGGGCGTGGCGACAAGAACGGCGCGGACGGCGCCGCCGTCAAGGCCATGCGGACCCTCGTCAGCACCGTCTCCATGAACGGCGTGGTCGTCATCGGCGAGGGCGAGAAGGACGAAGCCCCGATGCTGTTCAACGGGGAGCGGATCGGCGACGGGACCGGCGCGGAGTGCGACATCGCCGTGGACCCGATCGACGGTACGACCCTCACGGCCAAGGGCATGCCCAACGCCATCGCCGTCCTCGCGGCCGCCGACCGCGGCACCATGTTCGACCCGTCCGCGGTCTTCTACATGGACAAGCTGGTCACCGGGCCCGAGGCCGCCGACTTCGTCGACATCAACGCCCCGGTGTCGGTGAACATCCGCCGCGTCGCCAAGGCGAAGAACTCCGCGCCCGAGGACGTCACCGTCGTCATCCTGGACCGCCCCCGCCACGAGGGCATCGTCAAGGAGATCCGCGAGACCGGCGCCCGGATCAAGTTCATCTCGGACGGCGATGTCGCGGGCGCGATCATGGCCGTGCGCGAGGGCACCGGCGTCGACATGCTGATGGGCGTCGGCGGTACGCCGGAGGGCATCATCACCGCCTGCGCGATCAAGTGCCTCGGCGGCACGATCCAGGGCAAGCTCTGGCCCAAGGACGACGCGGAGCGGCAGCGGGCGCTCGACGCCGGCCACGACCTCGACCGGGTCCTGTTCATGAACGACCTGGTCAGCGGCGACAACGTGTTCTTCGTCGCGACCGGCATCACCGACGGCGAGCTGCTGCGCGGCGTGCGCTACCGCGCCGAGACGGCGACCACCCAGTCGCTGGTGATGCGCTCCAAGTCGGGCACGATCCGCCAGATCGACTCGACGCACCGGCTCTCGAAGCTGCGCGCATACAGCCAGATCGACTTCGACCGCGCGCAGTAGGCCGCGCTGCTCGCCCCGGCGAGTGAGCTGGACGGTCGATCGTGCTCGGTCCTTCGTTCCTCAGGACCTCCGCGCGTGAACCGAGCCGCAAACAAACAAAGAGGGGCGCCCCCATGTGCGGTGGGGGCGCCCCTTCCCGTACGTACACCGCGGTGCGGTGCACGTATGGTCCGCGGGTGTGTCAGGCCGCCGACGCCGACTTCTTCAGCTCCGTCTCGCGCCGCCTGCGGCGGGCCAGGACCACACGGCGCTCGGCGGCGGTGAGCCCGCCCCACACTCCGTACGGCTCGGGCTGGAGCAGGGCGTGCTCGCGGCACTCGATCATGACCGGGCAGCGGGCACAGACGCGCTTGGCGGCCTCTTCGCGGGACAGCCGGGCGGCCGTCGGTTCCTTGGACGGTGCGAAGAACAGTCCGGCTTCGTCCCGGCGGCACACCGCCTCCGTGTGCCAGGGACTGTCCTGATCTTCCCGAGCAGGGGTGCGCTGGGTCGGAACGGCGGCTACCTGCAAGGGCTGATGCGGCAGTTGCAGCACGGTCTACTCCTGACGACGGCTTCGCGAGCGAGAGACGATGCACCAAGCCCTACCCGCTGTGCGCGGGCCTATGCACTGAGTGCTGCACGCTTCCGGGTACCGGAATGACGGCCGTCGCATGCGGACAGGAGGGCCCGCGCCCCGGCCGGACGCCGCCCGTGCGTCAATGCCCCAGGTGCTTGCGCATACGGGCGTGGAGGTCGGCGATGCGCTTGCCCCGCTTGGGCTTGGCCTCGACGTTGCCGAAAACGGAATAGCCGTTGACCACGACGACCGGGGCCTCGGGGTCGGCGGCCTCCAGCGTGACGACCTCGAAGTTGCCGAAGACCCCGGTCCCGCTGCCGCGCAGCGAGATGTTCTCCGGCACGCGCACCTCGACGTTCCCGAAGATCGACGTCGCGTTGACGACCGTGAGCCGCTGCCCGAACATCGCCTCGGTCAGGTCGATCTCGACGTTCCCGAAGAGGGCGAAGGCGTTGGTCCGGGGGCCCACACGCCAGCGGCCCTTGCGGGTGGAGCTGGAGAACACGGCGACGAGGCTCTCCACCGGACCGTCCGGCACCTCGGGTCCGTACGCGTACGGCGCGGCGTGCGGCGCCGGCTCCGGGCGGGGCTGCCCGGCGACGGGCAGGTCGCGCACGATCGGCTCCAGCTCGCCGACCGTCCTGGCGCGGTAGACCGCGTCGATCCGCTCCGAGTGCTCCTCGGCGTCGATACGGCCCTCGGCCAGGGCGTCGCGGAGGATGTCCGCGATCCGGTCGCGGTCGGCGTCGGAGGCACGGATGGCGCCTTCGGCGACCGGGGCCTGGGCGGCCGGCGCCGCGGCCACCGGGGCCTGGGCGACCGGCGCCGCGGCCACCGGGGCCTGGGCGACCGGCGCCGCGGCCACCGGGGCCACCGGGGCTTGGGCTGCAGGCTTCTGAGGCTGTTTCTCGGGCTGCTTTTCGAGGTCCACGCACTCAGCCTAGCGAAACGCGATAGATCGCGACTAGTACGACAGCACGACAGGCTCGTGCGAGCCCGCGGCAACTGAGCCTTACCTCACAAGACCGGATCACGCATGCCGTCTTACGCTTATGGGCGCGCCGCCAACGGAGGCGGCGCCGCGCTGTCTGCCGAGTGAGGAATGGCCGCAATGCCGGAATTCGAGTACACCGATCTGCTCCCCCTGGGAGAGGACACCACGCCCTACCGCCTGGTGACCGCCGAGGGTGTCTCCACCTTCGACGCCGACGGCCGTACGTTCCTCAAGGTCGAGCTGGAGGCGCTGCGCAAGCTCGCCGAAGAGGCGATCCACGACATCCAGCACTACCTCCGCCCCGAGCACCTCGCGCAGCTGCGCAGGATCATCGACGACCCCGAGGCGTCGTCCAACGACAAGTTCGTGGCGCTGGACCTGCTGAAGAACGCGAACATCGCCGCCGCGGGTGTCCTGCCCATGTGCCAGGACACCGGCACCGCGATCGTCATGGGCAAGCGCGGCCAGAACGTGCTCACGGCGGGCGCCGACGAAGAGGCCCTGAGCAGGGGCATCTACGACGCGTACACCAAGCTCAACCTGCGCTACTCGCAGATGGCCCCGCTGACCATGTGGGAGGAGAAGAACACCGGCTCGAACCTGCCCGCGCAGATCGAGCTGTACGCGACGGACGGCGGCGCGTACAAGTTCCTCTTCATGGCCAAGGGCGGCGGCTCGGCCAACAAGTCCTTCCTCTACCAGGAGACGAAGGCGGTCCTGAACGAGTCCTCCATGATGAAGTTCCTGGAGGAGAAGATCCGTTCGCTCGGCACGGCCGCCTGCCCGCCGTACCACCTGGCGATCGTCGTCGGCGGCACCTCGGCCGAGTACGCGCTGAAGACCGCGAAGTACGCCTCCGCGCACTACCTGGACGAGCTGCCCGACGAGGGCTCGGTCCTCGGCCACGGCTTCCGCGACAAGGAGCTGGAGGAGAAGGTCTTCGAGCTGACGCAGAAGATCGGGATCGGCGCGCAGTTCGGCGGCAAGTACTTCTGCCACGACGTGCGCGTGGTGCGGCTGCCGCGGCACGGCGCGTCCTGCCCGGTCGCGATCGCCGTCTCCTGCTCGGCCGACCGGCAGGCGGTCGCGAAGATCACCGCCGAGGGCGTCTTCCTGGAGCAGCTGGAGACGGACCCGGCGCGCTTCCTGCCCGAGACGACGGACGAGCACCTGGAGCCGGAGAGCGACGTCGTCAAGATCGACCTCAACCAGCCGATGGACGACATCCTCGCCGAACTGACCAAGTACCCGGTCAAGACCCGGCTGTCGCTCTCCGGCCCGCTGGTCGTGGCGCGCGACATCGCTCACGCCAAGATCAAGGAGCGCCTTGACGCGGGTGAGGAGATGCCGCAGTACCTGAAGGACCACCCGGTCTACTACGCCGGCCCGGCGAAGACCCCGGAGGGTTACGCGTCCGGCTCCTTCGGCCCGACGACGGCCGGCCGGATGGACTCGTACGTCGAGCAGTTCCAGGCGGCGGGCGGCTCCAAGGTCATGCTGGCCAAGGGCAACCGCAGCAAGCAGGTCACGGACGCGTGCGGCGCGCACGGCGGCTTCTACCTGGGCTCGATCGGCGGCCCCGCCGCCCGCCTGGCGCAGGACTGCATCAAGCAGGTCGAGGTCGTCGAGTACGAGGAGCTCGGCATGGAGGCGGTCTGGAAGATCGAGGTCGAGGACTTCCCCGCGTTCATCGTCGTGGACGACAAGGGCAACGACTTCTTCCAGGATCCGGCACCGGCGCCGACCTTCACCACGATCCCCGTGCGGGGACCCGGACTCGCGTAACAGGGCCCGCAAGGCCACCCACCCACCGGACACAGACCGGCACGCCGACCGAAGCTTGCGAGGCCCCCCAGGGCCGAACAATGCGAGGCCGGCAGAAAAAGGGGGCCAGGATCCGGCACCGGCGCCGACGTTCACCACGATCCCCGTGCGCGGACCCGGACTCGCGTAACAGGGCCCCGGGAGGCCACCCACCCACCGGACACAGACCGGCACGCCGACCGAAGCCTGTGAGGCCGGCAGCAACAGGGGGCACGGTCCCGGTGCGGGGGTCGGGACCGGCGTAGCGGGGTCCGGGAGGCGAGCCTCCCGGACCCCCGGCCGGGACGGCGGTGCTACGCGAAGCGCTGGCTCGCAGAGCCGTCGCACGCCTGGAGCCGCAGGGGCTGCCTCGCCGCGGCCTGGGTCAGGCACAGACCCGTCGCGGACGCCGGGCGCAGCGTGCCGGACTGCCGGACGAACTGCTGGTTGGCCGCGCCGTGGCAGTTCCACACGACGAGCGCCGCGCCGGCGCGGTAGTCGCCGCGGGGGACGTCGAGGCAGCGGTCCTGGGTGAGTTCGGTGTGCACGGAGCGGCGCTCGGGGTCGTACCACCAGCCCTGGTTGCGGCCGCCGTGGCAGTCCCAGCCCAGCACCGCGGTCCCGTTGCGGGTGACGGCCGAGTCGACGTCGACGCAGTTGCCCGTCGACTCGTTCCTCAGCGGCTTGTACGCGTCGTCCCAGGCGAAGGGGTACAGCACGGGCTTGCCCGTGGACGCGGGATCGGCGCAACTCGCCTCGCTCAGCCCGGAGTCGTGGAGCTGGGTGAGGCAGGAGGCGAAGGCGGCGTGGCCCCGCGCGTTCGGGTGGAAGGACTGGCGGACGGAGTTGGAGTCGGGCGGGAAGGGGTTGGAGAGCTCGATCCACAGCCCGCGCGCCCAGGCGTCCTCCATGCACACCTCGTGGCCGTGGAAGAGCCGCGAGTTGTCGAGGTAGACCGCGCCCGTCGACCTGGCGACGCGCCGCATGCCGCGCTCGAAGGCGGGGACGGCGGTGTTGCGGCCCCAGACGGTGTCCGAGTCGTAGCCCGTGCCGCCGCAGATCAGCTTGCCCGGGAAACCGGGGTTGTCGGGGAAGTCCGGGCCGATGGGGCTCGGGTAGCCCATCACGACGAGCCTGTAGTCGCCGTCGGCGTATCCGGCGCCGCGCATGACCGTCCGCAGGTCGCGCACGGTCTGCTCGACCTTGGGCACGAGCGCGTCGACACGGGCCTGCCAGCCGCCCGCGTAGACCGGCGCGCACGGGCCCTGGATCAGGAACCAGCGGGTGACGCAGTCGGTCATCACGGGGCCGAACTGGAGGTCGTCGTTGGCCCCGGCCACCAGGAGCACCATCTCGATCCTGGTGTTGCGGGCCTTGATGGCGAGGCTGTCGCTCTGGACCAGTTCGTCGGCGTACTGCTTGGAGCCGCCGATGCGGATGTTTCCGCTGTACGCGCCCGAGCAGGAGACGTTGTACGTCACGTCGGCGCCGATGCCGGTGCGGTGGATGGCGGCGTCGGGCGAGCGGTGGCACCAGTTGTCCGGGCCGTCCGTCCCGGGTTCGTACGTGCCCACGCCCTCGCCGGAGATCTCGCTGTCGCCGAGCGAGATCAGGCCGGTCCTGCGCTGGTCGAACGGCCGCTCGGCGGGGTCGCCGTAGAGGGCCGTCGCCTCGGCGGCGCGGATCCGCTCCAGCTCCGGCGGAAGGGGTACCGACGATACGGATGCGGCCGAGCGTGCCGTGTCCTGCGCCCGCTCGGGGGTGGTGGCTGCCATGGTGCCGAGAGTCGCCGCCAGGGCCGCGGCTGCCGCGACCGTGCGGCGGAGTCTTCGTCCAGTGCGCCTCATTGCGCCTCCCCGGTGTCGTGTTACCGACGGTTTTTACTGGCAGGTAGCGCAAGGGGGAATACACAGAACAAGACAAGTGCTCACCTTTTTCAGGAGGTTCGGAGATGTCCGATACGCACGACAACGCGGGCGACCAGCGGGATTACCGGGTCGAGCACGACTCCATGGGCGAGGTGAGGGTGCCGGCACACGCCAAATGGCGCGCCCAGACCCAGCGGGCCGTGGAGAACTTCCCCATCTCGGGCACACGGCTGGAACGCGCCCATATCGAGGCCCTCGCCCGGATCAAGGCGGCCGCCGCCAAGGTCAACGCGGAGCTGGGGGTGCTCGACGAGGACGTCGCGACGGCGATCCAGGAGGCGGCGGCCGAGGTCGCCGACGGCCGCTGGGACGAGCACTTCCCGGTCGACGTCTTCCAGACCGGCTCCGGCACGTCCTCCAACATGAACGCGAACGAGGTCCTGGCGACGCTGGCGAGCGAGCGGCTCGGCCGCCCCGTCCACCCCAACGACCACGTCAACGCCTCGCAGTCGTCCAACGACGTCTTCCCCTCGTCGATCCACATCGCCGCGACCGCCGCCGTGACCAGGGACCTGATCCCGTCCCTTGAGCATCTGGCCGCCGCGCTGCAGCGCAAGGAGGCCGAGTTCGCGGGCGTCGTCAAGTCGGGGCGTACGCACCTGATGGACGCGACGCCCGTCACCCTGGGCCAGGAGTTCGGGGGGTACGCCGCGCAGGTCCGGTACGGGATCGAGCGGGTCCGGGCGTCCCTGCCCCGGCTGGCCGAACTGCCCCTCGGCGGCACCGCCGTCGGCACCGGCATCAACACCCCGCCCGGCTTCTCCGCCGCCGTCATCGCCGAGGTCGCGGGGACCACGGGGCTGCCGCTCACCGAGGCGCGCGACCACTTCGAGGCGCAGGGCGCGCGTGACGGCCTCGTGGAGACGTCGGGCCAGCTCCGCACGATCGCGGTCTCCCTCACCAAGATCGCGAACGATCTGCGCTGGATGGCGAGCGGTCCGCGCACCGGCCTCGCCGAGATCAGCCTGCCCGACCTCCAGCCCGGCTCCTCGATCATGCCCGGGAAGGTCAACCCGGTCGTCCCCGAGGCGGTGCTGATGGTGGCGGCGCAGGTGACCGGCAACGACACGACGGTCGCCGTGGCCGGAGCCGCCGGCAACTTCGAGCTGAACGTGATGCTGCCCGTCATGGCCCGGAACCTGCTGGAGTCCGTACGCCTGCTCGCGGCCGCGTCCCGGCTGCTCGCGGACCGCACGGTCGACGGCATCACCGCCGACGCGGAACGGGCCCGCGAGTACGCCGAGTCCTCACCGTCGGTCGTCACCCCGCTGAACAAGTACATCGGGTACGAGGAGGCGGCCAAGGTCGCCAAGAAGTCGCTCGCGGAGCGCAGGACGATCCGCGAGGTGGTGCTGGAGTCGGGCTATGTGGAGCGCGGGGACCTGACCCTGGAGCAGCTCGACGAAGCGCTGGACGTGCTGCGTATGACCCGTCCGTGACCTGCGCCGCAGCGCCCCGCCCGGGAGCGCCTCTAAGATCTGCTCATGACAGGATCGGCGGCTGTCCCGCAATCACGGCGCTGGGCGCCGGGGGATCACATCCTCTGGCGCTACCGCGGCAACGCCTCGGGCGATGTGCACATCTGCCGGCCCGTGACCGTCGTCGAGGACAGTGCCGAACTTCTGGCCGTCTGGATGGCGCCGGGCACCGAGTGCGTGAAGCCGGTGCTGGCCGACGGCACGCCGGTGCAGCAGGAGCCGCTCGCCACGCGCTACACCGCGCCGCGGACCACCGTGCGCGCACGCTGGTTCGGCACGGGCGTGCTGAAGCTGGCCAGGCCCGCCGAGCCGTGGTCGGTGTGGCTGTTCTGGGAGCCGGGCTGGCGGTTCAAGAACTGGTACGTGAACCTTGAGGAGCCGCGCGCCCGCTGGTCCGGCGGGGTCGATTCGCAGGACCACTTCCTCGACATCGCGGTGGGCCCGGACCGCAACTGGCGGTGGCTGGACGAGGACGAGTTCGCCGAGGCGCAGCGCGCCGGGCTGATGGACGCGGGGCAGGCGCGTCGGGTGCGGGAGGCCGGGGAGTCGGCCGTGCGGGTGATCCGTGCCTGGGGGGCGCCGTTCTCGGACGGCTGGGAGGACTGGCGGCCCGATCCGCGCTGGCCGGTCCCTGAGCTGCCCGCCGACTGGGACCGCACCCCGGTGCGCACCTCCGCATGACGACGCCGTGAGACCCTTGATGCGCCCCCCGGGTTCAAACGTAGGATCGTCCTCCGCAAGGTCGAGTCGTTTCAACGACCCGGCGCCGTACCGAAACTGACCGCAAGTCATCACGAGGGGGAGCAAACCGTGCTCGATGTGCGCCCGGATCTCCCTCAACTTGTCGATGCCATGCCCGGATTGGGTATGGGCTCTATCGACCGTCCAGGAGCGGCGCCGTCCCGGACCACTGGCGGAACCACCGTCCGCGGGCCCCGGGAGCCGCGGTGCGTGCGGATGCGCGGCCGCGATCGTCACCGCCCCAGGACGCGCACAGCGGCACCCGGGCCCGTCCGGCCGACCAGGCCGGCGAGACCGGCTGGGCGGACCCTGAGACCTGCCCGCCCGGTCGGACCGAGCATGCCGGTCATGCCAGGACCGGCAGGATCGGCAGGATCGGCAGGACAGGCCCTCGCCTCGCACCACCGGCCCGGACGGACGGAACCCCACGCGTGACGGAGCATCCCACCTCCCACGAAGGCCGGCAGCCGCTCGCTGCCCGGCCGCAGGAGCGCACCCGGCCACGGCAGGAGGCGGCTGCGCACGCCCCCAAGTCGGCGGCGGGCGGCGTGCCTGCCCAGCCGCCCGCACCGCCCGTGCCCCCGGCACCGCCCGTGCCCGCCGCGCCGGCCTCGCCGCCGGTCGCGGCGGCAGCGGGTGCGGCGCCCGCGGGTGCGCCGCAGGACCCCTCGGGGGTCGCACGCCGCGAGGGCGACCGGCTCCGCTTCGTGGGGGCCGCGACCAGACGTATCGCGCGCGGGATCGACCTGGACGAGATCGTGCTCGGGCTGTGCCGGGCCACCGTGCCGACGTTCTCGGACGCGATCCTCGTCTATCTGCGCGATCCGCTCCCGGTCGGCGACGAGCGGCCGGTCGCGCCGTTCGTGCTGCGGCTGCGCCGCACGGACCGGCTGCGTTTAACCGACGAGGACACCGACGGCGCGCTGCTGACCTCCGCGCAGATGCCGGTGCTCAGCGCGCAGGTCGACATGCCGGCCGCGGAGCTGTGCGAGGTGCAGGCGGGCAGCGCGCTCGCCGAGGTGCTGCGCGGGGTGCGGCCGGTCTTCGGCGACTCGGCCGCCGCCCGGGCCGCCCTGCCTGAGCTGCTCGGCGACGGCAAGACCGTACCGACCGGGCACCGGGCGATCCTCGCCCCGCTGCGGGGCCGCCGGCGTGTCATCGGTGCCGCGATCTTCCTGCGCCGCCCGGACCGGCCGGCCTTCGAGCCGAACGATCTGCTGGTGGCCGCCCAGCTGGCGACCCATACGGCGCTCGGTATCGACAAGGCGGTGCTGTACGGCCGCGAGGCGTACATCGCGGACGAGCTCCAGCGCACGATGCTCCCCGAGGGCCTGCCGCAGCCGACCGGTGTGCGGCTCGCCTCGCGCTATCTCCCGGCCGCGGAGACCGCCCGCGTCGGCGGCGACTGGTACGACGCGATCCCGCTGCCCGGCAGCCGGGTCGCGCTGGTCGTCGGCGACGTCATGGGCCACTCGATGACCTCGGCCGCGATCATGGGCCAGCTGCGGACGACCGCGCAGACCCTCGCGGGTCTGGACCTGCCGCCGCAGGAGGTGCTGCACCACCTGGACGAGCAGGCGCAGCGGCTGGGCACGGACCGCATGGCGACCTGCATGTACGCCGTGTACGACCCGGTCTCGCACCGGATCACGATCGCCAACGCCGGCCATCCCCCACCGATACTCCTGCATCTCGGCGGCCGCGCCGAGGTGCTGCGGGTGCCGCCGGGCGCGCCGATCGGCGTCGGCGGCGTCGACTTCGAGGCCGTCGAGCTGGACGCGCCCGCCGGGGCGACGCTGCTCCTCTACACCGACGGTCTGGTCGAGTCCCGGCTGCGGGACGTGTGGACCGGGATCGAGCAGCTGCGGGAGCGGCTCGCCGCGACCGCGCAGCTCACCGGTCCCGACCATTCGCCGCCGCTGGAGGCGCTCTGCGACGACGTCCTGGACATGCTCGGTCCGGGCGACCGGGACGACGACATCGCCCTGCTCGCGGCCCGTTTCGACGGGATCGCGCCGAGTGATGTCGCGTACTGGTTCCTGGAGCCGGAGGAGCAGGCCCCGGGCCGGGCCCGCCGGCTCGCCCGCCGGGCGCTGGCCCGCTGGGACCTGGAGGAGCTGTCCGATTCGGTGGAGCTGCTGATCAGCGAGGTGGTCACCAACGCCGTGCGGTACGCGGAGCGGCCGGTGACGCTGCGGCTGCTGCGCACCGACGTGCTGCGCTGCGAGGTCGGCGACGACTCTCCGCAACTGCCGCGGCAGCGCCGGGCGCGCGACACCGACGAGGGCGGACGCGGCCTGTTCCTGGTGAACCGGCTGGCCAGACGGTGGGGCGCGACCCGGCTGTCGACCGGCAAGGTGGTCTGGTTCGAGCTGCCCACCCACACGTAACCCGAACGGGGCCAAAACTGGACCGGGTCCAAAAGTTGCCGACTTCGCATGTGAGGAGTTGACTGGGGCACACGGCCGATGCGACCACATTCCCTTCGATGGATGGGAGGACGCTCGTGACCGAGTCACCCCCGAAGGCCCCGTACACGACGAACAACGCCGGGATCCCCGTGGAGAGCGACGAGCACTCGCTCACCGTGGGGTCGGACGGCCCGATCCTGCTCCAGGACCACTACCTGATCGAGAAGATGGCCCAGTTCAACCGGGAACGGGTCCCCGAGCGGGTGGTGCACGCGAAGGGTTCGGGTGCATACGGCTTCTTCGAAGTCACCAACGACGTCGGCCAGTTCACCAAGGCCGACCTCTTCCAGCGGGGCAAACGCACCGAGATGCTGGCCCGCTTCTCGACGGTCGCGGGTGAGCAGGGCTCCCCGGACACCTGGCGGGACCCCCGCGGATTCGCGCTCAAGTTCTACACCGAGCACGGCAACTACGATCTGGTGGGCAACAACACGCCGGTCTTCTTCGTCCGGGACACGATCAAGTTCCAGGACTTCATCCGGTCGCAGAAGCGCCACCCGGCCACCGGGCTGCGCAGCAACGACATGCAGTGGGACTTCTGGACTCTGTCCCCCGAGTCCGCACACCAGGTCACCTGGCTGATGGGCGACCGGGGCATCCCGAAGACGTACCGGCACATGAACGGCTACGGCTCGCACACGTACATGTGGATCAACGGCGCGGGCGAGCGGTTCTGGGTGAAGTACCACTTCAAGACCGACCAGGGCATCGACTTCCTCACCCAGGCCGAGGCCGACGAGCTGGCCGGTTCCGACGCGGACAAGCACCGGCGTGACCTGTACGAAGCGATCGAGTCCGGGAACGCACCGTCGTGGACCCTGAAGGTCCAGATCATGCCGTTCGAGGACGCGGCGGACTACCGGTTCAACCCGTTCGACCTGACCAAGGTGTGGCCGCACGGCGACTACCCGCTGATCGACGTCGGACGGATGGTGCTGGACCGGAATCCGGAGGACTACTTCATCCATATCGAGCAGGCCGCCTTCGAGCCGTCGAACATGGTGCCGGGCGTCGGCCCGTCACCGGACAAGATGCTGCTCGGCCGCCTCTTCTCGTACCCGGACACCCACCGCTACCGGATCGGGCCCAACTACACGCAGCTGCCGCCCAACCGGCCGCACGCGGCGGTGAACTCGTACGCCAAGGACGGCCCCATGCGGTACACGCCGTCGAACGCGTCGATGCCGTACGCACCGAACTCCTACGGCGGTCCGGCCGCCGACTTCGGGCGCTTCGGCGATCCCGCGGGCTGGGCCGCGGCCGGCGAGATGGTCCGCGAGGCGTACGAGCTGCACAGCGAGGACGACGACTGGGGCCAGCCGGGCACGATGGTCCGCAAGGTCCTGGACGACGCGGCCCGCGACCGGCTGGTGTCCAACGTCAGCGGTCACCTCAAGCAGGGAGTCAGCAGGCCGGTGCTGGACCGCGCGGTGCAGTACTGGCGCAACATCGACAAGGAGATCGGCGACCGGATCTCCAAGGAGGTCAACGGAGGCTGAACCGGACGCGCGAGAGGGGCCCGGCGCCGATGCGCCGGGCCCCTCTCCGCCTGTCGGGTCGCCACCGGCCCCCCTACGGCTTCACCGGACGCTCGCCGGTGGCGCCGTCCGTCGAGCCTTCCGTGGTGCTGCCGTCGGTTGTGTTCCCGTCCGTGGTGCTGCCGTCGGTCGTGTTCCCGTCCGTCGTACTGCCGTCGGTCGTATTGCCGTCCGTGGTGCCCTCGTCGGTGCCGGAGGAGTCACCGGGGCGAGTCGGCGGGGGGCCGGTCGGGGTGCCGTCCGGCGTCCGCGTCGGCTTGTCGTCCGGCTTGTCGGTCTTCGTCGGCTTGTCGTCCGGGCCCTTCGGCTTCTCGGTCCTGGTCGGCTCCTGCGTCGGGGTCTGCGTCGGCAGCTGCTGCACCGGTTCGAGGAGCTCCAGGTCGAACTTCGTGTCGGAGCCGCCGTCGAGGGCGCCGGTCGTGTACTGCTTCCAGATCTGCGCGGGGACGCCGCCGCCGTTGGCGCGGCCGGGGTTGACGGTGTCGGTCAGGGTGACCTGGCCGGAACCGTCCGCCTTCTCACCGAAGAGGCTGACCGCGGTGACGAGTTCGGGGGTGTAGCCCACGAACCAGGCCGAGCGGTTGTTCTCCGACGTACCGGTCTTGCCGGCCGCGTGGTAGTCGCCGAGCGCATTGCGGCCGGAGCCGTTCGCGACGACGCCCGTCATCGCCTGGGTCACCGTGTCGGCGGCCTCGCGGCTGATGACCTGGTCGCCGATCGGGTCGGGGATGTCGGGCTTGTCGTCCCGGTGCTCGGCGGACTTGACGATCGTCGGCGTCGTCTTCTTGCCGTGGTTGTCGAGGGTGGCGTACACACCGGCCATGTCCCAGGGCGAGGCGCCCATCGTGCCGAGCGACATCGCGGGCCGGTCCGCGGGCCAGCCCTTGCCGTCCTTCATCCCCAGGTCGAGCGCGGTCTGCTTCACCTTGGGCGGGCCCACGTCCACGATCATCTGGGCGTAGACCGAGTTGATCGAGCTGTTCGTGGCCTTCTGGACGGTGACCCGGCCGTAGTCCCGGTCGTCCTCGTTCTCCGGGTCGAAGGGGGTCTCGCTTCCCTCGACAGGGCGCTTGCTGGTGCCGTCGTAGATCGTGTTGAGACCGATCGTCTCACCGTCCTGGGTCTCCGAGCCGTTGTCCAGGGCGGTGGCGAGCACGACGGGCTTGAACGTCGAAGCGGGCTGGTAGTCGCGGCGGGTCGCGTTGGACAGCCAGTGTTCCGTCGCGCCGACACCGCCGTACAGGGCGACGACATGACCGGTCTTCGGGTCCACGGAGACGGCACCGGCCTGCACGGTCGCGTCGCGCTTGTCGCTCTTGCGGTCGAGCTTGGCCTCCAGCTGGTCGTCGACGGCCCGGGTCAGCTCCTTCTGCCGCTTCTCGTCGATGTTGAGCGTGATGGTCCAGCCGCCGGCCTTGATCCGGTCCTCACTGATGCCCTGGCGCTCCAGTTCGGCGTTGGCGGCCTCGACGAGGTAGCCCGTCTGGCCCTCCATGCCGGGGGCGGCCTTCGGGGCCTTGGGGACGGGGAACTTGAGGCCGGCGCGGGTGGAGGCGTCCAGCCAGTTCTCGCCGACCATGTTGTTCAGGACGTAGGTCCAGCGCTCGGTGACGAGCTTCTTGCCGGTGTCGGTCGCGACCGCCCAGTCGTACTGGCTCGGGGCCTGGAGCAGCGCGGCGAGGTAGGCGCCCTCCGCGACGGTCAGGTCCTTGGCGTCCTTGCGGTAGTACGCCTGGGCGGCGGCCTGGATGCCGTAGGCACCGCGCCCGTAGTAGCTGGTGTTGATGTACCCGGCGAGGATCTCGTTCTTGCTCTTCTCCCGGTCCACCTTGAGGGAGATGACCAGTTCCTTGAGCTTGCGGCTGACCGTCTGGTCCTGGTTCAGGTAGTAGTTCTTGACGTACTGCTGGGTGATGGTCGAACCACCCTGCTTGCCCTTGCCGGTGACGGTGTTGAGCAGACCGCGGGCGGTGCCCTTCAGGTCGACGCCGGCGTCCTGGAAGAAGGTCTTGTTCTCGGCCGCGACGAACGTCATCTGGACGTCCTTCGGGATCTTCTCCAGCCCGACGATCTCCCGGTTGACCGTGCCGGTGCGGGTGAGGATCTTGCCGTCCTCGTACTTGTAGACGTTGCTCTGCATCTCTGCCTGGGCGTTGGCCTCGGGCACCGGCACGAGCAGATACGCCACGACGAACGCGCCCATGCCGAGCAGGCACAGAACGAAGAACGAGCCCAGCAGCTTCTTCCAGGTGAAGAAGCGCCGTATGCCTCCCGCTTTGTTCGCCCGGCGCGCACCGCGCTGCCGGGCTCGTCGCGCTTCCGCTCGGCCCATCGCTCCGTCGCTCCGCTCTTCGTACATCGCTCGTCGTCGATCAGATCAGCTCAGAAAGCTAACACCGTTCGTCGGGACAAACGGCAACCGATCAGCTCTTTTCCGGACGTGAGAATCAGCACCCACCTCTAGGGAACCGACTCACGAGGAGTGGACAAGGTTGCGAATTGCGATAATGTGTAATCACATTGCTAGCTCACGGAACGGGGGACCACCATGTCCGACACCAGTGCATCTCCACAGGACAACGGGCAGGTAAGGGAGTTCGCGGCGCACAGCATCGGCGGCGGCCTCGCGCTGCTGCTGGGCCTCGCCGGGGTCGCGGCCGGAGTGCTGCTGATCGTGACCGGCGCCACAGCGGAGTCGGCGGGCGCGAAGGCGGGGCTCATCATCGGCGGCATCGTGCTCGCGATCACCGCGGTCTTCGCGATGTGCGGGCTGAACATGGTGGCGCCGGGCGAGGCCCGCGTGGTCCAGCTCTTCGGGCGCTACCGGGGCACGATCCGCACCGACGGGCTGCGCTGGGTGAACCCGCTGACCTCGCGCATGAAGATCTCCACCCGGGTGCGGAACCACGAGACGGCGGTCCTGAAGGTCAACGACGCGTACGGCAACCCGATCGAGCTCGCCGCGGTCGTGGTCTGGAAGGTCGAGGACACCGCGCAGGCGACGTTCGAGGTGGACGACTTCGTGGAGTTCGTCTCCACCCAGACCGAGGCCGCCGTGCGGCACATCGCGATCGAGTACCCGTACGACTCCCACGACGAGGACGGGCTGTCGCTGCGCGAGAACGCGGAGGAGATCACCGAGAAGCTGGCGGCCGAGCTCCACGCGCGGGTGGCCGCTGCGGGCGTCCGCATCATCGAGTCCCGCTTCACCCACCTCGCCTACGCCCCGGAGATCGCCTCCGCGATGCTCCAGCGCCAGCAGGCCGGCGCCGTGGTCGCGGCGCGCCGGCAGATCGTGGACGGCGCGGTCGGCATGGTCGAGGCGGCGCTGGCCCGGATCGGGGAGCAGGGCCTCGTGGAGCTGGACGAGGAACGCAAGGCGGCGATGGTGTCGAACCTGATGGTGGTGTTGTGCGGCGACCGCGCGGCCCAGCCGGTCCTCAACACGGGCACGCTCTACCAGTGACACCCCCTCCCCCGCCGCCCGAGCGCAAGCAGGTGCTGCTGCGACTGGACCCCGCCGTCCACGAGGCGCTGGCCCGCTGGGCCTCCGACGAACTGCGCAGCGCGAACGCCCAGATCGAGTTCCTGCTCCGCCGTGCGCTGGCCGAGGCGGGCCGGCTGCCGGCCTCGACCCGCCCGATCCCCCGCCGGGGGCGGCCCCCGAAGGAACCGCCGGACCCTCGGTGATCCGGCGGGACCTTCACTCAGCACCGTGGGTATACATCGCATGTATACCCACGGTGTACAGTCTTCGGTATGTCCATCGGTCACACACTCCTCGGACTCCTGGAGTCCGGCCCCCGGCACGGCTACGACCTCAAGCGCGCCTTCGACGAGAAGTTCGGCCACGACCGGCCACTCGCCTACGGCCAGGTCTACTCGACCATGTCCCGCCTGCTGAAGAACGGCCTCGTCGAGGTCGACGGCATCGAGCCCGGCGGCGGCCCCGAGCGCAAGCGGTACGCGATCACCGAGGCCGGCGTCACCGACGTCGCCCGGTGGCTGGGCACGCCCGAGAAGCCGGAGCCGTACCTCCAGTCGACCCTCTACACCAAGGTCGTCCTCGCCCTGCTCACCGGGCGCGGCGCCGCCGAGCTGCTCGACACCCAGCGCTCGGAGCATCTGCGGCTGATGCGCATCCTCACCGACCGCAAGCGCCGCGGCGACCTCGCCGACCAGCTCATATGCGACCACGCGCTCTTCCACCTCGAAGCCGACCTGCGCTGGCTGGAACTGACCGCGGCCCGGCTCGACGCGCTCGCGAAGGAGGTCGTCAAGTGACCCCCGCCGGTTCCCTGCTCACCGCCGACGGCCTCCACAAGGCGTACGGACCCACCAAGGCCCTCGACGGGGCCGATTTCTCCATCCACCCTGGCGAGGTCGTCGCCGTCATGGGCCCGTCCGGCTCCGGCAAGTCGACGCTGCTGCACTGCCTCGCCGGGATCGTCACCCCCGACTCGGGCACCATCACCTACGGCGGCCGTGAGCTCTCGGCGATGAACGACGCCGAGCGCAGCGCCCTGCGCCGCGGCGAGTTCGGCTTCGTCTTCCAGTTCGGCCAGCTCGTGCCCGAACTGACCTGCGTCGAGAACGTCGCCCTGCCGCTCCGCCTGAACGGCACACGGCGCAAGGACGCCGAGCGCACCGCCCTGGAGTGGATGCGGCGCCTGGAGGTCGACCAGCTCGCGGCCAAGCGGCCCGGCGAGGTCTCCGGCGGACAGGGCCAGCGCGTCGCGGTCGCCCGCTCCCTCGTCACCGGCCCGCGCGTGCTCTTCGCCGACGAACCGACCGGCGCGCTCGACTCGTTCAACGGCGAGCGCGTGATGCAGCTGCTCACCGAGGCCGCCCGGTCCACCAACGCCGCCGTCGTCCTCGTCACCCACGAGGCCCGCGTCGCCGCGTACTCGGACCGCGAGATCGTCGTGCGCGACGGGAAGTCCCGGGACATGGAGCGCGCCCTGTGACCGCTCGTACCTGGATCCGCGATCTCCTCATGGGCGCCAGGTTCGCGGTGAGCGGCGGCCGTGAGGGCTGGACCCGTACGCTCCTCACGGGCGTCGGGGTCGGCCTGGGCGTGGCGCTGCTGCTCGTCACGACCGCGATCCCGAGCGCGCTCGCCGCGCGCGACGCCCGCGGGGACGCACGGAGCACGCACACCGCGCCCACCGCCGAGAAGCCCGGGCGCGACACCCTGCTCATCGACCTGGCCGACACGCAGTTCCGCGACAAGGAGATCTACGGCCGACGGGTCCTGCCCGAGGGCCCTGACGCACCGGTCCCGCCGGGCCTGTCCCGCTTCCCCGCCCCCGGCGAGATGGCCGTCTCGCCCGCGCTCGACGCCCTGCTGAAGTCCCCGGCAGGCGCCCTGCTGCGCGAGCGCCTGCCGGGGAAGGTCACCGCGATCATCGGCGACGAGGGGCTGGTCGGCCCCCGCGAACTCGCCTATTACGAGACCAACGAGGCCCTCAAGGGCAGCGGAACGACACCGCGGATCACCGGCTTCGACAACTCCGCGAAGCCGGAGGCCCTCGACCCCGTACTCACCCTCCTCATCGTGCTGGTCTTCGTGGCCCTGCTGATGCCCGTCGCCGTCTTCATCGCGGCCGCCGTCCGCTTCGGCGGCGAGCGCCGCGACCGGCGGCTGGCGGCGCTGCGGCTGGTCGGCGCCGACGGCCGGATGGTGCGGCGCATCGCGGCGGGCGAGGCCCTGGCCGGTTCCACGGCCGGGCTGGTGCTGGGCGCCGGGTTCTTCCTGGCGGCGCGCGAGCTGGCCGCCGGGGTCGATCTGTACCGCCTGAGCGTCTTCCCCGGTGATCTCGCCCCGACGCCGTGGCTGGCCGTGCTCGTCGCCCTCGCCGTGCCGGCCGCGGCGGTCGGCGTGACGCTGTTCGCGCTGCGCGGCGTGGTGATCGAGCCGCTCGGTGTCGTCCGTACGGCGAGGCCCGCGCGGCGCCGGATCTGGTGGCGGCTGCTGGTGCCGCTCGCCGGACTCGCCGCGCTCTTCCCGATGATCGGGCAGGGCAGGAACGCGGGCGAGTTCAGCCAGTGGCGGGTGATCAGCGGTGTCGTCCTCATCCTGGTCGGCATCACGGCGCTGCTGCCGTGGCTGGTCGAGACGGTCGTCGCCCGGCTCGGCGGCGGCTCGGTCTCCTGGCAACTGGCCGCCCGACGGCTCCAGTTGAGCAGCGGAGCCGCGGCCCGGCTGGTCAACGGCATCGCCGTGGCGGTGGCCGGGGCGATCGCGCTGCAGATGCTGTTCTCGGGCGTGGAAGGGGACTACACCAGGGTGACCGGGCAGGACCCGGCCCGGGCGTCGTTCTCCGCGATCATCCCGGGCGGCAGCGCGTCCGCCGGACGGGCCGAGGCGATCGCCCGGCAGATCGGCGCGGCCAAGGGTGTCGCCAGGACGACAATGCTGGCGATGACCGACGTCGCCGCCGAGGCGCCCGACCCCGGCAAGGCGACCACGCTCACCATCGGCAGCTGCGCCGCCCTTCGCGAGGTCGCACACCTGCCCTCCTGCACCGACGGCGACACCTTCGTCCTGCGCGGCGGATACGACGACGCCGGCACGCAGGCGATCGCGAAGCCCGGCCGGAAGCTGTACACCGGCAACATCTACAACGACGGCGGCTCGGCGGCGGTCGCGTGGACCCTGCCCGCGAACGCCAAGGAGGCCGAGAGCCGCCCCGACCCCAGCGGTACGGAGCGCAGCGGCATCCTCGCCACGCCGGGCGCGGCGCCCAAGGGCCTCGGCACGAACCGGTTCGCGTCGATCTACGTCCAGACCGACCCGTCCGTGCCGGACGCGATCGAGCACGCGCGTACGGCCGTGGTCCGCGCCGACCCGCTGCTGACCGTGGCCCAGCTCCGGTCGTCCGAGCAGTCCGGACGCTTCGCGTCGATCCGTACCGGGCTGTTCGTCGGAGCGACGTGCGTGCTGCTGCTGATCGGTGCGAGTCTGCTCGTCTCGCAGCTGGAGCAGCTGCGAGAGCGCAAGAAGCTGCTCTCCGCCCTCGTCGCATTCGGCACGCGCCGCTCGACCCTGAGCCTGTCGGTGCTCTGGCAGACGGCCATCCCGATCGCCCTCGGCCTGGCCCTGTCCACGGCGGTCGGCCTGGGCCTGGGCGCGGTCCTGCTGAAGATGGCGGACGTTCCGGTGGGGGTCGACTGGGTGCCGGTCGCGGCGATGGCCGGGATCGGGGCAGGGGTGGTCCTGGTGGTGACCCTGCTGAGCCTCCCGCCGCTGTGGCGCCTGATGCGCCCGGAGGGTCTGCGTACGGAGTAACGCACCGCGGGGGTGCCGGCCGACCGAGCCGCCCGGCGCCCCGCCCGGCCCCCGGGGCAGACCCCCGGCGGGAGCCTGGGCAACCCCTCCCCCGGTGAGACCTGAGGCCGAGCCCCCGAAACCACGGGCCAGGAAAGCCCGTTGGCGAGCCCTGGGGCGAAGCCCCGCCAGGTCCGGGGCAGACCCCGGCGGGAGCCAGGGCAGATCCCGGCAGCGGCCTGGCACGGCCCGGCAGGTCTGAGGCAGAACCCCCGGAGCCAAAATCCGCGGCAGACACCTCCGCGGGGCCTGGGGCGAAGCCCCGAAACCACAGTCCACGGAAGTCCGTTGGCGGGCCCTGGGCGAAGCCCCCGCCAGGTCCGGAGCAGATCCCAGCAGCGGCCTGGAACGGCTCCGGCAGGTCTGGGGCAGACCTCCGGAACCAGGATTCGCGGCAGACACCTCGGCCGGGCCAGGGGCCGAGCCCCGAGAAGGCTGAGGTGAAGCCTTCAAAGCCAGGCCCCTGGCGGACCCCCGGCGGGATCCGAGGCAGACCCCGGCAGGGACCTGCGGAAGAGCCCGGAACCACGGGCCGCGGCAGACGCACCGGCGGGGGCTGGGGGCGAAGCCCCCGCCAGGTCCGGGCAGACCCCAGGCGGGAGCCGGGACAGACCCCAGAACGGGCCTGCTCCGGGCCCCGGCAGGGCTGGGGCAGGCCCCCGGAACCAGGATTCGCGGCAGACACCTCCGCGGGGCCAGGGACGAAGCCCCCGAAACCACAGGCTACGGAAGCCCGTTGGCGGGCCCGGGGCGAAGCCCTCGCCAGGTCCGGGCAGATCCCGGCAGGGCTGAGGGCGAAGCCCCCGCCGGGTCCGGGCAGACCCCAGGCGGGAGCCGGGACAGACCCCAGAACGGGCCTGCTCCGGGCCCCGGCAGGGCTGGGGCAGAGCCCCGGAACCGGAATCCGTGGCAGACGCCCCGGCGGGGGCTGGGGCGGAGCCCCGGGGCGGGAAAGGGCGGGGCGGGGGGAGCAGGCCCGTCAGCCTGCCAGCCGTACCGGCAAGCCCCGCAGCGCACCCCGTAGCGCCGATGCGAACTCCTCGAACTCGTCCTGGCGGGCCGCGCCCGCGCGCATGGCCAGGGCGACGCGGCGCACGGGGGCCGGGTCGGCGAAGTAGGCCGTCGTCAGGGCCGGATCGCGGCCCGTCTCGACCGCGACCGCCGTTCGCGGCAGCAGCGTCACCCCGAGCCCGCCCGCCACCAGCTGGACCAGCGTGGACAGGCCGGCCGCCGTCGTGGTGACCGGGGCGCCCTCCGTACGGCCCGCCTCGCGGCAGATGTCGAGGGCCTGGTCGCGCAGACAGTGCCCCTCGTCGAGCAGCAGCAGCGGGAGCTCCTTCAGCGCCTCGCGCGGAACGTCCTGGCGGTCCCCGAGCCAGTGCTCCTCCGGTGTGACGAGGACGAAGTCCTCGTCGAACAGCGGCAGTTCGGTCACCCCGGGCACCCCCAGCGGCACCGCGAGCAGCAGCAGGTCGAGCCGCCCCCCGGACAGCCCCTCCAGCAGGGAGGAGGTCTGCTCCTCGTGGACCTGGAGGTCGAGTTCGGGGTACCGCTCGTGGACCAGCCGCAGCACGCTCGGCAGCAGGTACGGCGCCACGGTCGGGATCACCCCCAGCCGCAGCACCCCGGTGAACGGCGCCCGCACCGCCTCGGCCTCCTCCATCAGCTCGCCCACCGCGTCGAGGACGGCCTTGGCCCGGACCGCGAGCCGTTCCCCGGCGGGCGACAGCAGCACCTTCCGCGTCGTACGCTCCAGCAGCTGGACACCCAGTGCCTCCTCCAGCGCCGACACGGCCCCGGAGAGCGCGGGCTGGCTCATCCCGATGGCGGCCGCGGCGTCCCGGAAGTGCAGATGCTCGGCCACGGCAGCGAAGGCGCGCAGCTGCGCCAGGCTGGGCTGTTTACCGGATTGCCGGCCGGTCTGCTTGCCCCGGGTCACCGTATTCACCGTATTCATCGCCGCCACTGATAACCACCTCCGATCACGGCGACCCATTCTAGCTATTTCCGCGATCAATGCACTCTGTGCCAGGGTGGAGCTCCGTCCAACCCCCAGGAAGCCCTCACGAGGGGTTTTCCGATGTGCAAGGAGAGCGCGTGCTCACTGTCGGTGACCAGTTCCCCACGTTCGAGCTGACCGCCTGCGTCTCGCTGGAGAGCGGCAAGGAGTTCGAGCAGATCACCCACAAGTCCTACGAGGGCAAGTGGAAGGTGGTCTTCGCGTGGCCCAAGGACTTCACCTTCGTCTGCCCCACCGAGATCGCCGCGTTCGGCAAGCTGAACGACGAGTTCGCCGACCGCGACGCCCAGATCCTCGGCTTCTCCGGCGACTCCGAGTTCGTCCACCACGCCTGGCGCAAGGACCACGACGACCTTCGTGACCTGCCCTTCCCGATGCTGGCCGACTCCAAGCACGAGCTCATGCGCGACCTCGGCATCGAGGGCGAGGACGGCTTCGCCCAGCGCGCCGTCTTCATCGTGGACCCGAACAACGAGATCCAGTTCACGATGGTGACCGCCGGCTCCGTCGGCCGTAACCCCAAGGAGGTCCTGCGGGTCCTCGACGCCCTGCAGACCGACGAGCTGTGCCCCTGCAACTGGACCAAGGGCGAGAACACCCTCGACGCGGTCAAGCTGCTGGCCGGTGAGTGAGCATGGCCCTCGATGAGCTGAAGTCCGCGCTGCCGGACTACGCCAAGGACCTGAAGCTGAACCTCGGTTCGGTGATCGGCAACAGCGAACTGCCGCAGCAGCAGCTGTGGGGCACGGTCCTCGCCTGCGCGATCGCCTCGCGCTCGCCGATCGTGCTGCGCGAGCTGGAGCCCGAGGCCAAGGCGAACCTCTCGGCCGAGGCGTACACCGCCGCCAAGTCCGCCGCAGCGATCATGGCGATGAACAACGTCTTCTACCGGACCCGGCACCTGCTGTCGGACCCGGAGTACGGGACGCTGCGCGCGGGCCTGCGGATGAACGTCATCGGCAACCCGGGCGTCGAGAAGACCGACTTCGAGCTGTGGTCGCTCGCGGTCTCCGCGATCAACGGCTGCGGCCAGTGCCTCGACTCGCACGAGCAGGTCCTGCGCAAGGCGGGCGTCGAGCGCGATGTCATCCAGGAAGCCTTCAAGATCGCTTCGGTGATCCAGGCGGTCGGCACGACGCTTGAGGCCGAGGCCGTTCTGGCCGGCTGACGACACGGCATCAGTGCGATGAGGGCGCCCCTGCACGGCAGGGGCGCCCTTCTCGTACGCGTACGCGCGTTACGGCGCGAGGAGATGACCCGCGGCCACGGCCGAGGCCACCGTCCCTCCGGCCACCACCGCGGAGGCGGCGAAGAGCGGAACGCGCAGGCTCCACGTACGCAGGGCCGCCGAACGCGAGACGCGGTCCAGCAGCGCGTCACGGCCGCGCAGCACGACCAGGCCGACACCGGTGAGCGTCAGCGCCATGCCGACGCCGAAGGCGGCGACCATCGCGAGGGCGCTGCCGACCTCGCCGGTCAGCAGACCCGTGAGCAGCACGAGGAACGCCGACGGGGAGGGCAGCAGCCCGCCCGATGCGCCGAGCAGCACGAGGCCGCGCCAGGTGAGCAGCGAGGGCGCGTCCGGGATGTGGTGACTGTGCCCGTGATCATGCCCGTGCCCGTTGCCATGACTGTGCCCGTGATGGTGATCACGGTGATGGTCGTGATCGCGGTCGTGGTCGTGATCGTGGCCGTGGTGACGACGGTCGTGGTGGTGATGGTGCTTGCGGTGGCGCAGGTGCCGCCGCAGCAGGCTCACGCCCACCCCCGCCACCACCAGCGCCGCGACCAGCTGCAACCACCCCGCCAGCGCCGCCATGTCCGGCGTGCTGTTCGCCGCCAGCCACCAGCCGACCGCCAGGGCCGCGACCGAGAGCGTGTGCATCACGGCGACGATCCCGCCGAGCCACACCGCGTCGCGCGGTCTGCCGTGGGCGCCCACGAGATACCCGGCCGCCAGCGACTTCCCGTGGCCCGGCGCGCACGCGTGCAGCGCGCCCACGGCCGCCGCCACCAGCAGCGCCACCGGCAGGGCGGCTCCGTGGTCGAGCAGCGACGTCAGGTCGGTGGTCCAGGACCACGTCCAGGCCGGGGACGCCGCTCCGTTCCCCGCCGCCGCCGGGCCGAGGCCCAGCGTCCGCGTCGGCTCCCCGGCCGTGTGCAGCCCGCCCTCGCCCGCGTCCGTCACCGACAGTGTGCGGTAGGCGGTGTTGACGTCCGTCAGCGCCGTGACCGTCAGCTCGATCCGGTCCACGTCCCGCGGGCAGACGAAGCGGAGCGTCAACCCCGCCGCCCGGTCGACCGGGCAGGCGCGGCCGTCCTGGCGTACGGCGATGTGCTCGCGCAGATAGCCCGCCGTGTCGCCGCCGGACTCCCTCTCCAGCACGGCGACATCGTCGCGTTGCGCGGACCAGGTTGCCTCGACCGAGGTGCCCGCCGCCTCGATCTTCACGACGGGCGGGGTTCCGAAGGGGTGCGCCTGCGCCGTCCCCGCGCTGCCGAAGAGCAGCGCGGGGACGGCGGCCAGCAGGAGCAGCACCCCGGTGCGCAGTGCTCGCACGGTGGTGCTTCCCCTCTACTTCCGGCGCGCGGCCAGCGCGTGGACCGTGCCGTCGTCCGTGAGGGCGAAGACCCAGTCACCGCTGACGGAGAGGGCCGAGGCCACCCCCGCGCCGAGGTTGTACGCGGCGGTCTGCCTGCCGGTCGCCCGGTCCAGGACGAGCAGCCGGCCGTCCCAGGTCCCGACGTACACCCGGTCCTTCGTCACCAGCGGGTGCATCGTCGGGGAACCGTCCCCGACCGAACAGCCCGCTGCGGCCCGCCACTTGTCGTCCAACGGGCTCTCGCCCGCAAGGTATCCGGCCTTGGTCTCCCACACCGGCTTCGACGGGTCGGCGGACGCCGTGTCGTAGGCGCGTACGACACCGTCACGGCCCGCGACATAGGCGGTGGTGCCCCACACGGCCGGGCCGGTGAGCGGGGCGCGCCCCGGCTCGCAGGTGCTGCCGCCGCCGAGCTTGGACTCCCAGACCACGGTGCCCGTCTTGGGGTCGTGACCGCGGGTGCCGTACGCCGTGTGCGTCACCAGCTGCGGTGCCTGGCCCGTGGCCGGGTCGGTGAGCGCCGGGGACGAGTGGCTGTCGATGTCGCCCGCGGTGTCCTTCACCCACAGCTGGGTGCAGGTCGCGAGGTCCATGGCGATGACGGTGTTGCTCGACATGGAGTGCAGGTACGCGGTGTTGGAGCCGGGCTCGCGCACGGCCGTGCTGTGCGCCTGGCCCCACGAGAAGGACGCCCCGAAGCCGCCGGGCAGCATCCCGCCGGTCTCGGCGTCGCGACAGCGGACCGTGTACGCATCCTGGTAGACGGCGACCTTCCGGTCGCCCCCGGTCAATGAGAAGACGCTGACCGGTCCGCCCGCACGTCCGTAGCGGCGCACGGTGTCCCCGTGGGTCTCCTCGCGGTCGATCGACTGCCAGGCGATACGGCCGGTGGCCGCGTCCAGGGCGTAGATCCGGCCGACGCCGGTCGTCAGATAGACCTTGCCGCCGTGGAGCGTCGGCGCCGACTCGGCGTCGCCGTCCAGGTACGTACGCCACAGCTCACGCCCGGAGGCGATGTCGTAGGCGAGCATCATGCTGTACGGCGAGTCGAAGGCGCGCGAGGAGACGATGAGCTTTCCGTCCGCGACCACCGAGCCGTTGAGGTTGAACTGCTCGCCGGTGTGGCGGGCCCACTTGAGGTCGAGCAGCGCGCCGGGCTCGTCGCCGCTCGCGGACCTGCCGGCCTCGTCGCCGCCCTGCCGCAGCCAGTCCTGACCGGTCCTCGGCCTGCCGAGCGCGGAGTCGTCCACGACCCGGAAGGTGTTCCTGACGACCGGGAACTTCACGCCCCGGGTGTCGTACGCGACCGATTCGGCGGTGTACGTGCCGGGCCGCAGCCCGTCCAGGGTGCCGCTCGCCCGGGTCCAAGCGCCGCGCGGCTCGGGGCAGGGCTCGGGCTTGCCGCCGGGCGGGGTGTAGCAGTTCTCGATGCCGGGCCTGGCGGCGCCCTTACCGAAGCGGACGTCCTCGCGCTCCACGACGTGTCCGCGGCTGTCGCGGACGGTCAGGGTCGCCTTGGCAGGCGTACGGCCGTCGTCCTCCGCGTAGACCTCGACGGGCACGCCGGCCCTGCGGCCGTGCACGCTGCCGTCCGCCGGGCTCACCAGTGCCGCGTCGTCGTCGATGTCGAACTGCCGGTGGATGCCGGTCACATGGCCGGTGTCCTCGTTGCGGTGCGTGCGCGGATCGTCGGTGATGCCGCCGAAGTCGAGGACCTTGTAGTCGGGGCGGGCGCCGTCGATGCCGTACGTGCCCTGGTTGTTGATCTCGACGGACCGCTGGAAGGCGCCACGGCGGAACTCCGCCTGCTGGTTGTGGCCGGCGGCGACCATCCGGACGTCGTACTTGGCGAGTTCGTCGATGGTGGGCTGCATACCCGCGCCCGGACCCCACTGGGTGAACAGCGAGCGGTGCGCGAAGACGAAGACCTGCTTGCCGACGGCGTGCCGGGCGAGGTCCTGGCGGAGCCACTCCAGCTGCGGCTTCAGCCCGCCGGCGTCGTAGTTGTCCTCCAGGACGACGATGTGGCGGCCGTTGCGGTCGAAGCTGTACCACTCGGGGCCGAGGTTGCGGCGGTAGTACTCCATGCTGCCGGCGTAGCCCTGGGAGGCCGCCGTGCCGCCGAAGTCGTGGTTGCCCATCACCGGGTAGAAGGGGTGGCCGAGGCGGCCCTCCTCCAGGCCCTTGCTGAACAGGTCGTAGCCGCCCTGGCGGCGCGGCTCGGCCGCGTAGTCCGTGACGGTGAGGTCGCCGGTGGCGATCTGCATCGTCGCGCCGTCGACCTCGGACATCGCCCGGACCTGGCCGGTCCACTGGGGCAGGATGCGGCGGGCCTCGTCGTCGGTGCGGTTGCCGACCTCGGGGTCGGAGTTCATGACCCACTTCTCGGTGGGGTCGGCGGCGTTGCGGTCGGGGACGAGCGCGAAGTCGACGCCCGTGCCGCCGGTTTCGGAGACCTTGCGGAAGAACTGCGGGACCCAGTCCTTGCGCAGGGCGGGCGTGTAGCCGTCGGGCGAGACGATGCTGACGAGGTCGGTCTCGCGCCGCGTCGGGTCGATCGCCAGCCGGTAGGAGCCGTCCGGGCCGGTCGTGGTCCACGCGGCGCCGTCGGTGACGTCGACGCCGGGCATGGGCCGCTCGCCGCGGTCCCGCTTTCCATTGCCGTTGGCGTCCTTGAAGACGGTGCCCTCGACGGTGGCGGTGGCGGCGGGCTCGGTGGCCTCGTCGGCCACGGCTGCCTGGGGTGCGAGGAAGGACAGGGCGAGGGCGCCCGCGGCCGCGGCCTGGAACCGCCGCGTGGAGCGGCGCAGGCGGCGGGCCGCGATCAGCAGTGCGGCGGCCGCCGCCGTGCCGAGCGCCACGGCGAGAACGGTGGTCCAGGGGAACGCCGGCGGCGCGTGGACGCCGTCGGCGTCGACGAGCGGGGTGGCCGCGGTGGCGTCGGCCGCCGTGCCGTCGAACTCGACGACGACCTGGGTCAGTCCGCCCTTGTCCATGAGCGGGCCGAGGTCGAGCGCGTCGACGTGGCAGCTCCAGGCCAGCTCGACGACGACGCCGCCGGGCACTCCGCCGTTGTCGCCGGGCACGCCCGAACCGGTCACCGGGCACCCGGCCCCGAGCAGCCCGGCCGCCCAGGCCCCGGCCTGCTCGGGGGTGACCACGTCGTGGTGCACGATGAGCCGGCCGCTGGTGACGTCGTCACCGGTCGCGACCACGAGTTCGGCGTGCTCGCGCGAGACGTGCGCGAACGCGGGCTGGGCGCCGATGCCCAGCACGAGGAACAGCAGCGCGAGGGTGAGCCCGGCTGCTGTGCGTATGTGTGTCATGGGGCGGACGCTAGGCATCCGACCGTCCGGTTACCGGTCGGTAGTGCCCGGATGTCATCAAACCGACCGCGAGCGTTCAGCGTTCACTCGTTCGAGCGCAGGGTTGCGGACCGGACGGGCAGCGGCGGACCGGCATACGATGATGCTCTCGACACCAGCCATCAGGAGGCGCCATGTCCGCCGCAGCAGTCGAGCACACGCCTTACGACCCTTGCGACGACGAGCCGCCGACCCTGCTCGAAACAGCCAACGAGCTGATGGAGCAGCACCCCGGCTACCGCGTCGAGATCATCGGAGGCGTTATCACCGTGGCCCCACCTGCGGACGGCCCTCACGCCCGGGCACTGACCAAGCTCATGCGCCCCTTCATCACGGCCGGCCTGGACGACGCGGAGACCGAAGTCCTCCAGGCCATCGGGCTGTGGCTGCCTACAGGGCCCGAGGACTACGCGATCCCCGACCTCGTCGTGGTGGACGCCGATTTCGACGACCATCTCATCGAGAACAACTGCTACGACCCGGCCTGCTTCCGCCTCGTTCTGGAAGTCACGTCCAGCAACTACAACAGCGACCTCAAGAACAAGGTCGCCGCGTACGCGGACGCAGCCATCCCGGTCTACGTGATCGTCGACCGCAGGAACGACCGGATCCACCTGCTGACGGACCCCCTGCCCGGCGAGGCCAAGTACGAGAACCACACGCTCCACGCCCGGGGCCACCAGGTCACCCTGCCGGACTCGATCGGCGCCAAGGTCACCCTTGATGTCACCGAGCTTCTGCGAGCAGGCGAGCGCAAGCCCCGGGCGGCCGCTACTCCTGACCCTTCCCCGGAGCAACCGGCGGTGGAGTAGGCGCCACGTCGATCACCGTCGCCCCGTGCGGCGCCGGCCCGATGCGGCTCACGCGGCCCTGCCCGTACGCGCGGAGATAGCCGACGACCGTGTTGGTCACCGCCACCAGCGGCACCGCCACCACCGCGCCGCCGATACCGGCCGTCAGACCGCCCGCGGCGACCGCGAGGACGACGGCGAGCGGATGGACCCGCACCGCGCGGCCGAGGATGAACGGCTGGAGGACGTGGCCCTCGATCTGCTGCACGGCCAGGACCACGGCCAGCACCATCAGCGCGGTGAACACGCCTTGCGTGACGAGCGCGACCACGACCGCGAGGGCCCCGGAGACCACGGCGCCGACCAGGGGGATGAAGGCGAAGAGGAAGATGAAGACGGCGAGCGGCACGGCCAGCGGGACGTCGAGGAAGTAGATGCCGAGCCCGATGAAGATGGCGTCGATGAGGGCCACGATCACCGTGCCCCGCACATACGCGGTCAGGGTCCGCCAGGCGCGCGGCCCCGCCCCCGCTACACCGGGCCGGGCCTGGGCGGGGACGAGCTTCAGCGTCCACTGCCAGATCCGCTTCCCGTCGTAGAGCAGGAAGAGGGTCGAGAACATCGCGAGCAGTATCCCGGTGAGGATCTCGACCATCACGCCCACGCCCTGGAGTCCGGCGGAGGTGATCTCCTGGGTGTTGGTGCCGATGGTGTCCTGGAGGTTCTGCGCGATGTCGTTGATCTGCTGCTCGGTCACGTGGAACGGGCTGTTGAGCAGCCAGCGTTTCAGCTCGTCGATGCCGTCCTTGACCCGGTCGGCGAGGTTGTCCAGGTTGTCCAGCACCTGCCACACCACGAACCAGCCGACCAGTCCCATGATGACGAAGCCGAGGATCGCGGTGACGGCGGTGGCGAACCCGCGGGGCAGTCCGAGCCTCCTGAGGCGGGCCACCGTGGGCTGGAGCAGCGCGGTGATGAGCAGTGCGGCGACGAAGGCGAGCACGACCAGCTGAACGGCGCTGATGACGCGCATCAGCACCCAGAGGGTGCCGGCGAGGACGAGCAGCCTCCAGCCGGCCTCGGCCGCGACCCTCATGCCCCAGGGAATGGCCGCGACCGGGTCGGGCCTGGACGGGACGGCGGGCGCGTAGGCGGGTGGCGGCGGCACGCGGTCGGGCGGCTGGGCGGCTCCGTGCTCACCCTCGGCCTCGCCGTAGCCGGTTCCGTTCCCGTAGTCGGTTCCGTTGCCGTAGCCGGTTCCGTTGCCGTTCCCGTAGTGGTTGCCGTTGCGCGCGGCCTCGGCACGGCGTTCCTCCCACCGTGCCCCGATCCGGGACAGACCGGCACCCAGCCGGCCGAGCCACCCTGGCGTTTTCGACATGTCGCTTTTCCTCTCCCCCCGGGTCCGCCCCGACCGTACACGCACGAAGCCCCTCACCGTAGGACGGCGAGGGGCTCCGCGACGTTGAGCGCCGGATCGGCGGATCTGGCGGGTGGGCCCGGTGCGGGCCCGGCGGCGGCCTAGTACCAGTGGTTGGCCTGCCAGAACGACCAGGCACCGCAGGGGCTGCCGTAGCGGTCGTTCATGTAGTTGAGGCCCCACTTTATCTGGGTGGCGGGGTTGGTCTGCCAGTCGGCACCCGCGGAGGCCATCTTGGAGCCCGGGAGGGCCTGGACGAGACCGTAGGCACCGGACGACGGGTTCGACGCCTGGTAGTTCCAGCTGGACTCGTGGTCCACGATGTTGCTGAAGCACTGGAACTGGTCGCCCGGGATCATCTGCCGGGCGATCGCCTGAACCTCGGCGACGCTGTAGGACGACTGGGTCGCGAAGCTGGAGGCATCGCGGGCGGCCTCGCGGCTGGCACGCTCGGCCTCTTCCTCGGCAGCGCGCTCGGCGGCTTCCTCGGCGGCCTGCTTCTTCGCCTTGGCGTCCTTGGCGGCCTGGATACGGGCCGCCTCCTCGGCGGACTTCTTCGCAGCCGCGTCCGCGGCAGCGGCCTGTGCGTCGGCCTGCTGCGTCAGCGACGCGACCTGAACCTGGGCCTGCTGTCCGACGGGGATGTCTGCGAGGAGCGTCGCGTCGGCGGCAGCCGCCTCGAAGTCGTTCGAGGGCTGCGGGGTGCCCGAAGCCACGCCCACGACAGCGCCGACAGTGGTGACCGCAGTGGCGGACGCCACCGCGAATCCCCGGACCGAGATCCGGCTCACACGATTTCCTTCCAGCATCGCCCGCACGGGTGACCTCGCGGGCGCAATCGTGCCCCTGGCACTGGCACCCCAACTTGCTAGGTCACGGGGGGCACGGGCCCGGTGGGCAACTCCCTTGCGAGGAGCGCCGCGTGGTGCTCGGGCGGCATACGGCGGCGGCTGTTGAGTTGTGTGGAGCCACATCCCTGGAGATGCGTGTGTGCCGTATGCGGGGCCTGACGGAAGCAAGACTCTGCCGGACGGCGACGGCGCAAGGCAATTCCTCGTTGCGTGGGAAAGCTCACATGCCGTTTGGGCCAGGGGTTTTACGGAAACCCCCGCACGGCACGACGCCGCCCGGCTAAGCTCCTGGGCTTCGCCGGGCGGCGCCAACTTTCCTACAGGCCAAGCCGTATCAGATCGGTCCGTCCTCCAGCATTTCGGTCACGAGGGCGGCGATCTGCGAACGCTCGGAACGCGTGAGCGTCACATGGGCGAACAGTGGATGGCCCTTCAACTTCTCGACGACGGCGACGACTCCGTCGTACCGGCCGACCCGCAAATTATCCCTTTGCGCCACATCATGGGTCAGAACAACCCGGGAATTGGCCCCGATACGGGACAGAACGGTCAGGAGGACGTTCCGCTCCAGGGACTGGGCCTCGTCGACGATGACGAACGCGTCGTGCAGCGACCGCCCTCGGATATGGGTGAGCGGCAGGACTTCCAGCATGCCGCGGCCGAGGACCTCCTCGATGACCTCGCGGCCGGCGACGGCGGAGAGCGTGTCGAAGACGGCCTGGGCCCACGGGCTCATCTTCTCGGCCTCGGTGCCCGGCAGATAGCCGAGCTCCTGCCCGCCGACCGCGTACAGCGGCCGGAAGACCATCACCTTCTGGTGCTGGCGGCGCTCCAGGACCGCCTCCAGGCCCGCGCAGAGCGCCAGCGCGGACTTGCCGGTTCCGGCCCGGCCGCCCATCGAGACGATCCCGACGTCCGGGTCGAGCAGCAGATCGAGGGCGATGCGCTGCTCGGCGCTGCGGCCGCGGATGCCGAAAGCCTCGCGGTCGCCCCGGACGAGGCGCACGTTGCCCTCGGCGGTGATGCGGCCGAGCGCCTTGCCGCGCTCGGACTGGAGCACCAGTCCGGTGTGGACGGGGAACTCGGCGGCCTCCGGGACGTACAGCGTCTCCTCTTCATAGAGGATGTCCACCTGCTCGGCGGAGAGCGCCAGTTCGGACATTCCGGTCCAACCGGAGTCCGTGATGGCGAGCTCCGCACGGTACTCCTCGGCGAGGAGGCCGACGGACGACGCCTTGATGCGGAGGGGGAGGTCCTTGGAGACGACGGTGACGTCGTACCCCTCGGCCTGGAGGTTGCGGGCGACCGCGAGAATCCGTGAGTCGTTGTCCCCCAGCCGGTAGCCGGCGGGGAGGACGCCCGGGTCCGAGTGGTTGAGCTCGACCCGCAGCGTGCCGCCGAGGTCGCCCATGGGGATGGGGGCGTCCAGCCGGCCGAACCGGACCCGGTAGTCGTCCAGCAGGCGCAGCGCCTGCCGGGCGAAGTAACCGAGCTCCGGATGGTGCCTTTTGGCCTCCAGCTCCGTGACCACGACGATCGGGAGCACGACTTCGTGCTCGTCGAAGCGTGACAAGGCGTTCGGGTCGGCCAGCAGGACGCTGGTGTCGAGAACGTAGGTGCGCCTGTCGGGCATGCGGCGCTTTGTGCTGTTCACCACGGAAGGACGTACCCCCTCGGCTGAGATCGGGGTGCGACGGCGTCGCGGGCAGTGGGACCGGTCTCCGGCCGCGTTGCACGGGCCGGGCACCGGCCCTCCGATCCTTCCGTGCTGACCGCACGGTCGTCCTGGCGCAAAGGGCCTCCCGGGCGAGCGGCTCGGTGCCACTCGCTGTAGAACGGCATCCGGACTGGTTGTCCGGATGTCGACCTGGAAGGGATATTCCCTCGAACAAGCGCGGCCATGCCATGGCATATGACGACGCGTCGATGAACAGGCGATGACCACGCCCGGGCGGGTGGTCAGGGGAGCGGCCGGGCCGCGCCCCGTCAGGCGCCGTAGCGCCGGTGCCGGGCCGCGTAGTCGCGCAGCGCGCGGAGGAAGTCGACCTTGCGGAGGGCCGGCCAGAAAACCTCGCAGAAGTAGTACTCCGAATGGGCGCTCTGCCAGAGCATGAAGCCCGACAGCCGCTGCTCGCCGCTGGTGCGGATGACCAGATCGGGATCGGGCTGGCCCCGGGTGTAGAGGTGCGAGGCGATCAGGTCCGTGTCGACGATCTCGGCGAGCTCCTCGAAGGTCGTCCCCTTGGACGCGTGCTCGGTCAGCAGCGAGCGGACCGCGTCCGCGATCTCCTGCCGGCCTCCGTAGCCGACGGCGACGTTGACGAGTATCCCGTCGACTCCGTCCGTCGTCTGCTCGGCCTCCTTCAGGACGGACTGCGTCCTGGCGGGCAGCAGGTCGAGCGTGCCGACGTGGTGGACCCGCCAGCGGCCGTCCGCCGCCAGTCCGCGCACCGCGTCCTCGATGATGCCGAGGAGCGGGACGAGCTCCTCCTCGGGCCGGTCCAGATTGTCGGTGGACAGCATCCAGAGCGTGACGACCTCGACGTCGGTCTCGGCACACCAGCCGAGGAGCTCATGGATCTTGTTGGCACCCGCCTTGTGACCCTGCTCGGTCGTGCCGCCGGACGCCTTCGCCCAGCGGCGGTTGCCGTCCAGGATGACGCCGATGTGCTTGGGCACCTGGGCGTGGTCCAGGCGGCCCTCCACCCGGCGTGCGTAGAGCCCGTACACCAGGTCGCGCAAGTTCACTGTGTCCACCCTCTCGGTTCCGTCCGGGCACACGCCAGACCATGCCCCCCGGAGCCGTCACACTACTGCGGACCGGCCACGGCCACCCAACCCGGTCTGTCACAAGTCCGTGATAAGCAGGGAAGCGTGAACGATTCCCTGTACTACCGCGCCGCCGACAGCCGCTACGACTCCATGGAATACCGCCGCACCGGCCGCAGCGGGCTCAGGCTCCCCGCGATCTCCCTGGGCCTCTGGCACAACTTCGGCGACGACCGCGCCCTGGACTCGCAGCGCGCGATCCTGCGCCGCGCCTTCGACCTGGGCGTCACCCACTTCGACCTGGCGAACAACTACGGCCCGCCCCCCGGCTCGGCCGAGGTGAACTTCGGGAAGATCTTCGCCCAGGACTTCACGGCGTACCGGGACGAGCTGATCGTCTCCACCAAGGCGGGTTACCTGATGCACCCCGGCCCCTACGGCGAGTGGGGCTCGCGCAAGTACCTGACGTCCTCGCTCGACGCGTCCCTGAAGCGCATGGGCCTCGACTACGTCGACATCTTCTACTCGCACCGCTTCGACCCGCACACCCCGCTGGAGGAGACGATGGGCGCGCTCGCGTCCGCCGTCCAGCAGGGCAAGGCGCTCTACGTGGGCGTGTCCTCCTACAACGCGGAGCAGACCGCCGAGGCGGCCCGGCTGCTGAAGGAAATGGGCGTTCCGGCCCTCATCCACCAGCCGTCCTACTCGATGATCAACCGATGGACCGAGGAGGACGCGCTCCTCGACACCCTGGAGGCGGCCGGCATGGGCTGCATCTCCTTCGCGCCGCTCGCCCAGGGTCTGCTCACGAACAAGTACCTGACCGGCATCCCGGAGGGCTCACGGGCGACGCAGGGCAAGTCCCTCGACCCGAACCTGCTCTCCGACGACGTGCTCCAACGGCTGAACGGGCTGAACGGGATCGCGCAGCGCCGTGGCCAGTCGCTGGCCCAGCTCGCGCTGAACTGGGTGCTGCGCGACGAGCGGATGACCTCCGCGCTGATCGGCGCGAGCAGTGTGCGGCAGCTGGAGGAGAACGTCGCCGCGCTCTCCGGAGCGCCGCTCTCCGAGGAGGACCTGAAGGAGATCGACACCTTCGCGGTGGACACGGCGGGGACGAACATCTGGGCCGCCCGCGGCTGAGTCCGCCCCGGGAACAGAAAACGGGCCGGTCCGTGGGGGGGATACGGACCGGCCCGAGGGGGGGGTTTCCACCATAACCCTTCGTAAGTGATGCTGCGTGCCACGACAGGCCACAACTACTCTCCGAATTCACCGGACTGCGGTACGGAGGCGGAAAAGCCCCGGAAATACCGCCTCCGGCGTAGACGGAGCAGTACAGGTCCGTGCGGGTGACTAATCCCCACGGGCGACCCGGTCCACCGGTCATCGGGTTGACGCCCCGGCGGGCTCGCAGGCGGCCCGCGCCTTGTGGGCCAGGATCCGGTCCATGTAGTCGTCGCCCCACCGGCCCAGCGGCAGCAGCGCCGCGTTCAGGGCGCGGCCCGGCTCGGTCAGCGAGTACTCGACCCGGGGCGGCACCTCCCGGTACACCTCGCGGTGCACGATCCCGTCCGCCTCCAGCTCGCGGAGCTGCTGGATCAGCATCTTCTCGCTCACTCCGGACACCTGCCGCCGCAGCTCGCCGAAGCGGTGGGTGCCCTCGTGCAGCGCCCAGAGGATCATCGGCTTCCACTTGCCGCCGACGACGTCGACCGCCGCGTCGAGGCCGCAGGTGTAGGAGGTCTTACCCTGCGCCACAGTCGCCAACTCCTCGGACCGGCCCGACACTTACCTTTTCGACCGTACTCCCGTCCCGGCGGCGGTGCGGTGCAGGAGCGTGACGCCGTCGCGCTCGGCGACGACCTCGTAGCCGTACGAACGCTGCGCCTCCTCCAGCTCCGCCAGCTGCTGCTCGGGCGGGTAGGGCCAGTGGCCGGTCCGGTACGGCCATGCCTCCGGGGCCCGGCGGTCATGGATGATCCACTCCGCCGTGGGGCGGGGCAGCCGCTTCCTGTCGTACTCGTAGAGCCGCCCCTCCACCGGCCAGGTCGGGAAGATCACCACCTGGCAGCGCGACGTGAGCTGGGGTGCGAGCCGGTTCGAGGCGGCCACGGTCGCGCCGTCCGGGATCTGCCGCAGCAGGGCGTGGGCGGCCTCGATGTGGCGTGTCGTGTGCCAGGTGGCGCGCTGGGCGAGCTGGGCCAGCGGGAAGGACGGCAGCATGACGACGGTCACGGCGAAGACGGTGGCGAGCGAGGCCCGGACATGGCGGGCCGCCGGTCCACGGGCGCCCTGGGCCCGGGCGGCCCAGCGCCGCAGGGCCGGGGGCCGGGGTCCCGGCCTCCGGCCGGCCGACGGGTCCGCGGTCCGCACGTCGGCGGCGGGCGCGTCGGCCGCGGCGGCGTGGGCGGGCGTCGGGGCGCCAGTGCCGGGCGCGGTGGGGGTACCCGGCTCGGTGGGGGTGCCAGTACTGCCGGGGGTGGCGACGGTGCCGGGCGCGGTGGCGGCCTCGTCGCGGTGGCGGCCGAGCGCGTCGATGAGGCCCGCGAAGACGATCGGCATCAGGACGGCGCTGTAGTGGAAGGCGGTGCCCCAGTGGAAGCTGTTCTCCGACAGCATCCGCCAGGCCAGCGTCGGTACGGCGAGCAGCGCGAGCGGCGACCTCAGGGCGATGAGCGCGCTCGGCGCGAAGACGAGGACGAGGGTCATCGCCTTGACGTCGGGCCGGAGGGCGTCGAGCGGCATGAAGGCGAGGTCGGCGAGGAGCGAGCCGTGCGCGTCGGCGAGATTGCCGCCGTGCGCGTAGCCGCCTCCCGGGTTGAACGCCGGAAGCAGCAGCTTGATCTCGATCAGGCTGCCGGCGACGCCGGCCACGGCGGTCGCGATCCCGAGCCTCCGTGGGCCCTTCCACGCCACGTACGCGCCGAGCGCCGCGAGCGTCAGCCCGAGGTCCTCCTTGACCAGCAGCAGCGGCGCTCCCCAGGCCACCGCCCGCCGCCACCGCCCGCGGCCGAGCGCTTCGAGCGCGAAGGCGAGCAGCGGCACGGCGAGCGCGACCTCGTGGAAGTCGAAGGCCGCGGCCGAGGCGATGCCCCAGCTTGCGCCGTACCCGAAGGCGACGACATGCGCGGCGCGCCGCCCGAGGACGCGGGCGGCCCAGCGGGCGAGCGGTACGACGGCGACGGCGAGCAGCGCCGCCTGGGCGACGAGCAGGCAGACCGGGGACGGCCAGAGCCGGTAGAAGGGGGCGAGGACGGCGATCAGGGGATGGAAGTGGTCGCCGAGGAGGTTGAAGCCCTCTCCTCGCAAGGGGACGACGGGGGCGCGCAGTTGTGCGTAGGCGCGTACGGCCTGTTCGAAGATGCCGAGGTCGTACCCGGTGGTGCGCAGGAGCTGGTGACGGCGTACGGCGACGGTCGCGTACAGGAGGAACAGGACCCCCGCCCAGCCCCAGGGCAGGAAGGTGCGGAGAGCGGCGGGCGGGTCCGGAGCTTGCGTCTTCGTCCGTGCCTTCGTCTGTGTATGCGCATCGACGACCGCCGCATTGTCAGAAAATGTCCGCATACGCCCGCATGTTAGAGGGCGGATGCGGCGCTGCTGCCCACCTGCCCGGGGATCTCCCCCACGTGGCGCTCCCCGGCCCCCGTTCCCCGACGGCTCGGTCGTGTCTAGGTCGTGTCTTCAAAGTCCCGTCTGCCCGGCGACGCCTGGCACGCTCCCCCAGAGCTCGCGCCTGGGAGGTGCCCCCACCCCCGTAGCCCTTCGGGCACGGGAGGTGCCCCCACGCCGCGTTGTCGTCGGTCGCCTATGGCCCCCGTGGCCCTTCGGGCACGGGAGGTGCCCCCACCGCATGGACTCCCTCCTCCGCCTTGCGATCGCACGCACCAGACGCCGCCGGGCCCGCCCTCCGGGCGGACGACGCCACTGTGAAGACACTCCCTAGGCCGCCAGCGCCCCCAGCAGCAGCCCGAGCAGTGCACCCGAGATCATGAACGGCCCGAACGGGATCGCCGACTTGCGCCCGGCCCTGCGCAGCAGCACCAGCCCCAGCCCGTACGCCGCTCCGAGCAGAAAGCCGGCGAAGGCGCCCGCGAAGAGCACCCCCCAGCCGTACCAGCCGAGCACGACACCGAGCGGGACCGCGAGCTTCACATCGCCGAAGCCCATGCCGTTGGGGTTGATGAGGAAGAGCACGAAGTACGCGCCCCCGAGCGCCAGCCCGCCCAGCAGCGCGGCCGGCCAGGACCCGGCGGCCCCCGGCACCAGCGCGGCACCGCCGAGCAGTACGGCGGCCGCTGCGGCGAGCGGCAGCGTCAGCTGGTCCGGCAGCCGGTGGACGTTGCGGTCGACGAGCGCGAGCAGGACGGCGACGGGCGCGAGCAGCACCCATACGGCGGCTTCGGGCCGCGGCCCGGCGGCCGCGGCGAGGGCGGCGCAGACGAGCCCGGTGACGGCGGGGACGAGCAGGGACGGCCGGTATGGCACAGGGGCCATGCCCTCGGCGGGGTCCTGCACGGCCGCTCCGGCGGGGGCCTCTCCCGCGGATGCCGGTCCGAGAGGGTCCGGTCCGACGGGGTCCGGTCCGCCGGAATCCGGTGCGCCGGATGCCTGTCCGGCGGCGGGCTGTCCGGCGGCGGCTGTCGCGGCCGGGGCCGACACCGTGCAGCTCGCGCACCGCGCCGCACCCAGCCAGCCACATGCGGGCCCGGTGATCGGGTGCCCGGCCGGGCACGCGTGCCGCCATGCCTCGTCCGGCTCGACGGACAGCCGGTACGCGGCGCGCGGCACGAGGGCGCCCGCCCCGGCCCCCCAGGCGGCGGCGATGACGATGAGCGCGACGTCGTACGCGTACCCGTACTCCACGCGCCCGACCCTAGGCCCCTCGCCCGCCCCGGTCATGGGCCCTGGGGCCCACTCTCCGCAGTCCAGGGCCCAGAGCCGGACGGTGACCGCTACGGTCTACGCCCATGGGCATCTGGCGTGACGGCAAGGGTGTGTTGAGGGTCCCGGGCGACGGCGACGGCGAGGGCGACGGCGACGGGATGGCCGTCGAGCTGGTGATAGCGGCCTCGTACCGCTCGCGGACGCGCGGACTGCTCGGCCGGGACGGGATCGACGGTGCGATCATGCTGACCCCGTGCAACAGCGTGCACACCTTCCGGATGCGCTTCGCCATCGATGTCGCCTATCTGGACAAGGCGTTGCGCGTCATCGACGTCCGCACCATGAGGCCGGGCCGACTGGGCATGCTGCGGCTGCGCGCCCGCCATGTGCTGGAGGCGGAGGCGGGAGCGATGGAGCGCTGGGGTCTGCGGCCGGGCGTGCCGCTCGCGATCGAGACGTAGCTCGCGATCGAGACGCGGCGTCGAGGCGGCGGAGGGCGCCGGCGCGGACCCGGCAGTACGACGGCGAGGGCAGCGGAACGGATCCGTCAGCCCGTGCGGCCCTCGGCTTCGAACCCCTCGGCATCGAACCCCTCGGCCGAACCGGTCAGTCCCGCGAAGAGCACCATGGGCTCCTCCTCGTCCTCCTGTCCGACGCCCGCGACCAGCCATCGCCCGTCGCCGGTGCGCCACACCCGCAGGTCCCCGAAGAACCCCGAGGACGCGAGCGCCCGCAGCAGCGGGGGCAGCGGTTCCCCGTTCGTGTACGCGACGTAGACGTCGTACATGGACCGCGGCCGGTGGGCGCCCCAGCGGCGGTCGAGCGCCTCGCTGAGCCGGTCGAGTTCGCCCGTCAGCTCGGCGTCGGTCCTGCGCATCACGTCCGGGTCGTCGCCGGGGTCGCGGAAGTCGCGGCTCACGTGGAGCGGGAGGACGTAGAAGTCGTCGCCGCTCTTGCGCCAGCGCACGTCGTGCTCCCACGACTGCCCGAACGGCCGGGCCAGGAGGGCGTCCACGGCGACGAGGTGCGCGCTCACCAGGTGGCCCGGTCCGCCGGGCGGGGCAGCGGTTCGAGGGCCCCCGCCTTCCGCAGGGTCTCGGTGGCCGCGATCACCGACGCGGCGTCCGGCGCCTGCCCCTCCGGGCCGCCGAAGGCGATGACGAGGCCGCCGTGCGCCGTGGGCAGCCGGCGCCCCGGCAGTTCCTCGGGCACCTGGGCCGCCCGGCGTGCGGAGAGGAGCACCGCACGGCCGGCCCGCGGGTCCGTGCCCGCGAGGTCGAACGCGTCCTCCACCTCGAAGAACAGATCGTCGTCGTGCACGTCCCCCCAGTCCGCGTCCCAGGTGTCCGCCACGGCGAGCAGCACCTCGGGCAGCCGGGCGGCGACCGGGACCGCCGCTTCTTCGAGGGTCCGGGACTTCAGCTGGACGTTCAGGCTGAGCGGCACCCAGGGCGAGGTGCCGCCGGCCCGCATGGTGACGGTGGCCTTGGGCATGCCCTCCTGCTCCGCCTCCAGGATCGCGATCCAGTTGACCCGGTCGTCGTCGTCCTGTGTGTCGGCCGCCTCGATGAACGAGGCGAGCGACGCCGCGTCGGAGTCCGTCCCCCGCCATCCCGAGAAGACCTCGGGCGCCAGCTCCGCCAGCCGCCCGAGCAGCGCGGACAACCGGGAGGCGAGCTGGTCGACGTCCTCCTCGCGCGGACCCCACAGCCCGCGAACGGTCAGATCGAGCATCGTGCACCGTCCTCTTGCTCCGCCTGCTGATGCAGTTGATGTAGTTGCTGCTGCACCTGCTGCTGCATCTGCTGCTTCACCTACTGCTTCACCGCCGTGTGCATCACCTTGATCGGCAGGTCCTTGAACGCCTTCTTCGCGGCCTTGGCCACCTCGGCGTTGGAGAAGTGCCACTCCACGGGCTTGCCGCCCGCGACCGAGAGCTGCCGCTCGGCCTCCTCCAGGAACCGCTGCTTGGTCGTGGCGTTCAGCTCGCCGTCCTTGGTGACCGAGTCAGCGTAGCCGTTCTTGGCCTCGAGATAGGTCTGCCGGTTGGAGTCCCAGCCGTCGAACTCGACGTCCTTGCCCTTGGGGTTCTTGACGACGTACTCACTGCCGCGCTTCACCCCGGAGATCTGCTCCTGGTAGCGCTGCCACGACTCGGTCGCCGGGTTCTCCGGAGGGTTGCGCTTGCGCGAGGCCCAGGCGCCGTCGCCCGCGTCCTTGTCGCCGAGCTTCGGCTCCTTGAGGTCCTTGTGCCAGGACGGCTTCTTCCAGTTGCTCGGATGCCGCGGGTCGTTCGGGTCCATCGGCTGGCTGATGTGGCACTTGACGGGGTTGTCGTTGTTATGGACGAGAACGGCCGAGCCGCCGATGACCACGTAGTACGTGGGGATGTCCTGGATCGTCAGGTCGTGCGTGCGCTGCCGCTGCTCGTACCGGTGCACGCCGGTGACGAGCAGGTGCCCGCCGCTCGGGTTGCGGAGCCGGTCCCCGGAGCGGATGTCGCCCGCGTCGACCCAGCGACCCTTGTCCGGCATCCAGAACGGGTGCGTGTCGGTGGCCGTGACCGCGCCGGTCCGCCCGTTCACGCGCACGGTGAGCCGGGTGAAGTCCTTGTCCCGCTCCGTGGTGATGGTCTCCTTGACGGGCCTGGTCGAGGTCAGCCCGGTCGCGGGGTCGGTGACCAGGACCAGATCGCCCTTGCGGACGCTTTCGATCGGGGCACGCGCGCCTGATGCCAGCAGCACGCCCGTGCCCGGCAGGAAGCTGTGCTCCTCGCACTTCTTGAGGGCCTTCTCCAGGCGGTCCTGGGCCTGTTTGACGCGTTTGCGGTTCTTGATGAGCCCGGTCAGGCCGTCGTACAGATCACCGCCGTGCTTCTTGAGCTTCTGAATGAGCTCATACGCCTTCTTCCACTTCCACGGCGCCCCGTACTTCGCCGCCAGCTTCCCGACCGCACCACCGATCAAACTCGTCAGAATATTGATGAGCGTCTCCGTGCACGCCCCCATATCCCCCTCGGTAATGCACTTGAACGCATCAGTGATCCCCAACTCATCAGCAAGGATCTTGGCCAGCTCCTTGGCCGCCTCCTTCGCCTTATCGGAATCCGACCTCTCCGCCGCCTGCGCGTCCTGAAGCTCCTTCAACGCCTTCTCGTACTCGACCTGCTCCGGAGACTTCCGCGTATCAGCGCCACCGCCGCCGTCATCGTCGTCGGAGACAGGCCGCCCATCACCGTCGTCGCCGGCCTGGGAATCCCCACCCCCGCCCTCACCGTCACCGCTCTCGCACGAACCGCCACCGATGCACTCCACCTGCGCCACGATCTTCCGCGTCAGCTCCGCACCGACCCCCGTCGCCACCAACGCACCGACGATCGCCACAACCACCAACACAAGACCCAGGTACTCCAACGCACCCTGACCACGATCCCCACGACCCCCACGACACCGAAGCCCCAACAACCGCACCCCGGTACGAGGCATCAGCGCTCGCACGCGCCGACGGAAACGCCGCAGAACCCCCAGTGCTGACATGTTCGCGACGCTAGCGTTCCCGAGTGCGTACGGTCATGGGCCCGTGGACCCCAATCGGGGCCCAACCACCCTTGGCGTTACGGGAGTTTCGCCGACTGCTTCTGGACCAGGAGCGCGGGGATCTCGGGTGTCCGCGCGTCGATGAAGTTGGCGGCGTAGAAGGTGGCGACCGTCGCCCCCCGGCGTACGACGTGGAACACCAGCGGCACCTTGGCGCCGCCCATCGCACCGGTCACCTGATAGGCGATCGCGTCGTCGCCCACACGCGGCGCGGTCAGCTTCCTCACCTCGGAGTAGGTCGAGCCGCCGCTCTCTCCGCCGTGGGTGGTGAAGCCTGCGGCACACGCCTCGACGGCGGTACGGACCGACGTGAGGACGGCGTCCGCCGCGCCGTTCGCGTGGGAGGTGAGGATCTCGGTGACGACCGTCTGCCGCTCGTTGCCCTCTTCACGCCCGTCCACGATCGTGCGGTACACGGTGGCGCTCGCGGCGGGCTCAGGGGCGCCGTTGATGACGGCGGCGAGCGGCCGGCACTCCGGCTTGTCCGCCTGCTCCGTGCCCGGCTCATCGCCGCCCTGCATCGGCGTCACCACATAGTTCGGTACGTCACCGGTGGCGAGGACGGCCCGCGTCAGCTCCGCCTGGGTGAGGGTCCGGCCGGTGCTCGGCGGTTCGGGGACGGGCGTCACGGCGGGGTCGGTGGCCTCCGGCGGCACACCGCTCGACGGGGTGGCCTCCGGCGTCGCGGACGCAACGTCCTTGCCGGGCTTCTTCGCGCCGCTCTTGCCCTCGTCGTCGCCCCCGCAGGCGGTGGCCAGTCCCATCGTCAGCGTGGCGGCCACCGCGGCCATCACGATGCGCCGTGCCGTACCCGCGGTCCGCGTGCTCATCCCGCTCCCATCCCCTCATGACCCGTCGTCGGACGCTAACAACGGCCCGCTGCACGGCGCATGGGCCCAGGGACCCAATCCGGCGTCACGGAGGCCCGGAGCCGAGGAGCGTGAACGCGCCGTACGCCCCCGACGCGACGGCGAGCAGCGCCACCACCGCCGTGGCCGTGCGCTGCCGCAGCCGCGCGAGCGCCACCGCGGCGGGCAGCAGGAGCGGGAACGCCGGCATGATCAGCCGCGGTCGCGAGCCGAAGTACGCGGCCCCGATCAGCGAGATCACGACGATGCCGATCGTGTACACGAGCACCGGCAGCGGCTGCCGCTGCCGCACGCACAGCCACACCACCCAGCCCAGCAGCCCGAGCGCGGCGAGCAGTCCGACACCGGCGAGCGGGTGGGCACCGGTCAGCTGCTCCCCGACGAAGCGGGCGAGGGCGACCCCGCCGTCGATGTTGTTGCCCCAGGCGGCCTGGACCTCGAAGTAGGCGGTGGGGCTGCCTTCGCGTACGGCCACGAAGACCACGTAGCCGAGCCACCCCAGCGGCGCGAGCACCACGCCAGCGACCGTCCGCCACGGCAGCCGCCGGTCGCGGATCAGGCCCACGACCGCCGTGATCCCGAGGGCGGCGACGAGCGCGGCGGCCGAGGGCCGGGTGAGCCCGGCGAGCGCGCACAGCGCACCGGCGGTGATCCAGCGCCCGGTCAGCACGGCGTACAGCGACCAGGCGGCGAGGGCGGTGAACAGCGTCTCCGTGTACGCCATCGACTGCACGAACGCCGTCGGATACACCCCCCAGAGCACCGCGAGCAGCACCCCGGCCCGCCGCCCGGCGATGTGTGCGCCGACCGCGTAGATCCCCCAGGCGGCCGCGAACGCCGCCGCCCACGCGACGACCAGCCCGGCGGTCGCGGCTCCGACGCCGGGCAGCACCGCGGAGAGGCCCCGCTCCAGCGCGGGCAGCAGGGGGAAGAAGGCAAGGTCGGAGTGGACGCTGCCGTCGGGGAGCCGGACCTCGTACCCGTATCCGTTCTCCGCGATCCGGACATACCAGACCGCGTCCCAGCGCCCCTTGAGCCGGTGCAGCCCGTCCACTCCCGCGACCGCCGCCCAGACCGCGAGGATCGCCATGCCGGCCAGCCGCACCCCCGCGTACCCGAGGAGCGCGGGCGCGGCGTCGGAAGGCCCCGGGGCTCCGGGGGCGCTGCGCAGGTGGGGGGCCGAGGTGTGGGGCTGGTGGGGCATGCGCTCGATTATGGCCGCGCCGCCCGGAGCCCTACTTCCAGGGCACCCGGACCGGGCGGCGAAGCCACCACCAGCCGCGGTCCCTGACCGCCGTCCCCGACCGGGTGAGCCCGCCCGTCAGGGCGCCGCCGTCGTCCTCCGTGCGGGCCCGGATGTCGTTCACGGCTCCGTCCCGTCGCACCGGCTGCTCAGCACCGGCAAGATCACCCGTCATTGCCCGTGTCCGGCCAGGGCAGCCGCCGCGGCCGTCGCGACCGCCACCATCCGACACCGGCCGATGCCGCTCCCGGGCCCTCCTCCGTGAGGCTGCGGAAGAGTGAGTCGACCTCGGCGGTAGCGGCCAGCAGCACCTCGCGCTCCTGCTCCGGGCTTGCGGCGGTCTCCCGCTCAAGGTGATCCCGCGCCGCGATGTCCTCGGCGTACAGCTCGGGCAGATAACGGCCGGACGGCGGCCAGTCCCCGGCCATCCGCTGCACCATCCGCTCCCAGATCGTCAGCGACACCGCAGCTGGCGTGTCGAGACCGACCGCGGCGGCGACCGGGGTGGGGATCGGCACCTCGCGCAGGATCTCGGCGAGCGGGGTCACCTCGGCGTCGGGAAAGGCCGTCGACGGCGCCTCGACCGCATCGACGGTGTACCTCGGTGGCTCATGCTCCCCGTCGTACGCATCCTCCGAGGCGACCAGCCGGGCACGGGTCACCGTGCCGCCGGGGTCCGCCAGCCAGAAGGTCTCCGGATCGATCCGGTCGTCCGGGTAGACCACCCCCGCCCCCGTCCGCTCGGCGAAGGCCGCTGCCAGCTCGGCCTCACCCGCCGGGCCGTCGACGTCGTCCCGCACCTGGACATCGAGGCTCATCACGACGTCACCGCGCACGTAGTGGTACGTGCACAGGACGGCAGCCTCCCACTCGCGGTGCTCCTGGTCGGCGTCCGCGTGACAGACGTCCACCTGGTCCGCCGGCACTCCGACCACATCCGCGAGCGCTGCGGCGAGCGCGGACGACTCGAAGCGCCGGCTGGTCAACAGGTTCGCGATCACTCTTTGTACGTTCCTTCCCAGACCGCCCTGGCCTTGGCGACGGCCGCGGGGTTGTTCTTGAACCTCGGGTTCATCTCCAACTGCTTGAGGGAACCCGGGTCCCCCTTGGCGATCAGCTGCAGCGCCGCGTACTCGTGACGGTCGAGATTGACGAAGCCGGGGCCGTCCTTCGGGAAAACCGTACCGTTGCCCTTCACCTCGTACGTGCGACCGTTGACGCGGTAGGTGTTGCCGTCCGGGAGGAGCTCGGCCCTGCCCTCGGCGATGGCCTTGATGTCCTCGTCGACCTTGGCGCGTGTCTCCTCCAGGATGACGGTGTTCTTCTCCTTCACCTCCCCCTTCGCCGCGCCCTTGACGGTGTGCCTCCAGTGCGGCCGCTTGAGGACCTTGCCGGCGGCGGGACCCTTCACGTTGTCGCCCGCGGGCCACTCGCACTCGTTGTTGTGCACGAGCGCGTAGGCCGGGCCGAAGCCCACGTAGTACGAGTGGAGACCACCGACTTCCAGGTCGTGTGTGGTCTGCCGCTGCGTGAATCGGGTCACGGACGTGACCTTGAGCGGGGCGCCGCCGAGCAGGCGCAGGCTGTCTCCGGGCTCGATCTCTCCGGCGTCGGCCCAGCGGCCCTCGTCGGTGAGCCAGAAGGGGTGCGTATCCGTCGCGGTGACCGTACCCGCACCCGTGCTCAGCCGGGTGAAGTCCTTGTCGTCGTACGTGGTGAAGGTACGTGTCACCGTGCGCAGGGTCGTCAGCCCGCTGACCGGTTCGGTGGCGACGACCTGGTCGCCGATGCGGATCGACTCGATCGGGACGGACAGGCCACCGGCCAGCAGGGCCCGCGTACCAGGGGGGAAGCTGTGGCTGACCGGGCAGGTCGCCGGCTTGTCCTCGGGCTTCTTCTCGTCCGGCTTCTGCTTGTCGGGGTCGTACTTCTTCTTCGCGTCGTCGAGCGCCTTCTCGGCGTCCTTTACACGTTTGCGGTTCTTGATGAGCCCGGTCAGGCCGTCGTACAGATCACCGCCGTGCTTCTTGAGCTTCTGAATGAGCTCATACGCCTTCTTCCACTTCCACGGCGCCCCGTACTTCGCCGCCAGCTTCCCGACCGCACCACCGATCAAACTCGTCAGAATATTGATGAGCGTCTCCGTGCACGCCCCCATATCCCCCTCGGTAATGCACTTGAACGCATCAGTGATCCCCAACTCATCAGCAAGGATCTTGGCCAGCTCCTTGGCCGCCTCCTTCGCCTTATCGGAATCCGACCTCTCCGCCGCCTGCGCCTCCTGAAGCTCCTTCAACGCCTTCTCGTACTCCAACTGCTCCGGAGACTTCCGCGTATCAGCGCCATCGCCATCGCCACCGCCGTCATCGTCGGAGACAGGCCGCCCATCACCAGCGTCATCGGCCCGGGGATCCCCACCGTCACCGCTCTCGCACGAACCGCCACCGATGCACTCCACCTGCGCCACGATCTTCCGCGTCAGCTCCGCACCGACCCCCGTCGCCACCAACGCACCGACGATCGCCACAACCACCAACACAAGACCCAGGTACTCCAACGCACCCTGACCACGATCCCCACGACCCCCACGACACCGAAGCCCCAACAACCGCACCCCGGTACGAGGCATCACCCCGTGAATCCGCCGTCGTACGCGCCGAGCAACCCCCGTAGCAGACATACCCGCGAAGCTAACCCGCCTCCGCACCAGGGGTCGTGGGCCCGAGGGCCCACTTTCGGTCCCAGATTCCGCTGTGGGACAGGGCAGTTGGGGTTCCGTCATCGATGGGCCCGGGATTGGGGCCGTGGACCCACGTCAGAGGGTGCCGTCCGCTCGTACGCTCACGCCGCGCGCAGGCAGCGCGGACGGGCAGCGAGGGCTACGGAGACGGAAGAGGTGAGGGCCGTGAGCGGTGGCGGGGCATGGGGCAGCGGACGCGGACGCGGACGCGGGTACGGTCGCGGGTACGGGCGCGGCGGGTACGGCCCCCCGGGGCGGCACGGCCCGGGGGGCGGCTCGGAGCTGTTCTTCGCGCTGATACGCAGCTGGGCGGCGGCCGTCATCGTGTACTTCGCCTGCGGACTGCTCTTCGCCAAGGCCCTGCTCGAGCCCCTCGCCACCACCGACCGGCTCGAAGTCTTCGGGTGGCGGCTGGCGTTGCTCCACGTCCCCGGCATCGTGACCACCGTACTGACCGTCCTGGTCGCCGCCCGCGTCCTTCCCGAACCGCAGCGCGACTCCCGCCCGGTCCGGCTGTTCGCCACGCTCACCGTGCCCCTCGCCGCGCTCGGCTACGGCTACGCCGTCTCCTGGCGCTTCCTGTCGACCGAGGGCCTCCTCATGCCCGTCGTGGCCCTCGCCACCGGCGCGGCGATCGGCATCGCCCTGGACCGGCTGCTGGAAGGGCGCGGAGGGGACAACCGCACCCCGGCGGCGTACCCGTACACCTGGCGCGACCACGGTGCCACCGCCCTGGAGTACCTCGGCGTCGTCGTCGTGGTCGTCGCCGTGATCCTCGCGGTCTCCGCCGCCGGCATCGGCGGCCGCGTCGGTGCCCGTATCCAGTGCGCCATCGCGTCCCTCACCGGCTCGGGCGGCGGGAACTGCGTCACCGGCCCCGACGGCACCGCGAGGCCCAAGACCGACGCGGACTACGAGCCGAAGCTCTGCCAGGTGTCGAGCATTTCGGACACGGCGGGCGGCAAGGTGAAGATCGGCTGGTTCGAGTGGGGCGAGGAGTACGGCTTCCAGCAGAAGGTCTCCCAGGCGAACACCGATGTGAACGGTGACGGCAAGGTCGACGGCGACGACAAGCTCGTCTACATGACGTTCACCGACGCCGCGTCGGCGGGGGTCAACGCGAGCACACCCGGTGTCAAGCTGGGCAAGCTCGGCAAGGCCGATGTGGACCTCGGCGGCGGGATCAAGGTGACGAACGGCGACACCTGGGTCTTCAAGAGCGAGGCGGACGCCGAGCGGATGCGCGAGGACATCGAGGAGATGAAGATGTGGGAGACCTCGATGACCCACAGCGGCGCGTACGGAGGCGGCAACTGGTACGCGGCGAAGGAGTGGGCCGAGAAGAAGGAGGCCATCGAGAGGCAGATCGGCGACAAGAAGATCTCCTACTCGACCATCGGCCTCTACGCCCAGGCGGACGGCGGCCTCGGCATCAAGGCCGGTGACGACACCAGGCTCGGGGCCAAGCTCGGCGGCAAGGCCAAGTTCTCGCCCGATGTGACCATCACCAAGGACGACGTGAACGGCAACGAGTCGTACACGTACACCGCCAAGCTCGAGATCGAGGGCAAGGTGAGCGGTGAGGCCGGTCCGCTCGGCGGCACGGCCGGGGCGAAGGACTCGTACACCGGCGCGATCACGGTCACGCGCGATCAGAAGACCGGCAAGCTGGTCCGTATCGACATGACGAAGACGTTCGAGGGGACGCAGACCTCCGACAAGACCGAGGTCGGCGGCGACAACGGGAAGAAGAAGGACGAGAAGCGGGGCGGCAAGGGCGGCGTGACGGACTCCTCCGGGCCGACCGGCATCGAGGTGCAGACCAACTCGATCGTCTTCGGCAAGGAGACCGACCAGATGACCGAGGACAAGCGTGCCGTCGCAGAGCAGTGGCTCGACGGGTCGGGGAACAACACCGCACCGTTCGAGTACATGTTCGGCGACAAGTCGCTTGAGCAGAAGCCGGAGGGGAACGACCCCTTCGATCAGCTGATGTTCCAGGACGGTCTGTCGAGCACCCTCGACTACCACGGGGAGATCGACGCCCAGGAGTTCGGCTTCGAGGTCTCGCTGGGTATGAGCCTCGGGTTCTCCGTGTCGAGCGAGCAGAAGAAGGAGACGCTCACGAACGCCAGGTTCCTCGGCGCCCCGCAGGGCGACAAGCGCACTTCCCTGCCCTACAGCTACTGCGCGAAGTAAGGACGTAAGGACGATGACGCACCTTCGGACGCTGAGCGGCGCAGTGGCGGCCGCCGCCCTCACCGCGACCCTGCTGACCGGCTGCGGCGGCGGCGCGGACGCCGCGGCCCTCCCTGACGGCTGGGGCACGCTCGACACCAGGAGCCTCTCCGTCGGCTACCCAGAGGACGACGGCTACGCGGAACAGCCCGCCGCCGAGCGCAGCAAGCACAACGCCGCCGTCGCGCTCAAGGAGGAGGGCGGGCTGCGCACCGGCATGGTCTCCGTCCAGCTGGACTTCGCGACGGGCGTCGACGACGCCGAGGAGGCCGCGACGGCCGCCGGCGCGGTCATCGGCATCGGGGCCACCCGGCAGGACAGCAGCGACGTACGCCTCGGCGGCGAGGACAGCGCCCGGCAGGCGCGCCGTATCGACTACGAGTTCACGTCGAGCGGCGAGGAGCGCACCCCCGAGAAGGGCACCCGCATGACCGGGGTCATGGTCGCGGGCGTCGACTCGAAGGGCGTGCCCTTCCTCGTACGGATCAACGCCGTGAAGGGCTCCCTCAGCGAGGACGAACTCGATACGTTCGTGGAGTCGATCACCGTCAAGTAGAGGCAGCGGCATCATGCAGATCCTTCCCGGCGGCGGAGCCACGCTCCTGCTCCTCCTCGGCCTCCTCTTCGGCGCCTTCGCGGTCCGCTCCGCCCTCCGGCTGCACCGCGTGCTCCGGCTCGTCCGCCACGGCGAGCACACCGAGGGCCGCTGCGCCGAACGCCGCACGGTCGACCGCGGCCCGGGCATGGAGAACCGCTACGCCACCGAGTACGTCTTCACCTTCCGCACCCCCGACGGCCGCGACATCGAGTTCACGGACACCGCCCCCGGCCCCTTCGGCTTCCAGCCGGGCGCCCCGGTCCGCGTCTCCTACGACCCGGCCGCCCCGTCCACCCACGCCACGGTGGCAGGCCCGGGCGCCTGGGGCCCGGTGCTGCTGCCTGCGGCGTTCGCGGCGGGTCTTGGGGTGTTCGCGCTGGGGCTGCTGTACGGGTTCGTGGCGGTGCGGGGGTGGGTGTGAGGGCGGTGACCTGACGGGGCCCGTGGACCGTCAGGACGGCCAGGGGCGCGAGGACGCCAGGACGCCAGGACGGCCGGACGGCCGGCAACGGCAAGGGCCCGGTGGCGCGACCGGGTCGCGCCACCGGGCCCCAATCCTGGGCGTCAGCCCTCGGAGCCGCCCCCGCCGCGCGGGAAGGAGACCTCCACCCGGCGGTTCTTCTTGCGGCCTTCCTCGGAGCTGTTGTCGGCGATCGGGTACTGCTCGCCGTAGCCGCGGATCTCGAAGGTGATCCCCGCCGCGCTCAGCTCCTGCTGCAGCACCTTGTGCACGGCGTCGGCGCGCTGCTTGGACAGCACGTCGCCGTGTGCCGAGGAACCGAGGTTGTCGGTGAAGCCGAAGACTCGGACCCGCTTGGCGTCCTGCTTCTTGACCTCCTCGGCGATCGCCGCGATACGGGCATTCGCCGCGGTGGAGAGCTTCGCGCTGTCCTTGCCGAAGAGGACTTCGGCCTGGAGGGCGAACTTCACGGTCTCGTTGGAGTCCTCACGGCGCTCCTCGCCGCCTTGGGACTCGACGACGGATTTGATGTCCAGCACCTTCGCGGGTGCGAGGGTGGCTCCGTCCACCATCTTCAGCCCGGGAGAGCTGGCGTCGACCTCCACGGGGGGCTCCGCCGAGGCTTCGGTGCCGGGCGGGACGCTCGGTGTCTCGTCGGCATGGGCGTGGCCAGCCGTCAGGACGCTCGCGCCCGTGAACGCGACCGTGGCAGCGACGGCGCTCAGGACGAGGCGGGATGGCATGCGCATTCGAGTGGTGTTCATGGTCGCGCTCACCCGGAGATCTTGACCGCGACGGTCGAGAACGTCGGCAGCTGGAAGTCGACCTCGGTGGTCGACTCCGGCGGCGCCGGGAACTGGAAGAAGACCGGGATCGACTTCCCCGGATCGATCTTGTCGAGGCCGGAGGTGCAGAGGCAGCGGCCATCGGTGTCGCGAAGGATGTAGTAGCGCTTCTTGCCGGCCTTGTCGATGAGGGTCGCGCCGGCGACCGAGATGCCGCCGCCGAGGACCTCCTGCTCGGTGCCGCGCCACGGGGACATGTCGTAGAAGGCCGCCGAACCGTTGTTCTTCATCTGGCCGTTGACCGTGACGAAGCCGCCCGACTCGCGCTTGACGGTGTTGATGACGAGGTCGATGTCCTTGGGCCCCTTGACCGTGGCCAGGGTGGTACTCGTGTCCGGGACGACCTGGCCGGAATCGCTGTTCCCCGCGCCCGGCCTGGCCGACGTACTCTTCTCCGGGTTCTTCTCGGTGTCCCCGCCGCAGCCGGCCACGGTGAGGGCCAAGGTGGCAGTCACCACAACTGCAGCCGCCCCCCTGCGGGCCTTCAGGATGTGCCGAATGCTCATGAATGGAGTTCCTTTACTCGTCGTTCGCTGATCAGTCAACCAACTGGACGTCGAAGAGGTCCTTCGCGTCGGGCAGGTCCGTGAGGCTGTCCTCGAGGTCCCAGCTCCCGCTCTTGCACGTGAGTGTGGGGAGGAGTTCGAGGTCGTCGGGGAGCTCGAAGGTGCACAGTGGCTTGACCACGGCCTTGGCACTGGCCGTCCCGAACTCGCTCTCGGTTCCGGGAATGATCGACTCACCGATCGGTTGCTGGGTCCTCACATGGACTTCGTAGCCCAGTTCGGGCAGCCAGATCTGATCGCAGAGCTCGACGTCGGCATCGTTCTTGTCGGCGAACGTCGTTGCGGCCGGACACGAGGGGTCGTCCAGCCCGAGCTTGCCGTCGAAGATGTCCTGCCATGTGGTCGGGTCGGTGAGGTGGTCGTTCAGCCACGCCCCGGTGAGCTTGTCCCGGGCATCCTGAGCTGCTGCCAGAGCCGCGGCGTCCGCCGCGCCCTGTGCACTGTTGCGGGACGCGGACGCCTGGCCGACTGCGAAGAAGGCGAACGCGAGGAAGAGCAGGCCCGCCACCATCACTACATAGATGGGGAAGGCCTGCCCTTGATCCTTCGTTGTGCGGTTCGGCAAGCGGCTCAGCCGGCCTTGATCTTGTCGATCTGCTCGTTGATCTTCGTGGTGATCTTGCCACCGATACCGGTACCGACGATCGCACCGATGATCACGACGACCACCATGATGATGCCCAGGTACTCCAGCGCGGTCTGGCCCTTGGAGCGCTCGCGGTCCGTCATACGGCTGATGACGGTGTTCTTCCAGCCGTTGACGCGGACCTGGGTGTCGACGGCGGCCTTGAGCAGAGTGTCGTTCGACATGGTGTTCCCCTCCGGGTTCGGCCGACCGTTTGCCGGCCGACGCGTAAGTCTCTTCGGTGTCTTCTGCGTTACCGGCTTCCTCCTGGCCGGTGCCGCTTTCGACATGAGAAACGTACGCCGGAAGGGCGGACCCAGAAGAGGGTCCCAGGGCCCATTCCCAGGCCCAAAGCGGGACTTGGGCCCTGCCCGTCGGGGGATGGGCCCTTCGGCCCATCCCGGTCTCCCCCCGTTCAGCCACGGCCGGGTGCTCCCCTCTCGGGACCGGTGCCTGTGTGTGCCGTGCCCAGCCAGACCGCGATGGCCTCGCTCCTGCTCGCACTGTGAAGCTTTGCGAAGATGCGATTGATGTGGTTCTTGACCGTCTTCTCACTGATGAAGCAGGTGGCGGCGATCTGCTGATTGCTCATGCCCGACGCGATCAGGTCCATCACCTCCACCTCCCGTGAGCTCAGCCCGAACTCGTCCTTGTTGCGGGCGGGTTGGGGCACGGCCGGCTGGATGCCCGGGGCGGGTCCGAACCGTCCCGACGACTGTGCCACATTCGATTGCAGATGCGAAGCACTTTCGCTCGGGTTCCATGAAGTCGAGACAATCGGCTGGGGCGGCACGGCGGGCTGCGGTGGAACCTGATACGCCGCACCGAGACCGTCCGGCAGGTGATGCCCGCCGGGCGCGGGGCCGGGGCCAGGGCCGGGTCCGGCGCCGGGGCCGCCCCGGAACTGGGCGAGGAGCGCGTTCGCGGCGGTGGCGGTGAAGTGGGCGCGGCCCTCCTTCACATCGCGTACGGCGGCGACGAGCTGGTCCGCCGTGAACTCGCCGTGGACGAGGTATCCGCCGGCGCCCAGCCTGAGGGCCTCGTGCACGATGTCGCTCTCGCGGCTGTAGGTCAGCATCATCACGGGGGCCGCCTGCACCAGGTAGGGCAGCGCCGAGATGCCGTCCACCCCGGGCATGCGGACGTCGAGCAGGATCACGTCCGGCCGGTGCTGGTGGGCCGCTTCCAGTGCCTGCTGGCCGTCGGCGGCCTCGGCAACGACCTGGATGTCGTCGCGTCCGCCGAGCAGCACCGTCAGACCGGCCCTGACCACGGGGTTGTCGTCGGCGATGACGACCCGCAGCGGAACGGTCGGGGCCGACTGGGGGACGGGAACGTGCGCGGACGGGTGCGCGGTGTGTGACGTGTGCGAGGTGTGCGGCGTCTGCTCCGAGTGGGGCGGAGCCGTATGGGACGACGTGTGCTGCGAGACATGCGGGGTGATGAACTGCTGCCCCGATGTCCGGGAGATCTCGTCCGGCATCGTGCGGCCTCCTCTCAAGTGGTGGGGATGTGGGGGTGGGCGGGGGTCAGTGGTCCGCGTGAGCCGTAGCGGTCGGGTCTGCGGGCAGGATCGCGGCGACGGGCAGGTCCAGGCGCACCTCGGTGCCCGATGCCGTGCGGCCGCGGCCGATCCGGATCCGCGCGCCGATTCCGGCGGCGCGCTCGACCATCCCCACGAGCCCGAAGTGCCCGGCTCTGCGGAGTTCGTCGAGCGTGGTACCGGGCGGCAGGCCGCGTCCGTCGTCGAGGACGCTCACGCGCAGCGCTCCGTCGACGATTCCCGTCTCGACGGCCACCTGGGTCGCGTGGGCGTGCCGGTGGGTGTTCTCCAGCGCCTCCGAGGCGACCGTGAGCATCTGGCGGGCGACGGCGTACGGGACCGGTGGGACGGGCGCGGCTCCCGTGCGGCGGAACCGTGCCGTGATGCCGGTGCGCCGCCCGAAGTCGGCCACGCGGGCGGAGAGTTCCTCGGCGAGGTCCATTCCGGACGCCTGGAGGTCGCCCTGCCTGCGGAGGTCGCTGAGCAGTTCCCGGGACTCGGCGGCGGCGCGGCGGGCGGACCGGGCGACCAGCTCGGCCTGGTGCCGGACGGTGAGCGGGTCCATCCGGTCGGCCGAGGACGCCAGGCCGTCGGCGGCCAGGGCGAGCCCGTGCAGCGTCTTGGCGACCGAGTCGTGCATCTCCCGGGCGAGCCGGGCGCGCTCCCCGCCGACCGCCTCGTTGACGGCGAGGCGTGCGCGGGCCTCGGTGAGGGCTTGGCTCGCGGTGCCGAAGCGCAGCAGCAGGTTGCGCAGGGTCACGCCGACCGCGCCGGCCACGACGCAGAATCCGGGCAGCAGCAGGGAGTTGCGTACGGTCGCCTCGGCGTCCCCGTAGGCCCCGTACACGGCGAAGAGGATCAGCGCCTGGAGACAGGCGAAGATGCCGGCGCCGCGCCAGCCGTAGACGAGCCCGGCCAGCAGCGGGGTGCAGACCGTGACGTATCCGAGGGTGCTTTCGGGGCCGGCGGTGATGAGGAGGACGGAGCCGAACAGGGCGTCGACGGCGAGCAGCGCCGGGTGGCGCAGCAGCAGGGGCCCGAACCGCTCCCAGTCGCGGAAGAGCACGTACGAGACCATGAAGGTGACCAGCACGCCCGATGCGACGAGGTAGGTGGCCGGCCCGCTGCTCGCCGCGCCCAGAGCGAGCGGCGCGGCGAGTGCGATCATCGCGAGTCGGAAGCCGAACACCTGGCGGCACAGCGCCTGGAGGGCGTTGACCTGGATGGCCAGGGTCGGCAGGCGGTCCGGGTTGTCCGCGGCTCGGGCCAGCGAGGCCGGTCCGAGGCCCCCCGTTATCCTCCCGATGTGGAGCGCCACTGCTGTTCCCCCTCCGCAGTCACGGTTTCAGCCCCCGATCGAACTGAAGTCGGCGTTGGCGCCGTACACGAAGGCCGCGACGAGCAGGATCATGGTGGCCGGGACCATGATCGACGTGATGGTGAGCGTGGCTTTCGGGACGGCTTTGGCGGCCCGTCGGCGGGCGTTCTGCGCGTCCGTGCGGCGCATGTCGTTGGCGATCTGGATGAGGGTGTCGACGATCGGTGCGCCGAGTTCCTCGCCCTGCTGGAGGGCGGTGACGAACTGGGCCACCTGCTCCGAGTCGTTGCGCTTGCGCAGCTCGTCGAACGCCTGGCGGCGGCTGACGCCCATGTCCATCTGGCGCAGGGTGATGCGCAGTTCGTCGGCCCAGGGACCTTCGTACTTCTCGGCGACGCGCTCCAGTGCCTCCCGGAAGCCGAGGCCGGCGCTGACGACGACGGCGAGGACGTCGAGGAAGTCCGGAAGGGTTCGCTCGATCTGGTCCTTGCGCTGCCGGATGGCGGCCACGATGCCGATCTCGACCCAGAAGACACCGAAGGCGATCATGAAGAGGGCGAGGAACGCCTGGCCGCGCAGGAGCATCGCGAAGGCGCCGAAGAGCCCGAGGAAGCCGTAGACGGCCCGGCGTGCGGCATAGCGGTCGATGGTGAGGCCACCGGGGTTGCCCGCGAGGTCGATCTTGCGGCGGACCTTGTTGACCCGGGCCGGGCCCATCATGCGCAGGATGGCCGGGGCGTAGCGCATGCCCAGGCGGTCGACGGCCGAGCCGACGGCGGTGGTGCGGGTGGCACCGACCTCCAGGGCGACGGCGAGGTCGCCGGGGAGCTTGGCGTCGGCCCGGTACATCCGGATCCCGTGGAAGGCTCCGGCCACGCAGAGTGCGAGCACCAGGGCGAGAGCGAGTCCGATCATTGCTGTGCCCTCCCCCTCAGACGTCGATCTTTGACAGCCGGCGGATGACGAAGACGCCGACGCCGTAGAGAACGAGTGCGGCGACGACCGCGGCCTGCCCGATGAAGGAGGCGGTCATCCGGTCGATGGCACCGGGCATCACCCGGTCGAGCAGCAGGAGTGCGCCGAGCCCCATGGCCGGGACCGCGTAAGCGGTCATGTTGACCTGCGAGAGCTGGGTGCGGACCTCGCGCCGGGTCTCCTTGCGCTCCTCCAGGGTCTCGGTGAGGTTGCGCAGCGAGCCGACGACGGTGCCGCCGGCCCGGTTCGACAGGACCAGGGTGGTGACGAGTACGACGAGTTCGCGCGAGGGCAGCCGCTGGGCCAGCTCGCCGAGGGCGTCGTCGATGGAGTGGCCGACCGCCAGCTTGTCGGCGACCCGTCCCAGCTCCTCTCCGGCCGGTGCTTCCAGCTCCTCCGCTGCCATCGACAGGGCCGTGCGCAGGGCGAGTCCGGCCTGGGTGGCGTTGGCGAGGATGCGGGAGAGTTCGGGCAGCTGGTTGATGAACTTCTCGATGCGTTTGTTGCGCTGCCAGTTGAGGAAGCCGAAGGCGGCCCAGATGCCCAGGAGCCCGGCGATGGGGCCGAAGAAGGCGGAGAACACGGCCTGCGCGACGAACCAGAGGCCGACGATTCCCGCCACCATGTAGACGAAGAACTCTCCGGGTGTGATGTCGAGACCGGTGGCGGCGAGCCGGAACTCGATCCTCTTGCCGAGGTCGGTGCGGCGCAGCCGCTGGTCGATGCCGCGGAAGCGCCGGCGCCGCCCCGTGAACCCCTCCAGCTGGCCCGTCTGGGAGAGCCGGTCGACGAGCGCCTGGCGCTGGGCCCGGCCGGAGGACCAGGCGTGGACGCCCATGACTCCGAGCACGCAGAACAGCAGCGTGGCGCCGATCGTCAGCAGAGCGAGATTGGTCATGGCGGCTCTTCCTACTTGGCCTCTCGGGTGGCGAGCTGGTCTGCGTGGGCGGCGACGCCGAATGCCTGCGGGACGGGCTGGCTTGCCATGAAGAGGCGGTCGGCGACCCGCCGCGGCAGCGGGAAGTACTGGAACGCGCCGCGAACCCGTCCGTCGGCGGCCATCGGCTGGGCGTCGAAGCGGGCGACGGTCGCCAGCCGGAACGGCTCCCCTCCGCGCGAGTCGAGCAGGGCGATCTCGGTGATCTTGCGTGCGCCGTCGGCGTGGCGGGTGAGCTGGACGATGCAGTCGACGGCGCTGTTGATCTGGTCGCGCAGCGCCTCGAAGGGGATCTTCACCTCGGACATGGAGGCCAGGGTCTGCAGGCGCATGATCGCGTCTTCGGCGTTGTTCGCGTGGACGGTCGCGAGCGAGCCGTCGTGACCGGTCGACATTGCCTGGAGCATGTCAAGCGTCTCGCCACCGCGGACCTCACCCACGACGATGCGGTCGGGGCGCATACGCAGGGAGTTGCGGACCAGGTCGCGGATGGTGATCTGGCCCTTGCCCTCGACGTTCGGCGGGCGGGACTCCAGCCGGATCACATGCTGCTGCTGGAGCTGGAGTTCGGCGGAGTCCTCGATGGTGATGACGCGCTCCCCCTCGGGGATCAGCCCGGAGAGTGCGTTGAGCAGCGTGGTCTTACCGGTGCCGGTGGCGCCGGAGACGATGATGTTGAGCTTGGACTGGACGAGCGCGGAGAGCAGATAGAGCATCGGCTCGTCCAGCGAGCCGAAGCCGATCATCTCGCGCAGGGTGAAGGCACGGGGGAAGCGCCGGATCGTGAGCGTGGCGCCGGAGAGCGACAGGGGCGGGATGATGACGTTCACACGCTCGCCGGACGGCAGCCGGGCGTCGACCATCGGGTTCGACTCGTCGACGCGGCGGTTGACGGTGGAGACGATCCGCTCGATGGTCTGCATCAGTTGCTCGTTCGAGGCGAAGCGCATCGGGAGCAGCTCGACCCGGCCACCTCGCTCGACGAAGATCTGGTCGGGTCCGTTCACCATGATCTCGGTGATGGACGCGTCCTCCAGGAGGGGTTCGAGCACGCCGAGGCCGAGCGCCTCGTCGACGACGCGGCGGATCAGCTGCGACCGTTCGGTCGCGGAGAGGACGGGGCCCTCCCGGCTGATGATGTGGCCGAGCACGCGCTCCAGCCGTGCCCGCCGCTCCGCCGCAGCGAGCGCCGACATCTCCGCGAGGTCGATCTCCTCGAGGAGCTTGGCGCGGTACGTGGCCACAAGGTGACCGTCGTCCCGTCCTCCTCCCCGTTCCTCGGGGGCGCTGATGCGTGCCCGCAGGCTCATGTGCGTAACTCCTCGGTCAGTCGGCGGGCATGGTGGAGCTGCGCTCGGCTTCGCCCCAGTCGGCGATGCCCGGGAGCAGCGAGGGGATCTTGATCTTGACGGTCACCGTCACCTCCCGGCTGCCGGTCTGCGGGGTGTAGTCGAACTCCTGGAAGTCGTCCTGCAGCCAGCCGCTGACGGCCTGCCGGGCCGTGTATTCGCCCTGGGTCCGGAAGTCGTCGTCGGTCTCGGCGCGCGCTCCGGCGCGGGAGGCGGTGCCGGCCTGCGATGCGGTGTAGGCGGCGACGCCGAGCTGGATGGCGCAGAGGCCGAGGATCAGCAGCAACGGCAGGAAGCCCGCGAACTCCAGCGCCACGAGGCCCCGGTCGCGCAGGTGGTGCCGGCCGCGCAGGTGGTGCCGGCGGCGTCCCCCGCGTCGTTCGCGTCGGTCGCGGATGAATGGGTGCACGGCGCTCAGCCCTCCTCGACGAACGCGGCGTCGCCCGTCACCGTGAAGGGGAAGCTCACGGTTCCGGGGAAGAGGATGGGCACCTTCAGCTCGACGTCCGCCCTGTAGAGCCCGTCGACGGCGTCGGTGCGGCAGTCGACGTCCGAGCCGTCGAGCCACGAGCCCAGTTGGCTCTCGACGGCCTCCCGGCACTCCTGGTCGCGCTGGAACCCGGCCACCGCCCCCGTCCGCGCGCCCTCGTCCGCCGCGTTCCCCGCGAGGATGTACGTGTAGCCGAGCAAGGCGCACTGCCACAGCAGGACGCAGACGATGATGATCAGCGGGAACATGCCGAGGAACTCCACCGCGACCTGGCCCCGGTCGCGGTCCGGTCCCCGGCGCCCGTAACGGCCCCGTGTCGCCGCACAGGCGGCAGGTGGTGCGCTCAACAGGCGCATCGGTCAACTCTCCCCCTCGAATCCGGATCGGCCGCCTCGTCGGCGTCGCATGCCGATGGAGCCCCGGTCGTTGCGGAACCTGCCGGCCTTCTCACTGCCCTCGGGGGCCTTGACTATGCCGAGCTCGCCCGCCAGACCCCACAGCGCCTGCTTCACGGTGGACTTGCTCTCCAGGTCCTGCATCCGGCCGGCGTCGACCGCGGCCTGCAGCTCCTTGAAGTTGGCCGGGACGACGGTCCGGGCGACCCGTGTTCCCGTGATCCGCTCCACCAGCGGCGGCTGTATCTCGGTGTTGCGGATGAAGCGGTTGACGAGCGTGACCGTCTCCTCCCCCTTGCGGATCTGCAGCCGGTCCCAGAGCCGGACCATCCGCTTGGCGGCGCGCACCGCGACCACGTCCGGGGTGGTCACCAGCACAGTGATGTCGGCCATTTCGATGGCCGCGGCGTTGGCGCCGTTCATCTGGGTACCGCAGTCGACGACCACGACGTCGTAGCGGTTGCGCAGCGCGCTCACGATCTGGCGTACGGACCTGTCGCTGACCTCTTCGCCGCGCTCGCCCTCACCGGGGGCCAGCAGCAGTCCGATCCCCGTCGGATGGCTGAAGAGGGCGTCCTGGAGAACGCGCGGGGAGATGTCCTGGATGCCGGCGAGGTCGACTATGGAGCGGCGGAACTGGACGTCCAGGTAGCTCGCGACGTCGCCGGACTGGAGGTCCATGTCGGCGAGCGCGGTGTTCATCCCGGAGGCCCGGGCCGCCAGGGCGAGCTGGACCGCCGTGAGCGTCGTGCCGACGCCGCCCTTGGCGCCGGACACGGTCACGACGGTGCCGCCCGGCCCGGTGAACACGTCGCCGCCCTGGCCGAGATGGCGGCGCACTCCGACGGACCAGGAGGCGGCGGCCTGGACACGCTGGGCCAGTTCCTCGTACGAGAGCGGAAGCCCGACCAGACCTCGCGCGCCCGAGTCCATGGCCGCCGAGTAGAGCCCGGGACTCGCGTCCGCGGTGACCAGAACGACCCCGACCGACGGAAAGCGCAGGGCCACCTCCCGGATCAGCTCCAGCGCCGGAACGGGCCCGATCCGCTCGTGGACCAGCACGACCTCGGGGAGCTCGTCGAGCGATTCGGCGGCCAGCCGCGCGAGCGTGTCGAGCAGTGAGGTCGAGTCGCCGACCGGCCCGGCCGGCTCCGCCTCGGGGAGCTGGCTGAGCAGGGTGGTGACGGACCGGGCGGCATCGGCGTCGCCGACGGCCGGGAGGATTCTGGTGCTCATTCGGCCCTCACTTGTTCCTGTCCTCGTCGAGGGTGTATTGGCCGTCACCCGGCCGAAGGGTGGTGGGGCTCCCCTTGGCGAGCAGTGCGAGGCGTACGTGCACGGCGAAGGACTCGGCGTAGGCGACGCGCTGGGCGTCCGTGGTGTTCAGCGCGAAGGTGATCGGCACGGCCTCGGTGGCCGCGCGGTCCCGGTCGTCCCCCTTGGGTTCCAGCGCGGTCAGCCTGCCGACGTCGATGACCTTGGCGTTGGCGACGATGATGCGGGACTCGGCGACCTCGCCCCCGTCCTTCCCCTCGTCGTCGAAGGTGGCGAAGATGTTGACCGTGTCACCCGGGGTGATCTTGCCCGCGACACCGGTGGCCGCGTCGATCATGATGGCGATCTCCTGCTCGCCGGCCTCCAGTTCGGGCCGTTTGACGATCATGTCGTCCTGGAGCAGCGAGCCCTTGCGCAGCTGTGTCACGGCGATCTTGCCGTCGACCGTGGATATGTCGGTCACCGCGTTCTGCGAGAGCCAGCGCTTCGGCATCTTGACCTTCTCGAACTGGCCTGCCTGGAGCGCTGTGTAGGGGGCCACGTCCGCCTTGACACGGTAGGCGTCGACCTCGGGCCCGACCTTCGAATTCACATCACTGATCACCGAGAGCACGCCGACGAACGCGCCGAAGGCGCAGAGGACGGACAGGAGGAGAAGAATGACGCCGCGGCGCTGCCGTGAATTCATGGGTGGGACAACCTCGTGGGGAGACGGGGACGGTGGGAGCGGACAGTGCGGTGCGAAGCGGTGCGGTGCGGGCCCGGGCCGGAGCCGGGTCATCCCGCCACCGGCCCGAACGCCGCATGGGCTACGACCCGTGGTGCATAGGTGTTCCGTGGTTCAGGACACCTGGCGCGTGCGTTTGGTTCTCGCCATGTGGGCCGGGGGGCGCGAGAGGTGCCGAACAGAACCCGCAGCGATCACCGATGAGTTCCATTCCGCACCAGGAGCACATTTCCCGCCGCACGGACGCGACCAGCTGATAGACGATGGAGATGTCCGGGAGATAGGCGGCAAATTCGATCATCTTCGCGGTCCCCCACCACCGCGCCGAATCGGCGGGGAGGGCTGTCTCGTGTACTGCCTGCGCACGCCAGGCAGGGGCGAGGGTCGTGGTCACCCAGTCACTCTGGATCTGCCCTTGCGCGACGAGCAGGTGCGTGCCGAACTCGGGGCCCGCGAGCAGACCGTCGCCGCCACCGATCTTGATCAGCTGCGGGGAGGGATTGGCGAGCACGCCGAACTGGGAGCCGGGAACCCATGACTTGGCGTGCGACTTGAGGCTGACGGGCACCCGGTCGAGCCGGGCGACCGAGTTCAGCAGAGCCCCCGCGTAGACGTAGTGCGAGAGCAGCCGTGCGGCCGACGCCACGACTCCGGCGCTGAAGTCGCAGATGGACAGCTGGCGCAACTGCCGGACGAGCACGGCGATGCCGAGCGGCGGCAGATCGAGCTTCATCAGCGCGATGCGGTCGCTCTCCAGGACCGAGCGGACGGTGTGCAGTCTGCGTTCGTGGGCGGCGGGGAGCGAGGCGGGGTAGAGCGCCACGACGTAGCCGTGCTGCTCCAGCAGGACCTGCATGTCGGCGAGTGCGGCGTCCAGTGGCTGCACGTCCGGCGGCTGCAACAGCGCCGCTGTGGGCGTCTGCTGATCCGTTGGCGGCAGCACCAGGTCAGCGCTGGTGACAGCAATGGCGGTCGGCACGCTCATTCCCCGTTCGGCTCCAGCCGCCGGTCGCCCGGCCGCTGCAGTGATCTCTGCTCGTGCTCCTGCCTCTGCACTTTATCCACGTCCTACGTTGCAGAGAACACCTTTCTGATCGCTGTCCGGCAACGCTCACGACTTGCACACAGTCAAAGCCGGACGAAGTCCTCCGGTAGTTAACTCCTGTATTACTTCGATGAATTAGCGGGCAGCCTCTGCCGTGGCCCGCCGGGCATTCCGGTTGGCCAGGACCTCCCGCGATCCGGCGGCGCCCGGTCCGGGCTCTCTCGTATACGACCCACCCCCCACCTCTGCCAGAGGTCTTGACATCCCGATTGGTCTGGACCAACTTGGACGCCCAGCGGTGGCCACCGTTCCGTACGTCCCGCAGTACCTCGTGAAGCACCTCCCGAAGCACCTCCCGAAGCACCTCCTGATGTACGCCCTCCTCCCCGACTCCCCACCGGAGGCAGCAAGTGGACCGCACGACACGCACAGGCACACGCAGACGGAGAAGGTGGCTCGGCGGAGTCCTGGCGCTGGCCATGGGTGCCGGGCTCGGGCTGGTCGGCGGGGCCGGGACGGCCCTTGCCGCCGATGTGAACAACGCCAAGAACGCAGGGTTCGAGTCCGGGCTGGCCAACTGGACGTGCACGGGCGGGAGCGGGGTGACCGTGTCGTCGCCCGTGCACGGCGGGGGTGCCGCGCTCAAGGGGACGCCCTCGGGGCAGGACAACGCGAAGTGCTCGCAGACCGTGGCTGTGAAGCCCAACTCGACGTACCAGCTGAGCGCCTGGGTGCAGGGCTCGTACGTGTATCTCGGGGCGAGCGGCACCGGTACGAGCGACGTGTCGACCTGGACACCCGGGGGCACCGGGTGGACGCAGCTGACCACCGGCTTCACCACCGGGGCCGCCACGACGTCGGTGACCGTGTACACGCACGGGTGGTACGGGCAGGCCGCCTACCACGCCGACGACATCTCGGTCTTCGGGCCGGACGGCGGCGGTGGCGGCGACCCCGATCCCGTGGTGCCGCCCACGCCCGGCGGGCTGGCCGTCGGGGCGGTGACCTCGTCGTCGGTCGCGCTGAGCTGGAGCGGCTCCTCCGGCGCCACGGGGTACAGGGTGTACCGCAACGGCACCCAGGTGCAGTCGGTGACCGGGACCTCGGCGACCGTGACGGGGCTGGCCGCGTCGACCTCGTACCAGTTCCAGGTGAGCGCGACCAACGCGGCCGGTGAGTCGGCGAAGTCGGCCGCCGTGACCGGTACGACGTCGTCCGGCGGCGGCAACCCGAACCCGCTGGTGCCGAAGCACGCCCTGACCGGCTACTGGCAGAACTTCAACAACGGCGCGACCGTGCAGAAGCTGCGGGACGTCCAGTCGCAGTACGACATCATCGCGGTGTCGTTCGCCGACTCGACGGCGACACCGGGTGAGATCACCTTCAACCTGGACCCGGCGGTCGGCTACGGCTCGGTCGACGAGTTCAAGAGCGACATCGCGGCGAAGAAGAGCGCCGGCAAGTCCGTGATCCTGTCCATCGGCGGTGAGCGCGGCAACGTCACCATCAACAGCGACGCCTCCGCGACGGCCTTCGCGAACAGCGCCTACGCCCTGATGCAGAGCTACGGCTTCAGCGGCGTCGACATCGACCTGGAGCACGGGATCAACTCCACCTATCTGACGAAGGCGCTGCGGCAGCTCTCGCAGAAGGCGGGTTCCTCGATGGTCCTGACGATGGCCCCGCAGACCCTCGACATGCAGAACACCGGCACCGAGTACTTCAAGACCGCGCTCGCCGTGAAGGACATCCTCACGGTGGTCAACATGCAGTACTACAACAGCGGTTCGATGCTGGGCTGCGACGGCCAGGTCTACTCGCAGGGTTCGGTGAACTTCCTCACCGCCCTCGCCTGCATCCAGCTGGAGGGCGGACTCGACCCGTCCCAGGTGGGCCTCGGCGTCCCGGCGTCCCCGTCGGGCGCGGGCAGTGGCTACGTCGACCCGCAGATCGTGAAGAACGCGCTCGACTGCCTCACCCGGGGCACGAACTGCGGCTCCTTCAGGCCCTCGCGTACGTACCCGACCCTGCGCGGGGCGATGACCTGGTCCACCAACTGGGACGCGGCGGCCGGGAACGCCTGGTCCAACGCGGTGGGACCGCACGTCCACAACCTGCCGTAGCGGCAGCGGGTCCCTCGTCGACCGCCCACCGGCCTACCGGGCCGGTGGGCGGTTCGGGTTCGCCGGGTGGTGCAGGGCTTGCAGGTAGTGGTGGAGTACGGGCCCGAGCTCGGCGAGCCACTGCTGGAGGACAGCCTGCTTGCGGGCGGTGATCCGGCACTCGTAGAGCATGCCGCCGGGATGGGCGACGGCCACCATGAGGACCGTGCCGAACGGTCCCGGGGCGAAGTGCACGGTGGAGATCGCCGGCCACGGGAACTCCAGGGTGTGGCCCTGGATCTCCAGGGCCACACCCGTCGCATCGACGATGACGGAGTTGTGGCGGTCGTGCGCGATGAACTCCGGTCCGATCGGCGCCTGTTGCGGCGGCGGCGCGCCGTACGACGGCGGTACGGGGATCGGGGGACCGAAGCCCGGTGGCGCCTGGGGGTGCTGGTGCTGGTCCGGGTGGCCGCCGTAGGTCATGCGGGCAAGTATGACTGGAGCCGCCGCCCCGGGCCCCCGGGCCCCCGGGCCCCCGGCCCTACCAGGGCAGCTCCCGCACCTGCTGCACGCACAGGACCACGAACAGCAGCCCCGCCGCCGCCAGCATCACGTTGCTCAGCATGCCGTTGCGCCATTCGCGCGGTGTGCGGGACGAGTTGAGCAGCCAGACCAGGGTCAGCGCGAGGAACGGCATGAAGAAGGCGCCGATGACTCCGTACACGATCACGAGCCCGAACGGCTGGTCCAGGAAGAGCAGCGCGATCGGCGGGAAGGTCAGCCACAGCAGATAGGCCCGGAAGGCCGGCGTCTTGTCGCGGGGTGTGCCCGCGGGGGCGATGGACGGGCGGTAGTGGGAGACGAAGTCCGCGAACATCAGGCTCACGCCGTGCCAGACGCCGATCAGCGAGGTGAAGGACGTGGCGAAGAAGCCGACGAGGAAGAGCTTGGCCGTCGCCGTGCCGTAGCGGTCGGCGAGGATGTCGGCGAGGTCGAGGAGGCCCTTGTCGCCCTTGGCGAGCGCGATCCCGGCGGAGTGCAGCAGCTCCGCGCCGACGAAGAGCATCGCGACGACGAAGATGCCGGTGGTGATGTAGGCGACGCGGTTGTCGAGCCGCATGACCTTCATCCAGCTGGTGTTGTGCCAGCCCTTGGCATTGACCCAGTACCCGTACGCGGCCAGCGTGATGGTGCCGCCGACGCCGCCGATCAGGCCCAGGGTGTAGATGAGGGAGTCGTCCGGCAGGACGGGCACCAGGCCGGCGAGGGCGTCGCCGAGGTTCGGGGTGACGCGGACGGCGAGATAGACGGTGACCACGAACATCACGCCGACAAGCACCGTCATGACCTTCTCGAAGACGGCGTAGCGGTTGAACCAGACGAAGACCAGGCCGACGAGGCCGCACAGCACGCCCCACCACTTCAGGTCCATCGAGTCGGGGAAGAGCGCGGCGAGCGGCAGTGCGCTGGACGACATCGCCGCGGCGCCGTAGACGAAGCCCCAGACGGTGACGTACACGGCGAAGTAGACCGTGGTCCAGGAGCCTAGGCTGCGCCAGCCGTCGAAGAGGGTGCGGCCGGTGGCGAGGTGCCAGCGGCCGGCGGCCTCGGCGAGGGAGATCTTGACGAGGCAGCCGATGACCGCGGCCCAGAGCAGGGTGTAGCCGAACTTGCTGCCCGCGATCAGGGTCGCGACGAGGTCGCCGGCGCCGACGCCGGTCGCGGCGACGACGATGCCCGGGCCGATGTAGCGCCAGCTCGACTTGCGGGGCCGGGAGACCGGCGTGCCTGCTTCTTCCTCGGTGGTGTCCGTCATGGTTGCGGCCGCCTTTCCGCTCGCCGTCGAGCAGTTGTCGTACGTATGGCCGAAGGTCGCCCTTGACCGGGGCATGCCATACCCCGACCATGTGCCCGTCACACCCTCAACACCCGCACGTCGCATTCAGCCACCCCCACACTCCCTACCCAGGAGACAGCATGCGACTTCGCATACGCGGCAGCGGCAGGAACGGCAGGAGGCCCGTCACCCTGGCGGCCCTGCTCGCCCTCGCCGTGGCCGTCCCGTTCACGGCGACCGCCTCACCCGCACCGGCAAAGGCCGCGCCGGCGCCCGCCGAAGAGACGATCCGGCAGTACGAGATCCACGGCCCGTCCACCGTCGCCGAGCGCACCGCCATCGCCGCGGCGGGCGTCTCGATCGACGAGGCCGACGCCCACGCGATCGTCGTCAGCGCCGACACGGCCCAGGCGAAGCGGCTCCGCGCCCTCGGCCATGTGCTCGAAGCACTGCCCGCACCGCCCTCGCGCACGGCGGCCGGCGCCGCAGTGAAACCGTTCGACTTCCCGTCCGCCGACTCCCGCTACCACAACTACGCGGAGATGAACGCGGAGATCGACCAGCGCATCGCGGCCCACCCGGCGATCATGAGCAAGCGCGTGATCGGCAAGTCCTACCAGGGCCGGGACATCGTTGCCATCAAGATCAGCGACAACGTCGCCACCGACGAGAACGAGCCCGAGGTCCTCTTCACCCACCACCAGCACGCCCGCGAGCACCTCACCGTCGAGATGGCGCTCTATCTGCTGCGCGAGCTCGGCGACGACTACGGCACCGACTCCCGCGTCACGAACGCCGTCGACGGCCGCGAGATCTGGATCGTGCCGGACCTCAACCCGGACGGCGGCGAGTACGACATCGCCACCGGCTCTTACCGCAGCTGGCGCAAGAACCGCCAGCCCAACTCCGGTTCCTCCTACGTCGGTACCGACCTGAACCGCAACTGGAACTTCAAGTGGGGCTGCTGCGGCGGCTCTTCGGGCTCCACGAGTTCCGAGACCTACCGCGGTCCGGCCGCGGAGTCCGCGCCCGAGGTGAGGGTCGTCGCCGACTTCGTGCGCTCCCGTGTCGTCGGCGGCGAGCAGCAGATCACGGCCGGCATCGACTTCCACACCTACAGCGAGCTGGTCCTGTGGCCGTACGGCTACACGACGGCCGACACCGCCCCCGGGATGACCCAGGACGACCGCGACGCCTTCGCGTCCGTGGGCGGGAAGATGGCCGCGAGCAACGGCTACACGCCGGAGCAGGCCAGCGACCTCTACATCACGGACGGGTCGATCGACGACTGGCTGTGGGGCAACCAGAAGATCTTCGCCTACACCTTCGAGATGTACCCGGCGGGCTTCGGCGGCGGCGGTTTCTACCCGCCCGACGAGGTGATCGAGCGCGAGACGAGCCGCAACCGGGACGCGGTGCTCCAACTGCTGGAGAACGCGGACTGCATGTACCGGTCGATCGGCAAGGAGCAGCAGTACTGCTCGTGACCGGCGGGCACGGTTGAGACCTCTCCCGTCGTGGCACAACACACTCGTGTGCCACGACGGGGGAGTGCCACATGGCGATCATCATGGACATGGACATGGGCATGGGCATGGGCATGGGCACGGCGGTGGCGGCGCTGTCGCTCGGCGCCTCGCTGGCCGTGCTGATCAGGCTCCGGCGCCGGGCCGAAGCGGAGCACGCGAACCGGTCGGCCGTGCCGCCGCCCGGCGATCCGCTCGCCGTCGCGCTCCTCGCGGGCGGGACGCAACGCCTCACCCACACCGTGCTCTTCCGGCTGCACGCCGCGGGCCGGATCGTGTCCACGAGGCGCGGCCACACGGTGCAGCCCCCTCGGGACGGCGGCCCGGACCGGACGGACGCCGAACGGGCCCTGCTGCGCGAAGGTCTCGGCGCCACCTTCTCCACCGCGAAGGCCCATGAGGCGCTGGTGGCGTCCGCGGCGGTGGAGCGGCTGACGTCGCGACTGGTGGCGGACTCGTTCCTGTGGGACGAGGAGACCACCCGGCGCTGGAAACGGCTGTCCCTGGGACACGGCCTCCTCTGCGTCGCCGCCCTGCTCGTCGCGATCACCGCAGCCCCCGACCCGTACGCCCCGTACCTCCCGCTCGCCCTCCTCGCCGCCGCCGGCTTCGCCGCGCAGCACGCCTTCGGCCGCCTCGGGCGGCTCACTCCGGCGGGGCGGTCGGCACTGAAGTGGCTGCGGGCGGAGTACGAGACCCGCAACGGCTCCCATTGGGCGGCCCTCGACCGGGGAGCCGGTGATGACGCCACCGCGCTGCACCTCGGCACGGAGGCGAACGGCCTCGGTGTCGCCCTGCGCGGTACGAAGGCCATCTCGGACGCCAAGGTCCGGCGCCGTATCGACCCCAGCGGCGGCAGCAACTCGGGTGGATGCGGGGGTTGCGGGGGCGGCTGCGGCGGTTGAGGGACGGCGCGTCGAACGGCGTCCTCGCGCCGTACGACTCGGCGACACCAACCTTTCACCGGCAGTCGTCCCTGCGGGGGCGACGTGCGGGAACTCCCCTCCGGGAAGCCGCGTTGAGCAGGCGCAACGCACAACACCGAGTCAGTCAGGGAGGGTTCAGCACATGGACGACATCTTCGAGGAGATCTTCGAGGAGATCGTGGAAGAGGCGGCCGAGGAGATCGGCGGCGAGGCGGCCGAGGAGATCGTCGAGGGCCTCTTCGACTGACCGGGGGACCCGCTCGGGTGCGGCGGCGGCACGCGTACCGCCGCCGCACCCGGGGGCCGGTGGGCCCAGGGGGCCGGTGGGCCCAGGGGGCCGGTGGGCCCAGGGGGCCGGTGGGCCCGGCGCCCCGGACGCCGCACGTGTCACGTCTCAGACGGCCAGACTCAACGCCGCCGCCACCGCGAAGCCCGCCACCGACAGGACCGACTCCAGCACCGTCCAGGACTTGAGGGTGTCCCGCTCGGATATGCCGAAGTACTGCGCGACGATCCAGAATCCGCCGTCGTTGACGTGCGACGCGAAGATCGAGCCGGCCGAGATCGCCATGATGACCAGGGCGAGGAACGCCTGCGAGTGGTCGCCGCCCTCGACCAGGGGGAGCACGATGCCCGCCGTGGTGACGATCGCGACCGTGGCCGAGCCCTGGGCGACCCGCAGGACGAGGGAGATCAGGTAGGCCAGCACGATGACGGGCAGGCCCACGTCGTTGAAGGTGTCCGAGAGCGCCTGGGCGACGCCGCTCGCCTTGAGCACGGCGCCGAAGACTCCGCCCGCGCCGACGACGAGCAGGATGTTGCCGACCGGCTTCAGCGACTGGGTCGAGACCGACTCCAGGGACTTGCGGGACCAGCCGCGGCGGACGCCCAGCAGGAGGTACGCCAGCACGAGCGCGATCGTCAGGGCGACGAAGGGGCTGCCGAAGAACTCGATGACCGAGCGCAGGGTCGACTCGTCGAGCGCGATGGACGAGAACGTCGCGGCGAGGATGAGCACCAGCGGCGTGCCGATGATGAACAGGACCGTGCCGAGGGAGACCGGCGCCTCGGTGGCGGAGCTCCTGCGTTCGGCCGCGACGGCCGCCTTGGCGTCCTCGGCGGCTTCGAGCATGTCCTCCGGTACGGGGACGAAGAGCCGCTTGCCGATCCAGGAGGCGTACACCCAGGCGGCGATGACGGCCGGGATGCCGACGACGACGCCCATGAGGATGACCCAGCCGAGCGAGACGTGGAGCAGGCCCGCGGCGGCGACCGGCCCCGGGTGCGGCGGCAGGAAGGCGTGGGTCATCGACAGGCCCGCGAGGAGCGGCATCGCGTACAGCACGATCGACTTGCCGGAGCGCTTGGCGGCGGCGTAGACGATCGGCGCGAGGACGAAGATGCCGACGTCGAAGAAGACCGGGATGCCGAAGATGAGGCCGGTGAGGCCCATGGCCAGCGGGGCGCGCTTCTCGCCGAAGAGGCCGAGGAGGCGGGAGCTCAGCACCTCTGCGCCACCGCTGACCTCGAGTATCGCGCCGAGCATGGTGCCCAGGCCGATGATGATCGCGACATGGCCGAGGATGCCGCCCATGCCGGTCTCGATGACCGAGACGGCGGCGGACTTCTGGACGGTGCCGAAGAGTTCGGTGACGGAGAGGCCGGCGGCGAGGCCGACCGCGATCGAGACGGCGAGCAGCGCGACGAACGGCTGGAGCCTGACCTTGATGATCAGGAAGAGGAGGAGCGCGATGCCGAGGGCGGCGACGGTGAGCAGTCCGGCGGTGCCGTCGATGAGGAGGAGCAGTCCTCCGGTGTGGGGTGGCGCGGCAGGTGGCATGGGGGGACCTCGGTCGGTGGGTTCTGGGTAGGGGGGAGCGCGGCACGGCGCCCCTGCGGTGGGCGCCGTGCCGTACGGCAGCGGGTGGTTCAGGGGAATCAGCCGAGGACGGCCAGGGCGTCGATCTCGATGAGCAGCCCGGCGGGGAGGCCGACGTAGACCGTCGTGCGGGCGGCGGGGGCCTGCCCCAGGCCCTGCTCCTCGAAGTAGGTGTTGTAGATCTCGTTCATCTCGGCGAAGTGGGCGGTGTCGGTGAGGTAGACGCGGATCATCATCACGTCGTCCCAGCTCGCGCCGCCCTCCTCCAGGATCGCCTTGACGTTGGCGAGGGTCTGGAGGGTCTGCTCGCGCAGGGTCGGGCCCGCGACGGTCGGGGCCTGGCCCTCGACGGCAGGGAGGAAGCCGACCTGTCCGGCGACCTGGAGGATGTTGCCCTTGCGGACGCCGTGGGAGAACTTCGCGGGCGGGGTGGTGTGGGTGGCGGGGGTGATCGCGGTCTTCTCGGTCGTCATACGTGGTCCTTGCCTGAGTATTCGCGGGTGATCGCGTCGGCGGTGCGGCGCACCAGGGGGAGGAGGGTGAGGAGTTCGTCGGCGGTGACGACGACGTTCGGCGCGGAGACCGACATGGCGGCGACGACCCGGCCGTCCGTGCCGCGGATGGGGGCCGCGACGCAGTTGATGGACTCCTCGTGGCCGCCGAGGTCGGTGGCCCAGCCCTGTTCGCGTACGGTCGCCAGTTCCTTGAGGAACGCGGCGGCGTTGGGGATCGAACGGGGCGTGTACATGGGGTAGTCGAGCTTCTCGGCCACGGCGTGGCGCTCGGCCTCGGGGAGGTCGGCGAGGAGGAGCTTGGCCACGGCGGCGACGGTGATCGCGACGGGCTTGCCGATACGGGAGTACATCCGCACCGGGTAGCGGCTCTCGACCTTGTCGATGTAGAGGACCTCGTTCTCCTCGTGGACGGCGAGGTGGACCGTGTGGCCGCACTGCTCGTTGAGGGCGACGAGGTGGGGGTGGGCGATCTCGCGGACGTCGAGGTTCTCGACGGCTTCCTGGGCGAGGGCGAAGAGGCGGGCGCCGAGGCGGTAGCGCTGGTCCTGCTGCCGGTAGACGAGGCCGTGCTCGTGGAGGGTGCGCAGGAGGCGGAGGGCGGTGGACTTGTGGACGCCGAGGCGGTCGGCGACCTGTCCCAGGTCCGCGGGCCCCTGGGCGAGCAGCGGCAGGATGCTCAGGGCGCGGTCGACGGTCTGGCTCATGGGGTGCGTACCTCCTCCGTGGCCTGCGCGGCTGCCGTCCAGCCGGGGCCGAGGTGAAGTGTCTCCCAGGCGGCGTCGCCGAGGGCGGCGAGGCGGTCGGCGTACGCGGTGGGGGGCGGCGCGCCGAGGTCGCCGGGGACGGTGAGGGCGGCGGCGGCCATGAGGTGCCCGTGCCGCAGCCGTTCCCGCATGGGCAGCCCCCGCAGGGTGCCCGAGAGGAACCCGGCGGCGAAGGCGTCGCCTGCGCCGACGGGGGCGACGACGTCGACGCGGGGGGCGGGGACGAAGGTGCACTGGGGCTCCGCCCCAGCCCCCGCCGGGGCTCCGCCCCGGACGCCGGTTTCGGGGGCTCCGCCCCCGTACCCCCGCTCCTCAAACGCCGGAGGGGCTGGAACACTCAGCCTCGCCGGCGTTTGAGGCGCGGGGTCCGGGGCAGCGCCCCGGCGGGGGTTCGGGGGCGGAGCCCCAGTGGGGGGCTGGGGGCTTGCCCCCCACGCGGCGGAGCCGCACATCGACACTGCGGGAAGGGGCGGGGTGGGGAAAGGCTCCACGCAGCGGCTGAACGCCACCGCGCCCTTCGCCCCCTGCTTCACGACCAGCACCGCCGGCTCCGGCAGCGCGTCCCGGATCGCGGCGGGGCCGCCGCACACGCCCCACGCGTCCTCCGCCTCGTCCTCGCCGACGAAGACGAGGTCCGCCCCGCGCGCGAGCTCCAGCAGCACGGCGGGGTCGTCGCGCCACAGTCCCGGCCGGTGGTTGACGTCGAAGGAGACGAGCGGCCGCCCGGCGCGCGGCGCGGTGAGGGCGCGCATCAGGGCGAGGCAGTCGGGCGACAGGGCGGCGGTGATGCCGGAGACATGGAGGACGCGTGCGGCGCCGAGGTCCTCGTGCGTCACGTTCGCCGGGGACATCGCGGACGCGGCGGATCCGGCCCGGTAGTAGAGGACTTCGTGCGCGTCGGTCGCCCGGTCGGTGGCGGTGCGGAAGTAGATGCCCGTGGGTCGTCCCGGGTCGCGCCGGACGGCGGAGGTGTCGACGCCGTACGCCGCCACCGCCGCGATCAGGTGGTCGCCGAAGCCGTCGGCCCCGACCCGGCTGACCCACTTCACGGAGTGCCCCGCCGCGGCCAGCGCGCACGCCACGTTCGACTCGGCGCCGCCGATGGTGCGCGCGAAGGACGGCACGTCGGCGAGGCGGCCGGGCCGTGACGGCAGGAACGTGACCATGGACTCGCCGAGGCAGACGGCGTCGAGGACGCCGCCGTCCTCCACGGCTGCGGTTCCGGTCACGACGGTCACTCTGGCGCTCCTCACAGGTCGTGTGGGTCCATTGACCCGGTGTCGGCTCGGATGTTAGACAGCGTTAAGCGCTATACGCAATGACCGTTGCACATGCTGCAATCCGAGGCGATCTCATCGCAGCACGCCCGTGTGGAGGAGGCCCACCATGCCCGCCGAGAACCCCGTCGCCGGCCTCGCACAGCTCGATCGCGAGACCGTCGACCACCGCTTCAAGGCGCTCCCCCCGGACGCGGAGGGCCTCACCGTCGGTGAGCTGGCCGCCCAGCGGCGCAACCTCTTCACCGGTGGTTTCACCACACCCGTGCTCGCACTCTCCGCGGAGTCCCTGGAGCACAATCTCGCCCTGCTGGAGACCTACGCGGAGCGCCACGGCCTCGCCTTCGCCCCGCACGGCAAGACCTCCATGTCCCCGCAGCTCTTCGCCCGCCAGCTGGAGCGCGGCGCCTGGGGCATCACCGCCGCGGTCCCGCACCAGGTCCGTGTCTACCGCGCGCACGCCATCCAGCGCGTCTTCCTCGCGAACGAGCTCGTCGACCCCGTCGCCCTGCGCTGGCTCGCGGCCGAGCTCGACCGCGACCCGGAGTTCCGCTTCGTCTGCTACGTCGACTCGGTGCGCGGCGTCGAGCTGATGGACGAGGCCCTCTCCGCCGCCGCCCCGTCCCGCCCCCTGGACGTCGTGGTCGAGCTCGGCGCGGGTGACACCGCCCGCACCGGCGCCCGCGGCGAGGCCGACTGCACGGCCGTCGCCGACGCGGTCGCCGCGGCCCCCACCCTGCGCCTCGTCGGCGTCGCCGGCTACGAGGGCGAGGTCCCGGACGCCACGTCCGAGCGGGTGCGGGACTGGCTGCGCCGCCTCGTGGCGCTCGCCGCCTCCTACGACAAGGACGGCCGGTTCGCCGACACGGACGAGATCGTCGTCAGCGCGGGCGGCAGCGCCTGGTTCGACGCCGTCGCCGACGTCTTCGCCGAGATCCCGGAGCTGTCCCGACCGGTGCTGAAGCTGCTGCGCTCGGGCGCGTACGTCTCCCACGACGACGGCCACTACAAGCACCTCACCCCCTTCAACCGCGTCCCCGAGGAGGGTGCGCTGGAGCCCGCCTTCCGCCTCTGGGCCCAGGTCGTCTCCCGCCCGACCCCGCACCAGGCGTTCGCCAACGCGGGCAAGCGCGACGCCGCGTACGACCTCGACCTGCCAGAGGCCCAGGTGGTCCGCGACCCGCGCACCGGCGCCGTCCGCCCCGCCACCGGCATCACCGTCACCGGACTGTCCGACCAGCACGCGTGGATCCGCACGGACGACGAGGCTGAGCTCGACGTCGGCGACTGGGTCGGGATGGGCCTGTCGCACCCGTGCACGTCGTTCGACAAGTGGCAGCTGATCCCGGTGGCGGAGGCGGACGGCACGGTCACCGACTACGTCCGCACCTTCTTCTGACACGCGCGGACAGGAGCTCTGAGATGGACCTCGTCATCCGCGGCGCACGCGTCGTCGACGGCACCGGCGCCGCCTCGTACCGCGCCGACGTCGGCGTCACGGACGGCCGCATCACCGCGATATCCCGCGAAGGCGGCGAACGCCTCACCGGCCGCCGCCTCCTCGACGCCGCCGGCCTCGCCCTCTCCCCCGGCTTCATCGACATGCACGCGCACAGCGACCTCGCGCTGCTCCGCGACCCCGACCACAGCGCCAAGGCGGCCCAGGGCGTGACCCTGGAGGTCCTCGGCCAGGACGGGCTGTCGTACGCGCCCGTCGACGACCGCACCCTCGCCGAGGTCCGCAGGGCCATCACCGGCTGGAACGGCGACGGTTCGGACATCGACTTCGACTGGCGGACCGTCGGCGAGTACCTGGACCGGCTCGACCGCTCCCACGGCGGCCGGGGCATCGCCGTCAACGCGGCCTATCTGATCCCCCAGGGAACGGTGCGGATGCTCGCCGTCGGCTGGGACGACCGCGCGGCCACCCCTGAAGAGCTCGCGCGCATGAAGCAGCTCGTCGCCGAGGGCATGGAGCAGGGCGCCGTCGGCATGTCCTCCGGCCTGACCTACACCCCCGGCATGTACGCGGGCGACGCCGAACTCACCGAGCTGTGCCGGGTGGTGGCCTCGTACGGCGGCTACTACTGCCCGCACCACCGCTCCTACGGCGCAGGCGCCCTGGAGGCGTACGAGGAGATGGTCGGCCTCACCCGAGACGCCGGCTGCGCCCTCCATCTCGCCCACGCCACCATGAACTTCGGCGTGAACAAGGGCCGCGCCCCCGAGCTGCTCACCCTGCTCGACGAGGCGCTCGACGCGGGCGCCGACATCTCCCTCGACACCTATCCGTACACCCCCGGCTGCACGACCCTCGTCGCGCTGCTGCCGAGCTGGGCGAGCGAGGGCGGGCCGGAGGCGGTCATGGCCCGGCTGCGGGACGACGGGACGGCCGAGAAGATCCGCCACCACCTGGAGGTCATCGGCTCCGACGGCTGCCACGGCGTGCCGATGGAGTGGGACACGATCGAGATCTCCGGCGTCGCCGATCCGGCGCTGGCGGAGTTCGTGGGCCGCCGCCTGGACGGCTGGACCACCGCCCGCCGGCTGCTGCTCGACGACCGCCTCGGCTCGACGATCCTCCAGCACGTCGGCCACGAGGAGAACGTCCGCGCGATCATGCGCCACCGCGTCCACACGGGCGGCTCCGACGGCATCCTCCAGGGCGTCAAGCCGCACCCGCGCGCCTACGGCACCTTCCCGCACTACCTCGGCCACTACGCCCGCGAACTCGGCGTCCTGTCCCTGGAGGAGACCGTCGCGCACCTCACCTCGCGCCCGGCCGCCCGGCTCCGGCTCGCCGACCGGGGTCTCGTACGCGAGGGCTACCGCGCCGACCTCGTCCTCTTCGACCCGGACACGGTCGCGGCCGGTTCGACCTTCGAGGCGCCCCGCACGCTCCCGACCGGCATCCCGCACGTCCTGATCGACGGCAGCTTCGTCATCGAGGAGGGGAAGCGCACGGACGTACTGGCCGGGCGGGCGATCCGCCGGACGTGACGCGGCGGCGGTGACGGCGGCGGTGGCGGTGACGCTGACGCTGACGGCTCACCGGACGTGGAGCATGTAGGTGTTCTCCAGCTCGTCCTGGAGGACGGTGGCCTTCTTGTCGACCGTCCGCACGTGCAGGTCCTCGTCGGGCGTACCGACCCGGAACCGCCAGCCCTCCGGCAACCGGAGCCGGTCACCGAGCGTGGCCAGCGAGTCGATCGTCTGGCCGGGGTCCACCGTGTGCGAGTACGCCTGGAGCACGTACGTCCGGTCCCCGGGGGCGACCAGCGCGTACACGGGCTTGCCCGCGGCCAGGACGTACTCGGTGTCCCGCGCCACCGTGGTCTCGACGTAGTGCTTCTTGGCCGACGCCCCGGTGACGTCGATCTCCGGCGGGATCCGGACCTCGGCCGCCCAGCGGGCCTCCAGGCCGTCGAACTTCTCGACGTCCCCCCACACGTACGTCGTGACCTCGTCGATCGTCCAGAAGCGGGGCCCGTTCAGGAACACCACCGGCACCTGGAACTCCTCGGCGAGGGCGCGCGCGTCGAGCGCGTTCCACTTGTCCAGCGGGCAGTCGTTGAGGCCGAAGGTGTTGTAGACGGCCGCTTTGAGTCCGCCGTCCTCGCTCGGCGAGATGAGCAGCACCTCGCCGTAGCGGGCGCCCCGCATGCCGCTCTGGTGCCGGGAAGATCGCGTCGTTTCGGACATGGGCTCCTCCTCCTCCACACCATCAAGCGCAGCACACCCGCCGTGATCGCGCACGCCGTCGCCGGTGACACCCGCTCCCACCTCGAACCACACCGTCTTGCCGACCCCGCACTCCCGCGGATACGCGCCCCACGCGTCGGCGAGCGCGGCCACGAGCGTGAGCCCGCGCCCCGACTCGTCATCCGGCGCGGCGGCACGCGGACGCGGCAGCACGTCGCTCGCGTCCGAGACCTCGACCCGCAGGACCCCGTCCCGCCGGAGCACGCACCGCGTCCACACCTCACGCCCCGGCGGGACCTTCGCATGGCGACAGGCGTTCGTGACCAGCTCGCTGAGCAGCAGTACAGCGGTCTCCGCGGTGTCCTCCGGGAGCTTCCATTCCTTCGCCTGCCCGGCCAGAAACGCGCGGGCGCGGCCCGCACTGCGCGGGCCCCGGGGCAGCCGCCACTCGATGTGCTGATTCATGGCTCATACGCTGCTGGCGCTGCAATAGCCTCATGAAGTAACGACATGAGTACGCACGGTGGTTGTACCCCGCGCGTACCAGGACCGGGAGGGCGGCCCGTGACGGAGACCTGGCGGTACTGCGGCAACCAGATCAAGCTCTGGCGCACGGAGGCGGGGGTCAGCCGCGAGGAGCTGGGCAAAGAGGCGAACTACGAGTACGAGACGATCAAGTCGATGGAGCAGGGCCGCCGCAAGCCGAGCGCACGGCTGCTCCAGATCGCGGACCAGATGTGCGGGGCGCAGGGGAAGTTACTGGCGGCACTGGAGTATCTGAAGCCGGAGCCGTTTCCGGCGAGGTCGCAGGAGTACATGGCGATCGAGGCGGAAGCGATCGCGCTGAACTGGTACGAGCCGCTGCTCATCCCGGGCCTGCTCCAGACCGAGGAGTACGCGCAGGCACTGATCAGCGAGAGCTGCCCACCGCTGGACGATGAGACAGTGGAAGAGCGGGTCCGGGCGCGGATGCAGCGCCAGGACGCGCTGACGCGGAGGACCAGTACGGTCTTCAACTTCGTCGTGTACGAGGCGGCGCTGCGGACGTTGGTCGGCGGCGAGCAGGCGATGCGGCACCAGCTCCAACATCTCTTGGAAGCAGGCAAACTGCGGAACACTTCCATTCAGGTACTGCCGATGGGGCGGTGTAGCGGCCTGGCACTCATGGGTTCCATCGTCCTGCTGGAGACCTCCGAGCACGAGCACTACGCCTACTCCGAGGTGCAGACGACGAGCGCGCTCTACTCCGAGCCCGCCAAGGTCAGTGAACTCAGCCAGCGGCATGGCATGATCCGCATGCACGCCCTCTGTATCGAGGACTCAGTGGAGTTCATCAGAAAGGTGGCGGAGGAGCTATGAGCGAGCACCTCACGTGGTTCAAGTCCAGCTACAGCGACGACCAGGGCGGCGCCTGCGTCGAAGTCGCCCTCGACTGGCACAAGTCCAGCTACAGCGACAGCGAGGGCAGCGCCTGCATCGAAGTCGCCCTCGACTGGCACAAGTCCTCCTACAGCGACAGCCAAGGCGGCGACTGCATCGAGGTCGCCACCTGCCCCCACACCGTCCACGTCCGCGACTCCAAGCTCGGCGACGACAGCCCCCGTTTCGCCGTGGCCGGTTCCGCCTGGACCCGCTTCCTGGACGGTGTCACAGGATGACGGCGGCGGGCACACCCGTACCCGGACCCTCGGGGTTGCCCCTGCTCGGGTCGATGCTCGACCTCAGGCGGGACGCGCTCGGCACGTATCTCGACGCCCGCCGCGAGTACGGGGACGTCGTCAGGTTCACCGCGGGCCCGCCGGGGCTGCGGATGACGATGTACGGGGTGTTCTCGGCCGAGGGTGCCCAGCAGGTGCTGGCGACGGATGCGGCCAACTTCCGCAAGGACAACGTCTTTTACCAGGAAATCCGGGATTCGTTCGGGAACGGGCTACTGACGAGCCAGGACGCCGACTACCTCCGGCAACGGCGGCTCGTGCAGCCGCTGTTCACCCGCCGCCGTGTGGACGGGTACGCCGGCGCCGTCACCGGCGAGACGTCGGCGCTGCTGGCCCGGTGGCGCGATGCGCCGGACGCCACCGTGGACATGGTGGACGAGATGACCGGGCTCGCTCTGCGCGCCGTGGCCCGCATCCTCTTCGGCACGGACGTCGAGGCCGCGATTCCTGTCGTGGAGCGGTGTTTCCCCGTCATCGGGAGCTACACGCTCCGGCGCGGCTTCTCACCCGTCAGCCCGCCCCGCACCTGGCCGACTCCTTCGAATCGCAGGAACGCCTCCGCGATGGCCGACCTGTACGCGGTGTGCGACCAGATCATCGAGGAGCGGCGCGCGCAGGGTGACGCGGCGAAAGGCGACGACCTGCTCACTCTGCTCACGCAGGCGCAGAGCGCGGAGGACGGCAGCCTCGACGCCGCCGAGATCCGGGACCAGGTGCTGATCTTCCTGCTCGCCGGGCACGAGACGACGGCGACCTCGCTCGCGTTCGCGCTCCACCTGCTCGCCCGCCACCCCGAGGAGCAGTCCCGGGCGCGGGACGAGGCCGTACGCATCCTGGCGGGGCGGACCCCCGAGGCGTACGACCTGGAGGCGCTCCCGTACCTCACGCGTGTGCTCAAGGAGGCCATGCGGCTGTTTCCGGCGGCGCCGGCGATCGGGCGGCGTGCGGTCGCGGCGACCGAGATCGGCGGGCACGCGATCCCGGCGGGGGCGGACGTCGTGGTGGCGCCGTGGGTGACGCAGCGGCATCCGCGGTACTGGGAGGAGCCGGAGCGGTTCGATCCGGACCGGTTCCTGCCGGAGGCGGAGAAGGCGCGGCCGCGGTACGCCTGGTTCCCGTTCGGCGGCGGGCCGCGGGCCTGCATCGGGCAGCACTTCTCGATGCTGGAGTCGGTGCTCGCGCTCGCCATGATCCTGCGTGAGTACGAGCTGGAGGCCGTGGACCTGGAGGTGCCGGTCATGGCGGCCATCACGTTGCGCGCGACCGGTCCCGCGCGGTGCGTGCTGCGCCCCGTGGGCGCCGCCTAATCGCCCTCTTTGGTTTCAATCGAAACCGTATCGATTGAGTGGAGAGCGGTAATATGCGCCCATGACCGCCGACGCTCCTCAGCCCACCACCGCCTCGCGCGCGACCAACCGCCCCGGGGACGCCTCGCCTTTCGCTCTCGGCCTGCTGCTGCGCCAGGCGCACTGGCGCGCGGCCACGGTCATGACGGAGGCGCTCCGTCCGCTCGGCATCGAGCTGCGGCATTTCGCGGTGCTGATCGTGCTGGTCGACCGCGGGCCCACGGTGCAGCGGGACCTGGCGGCGGCGACGGGGTCGGACAAGGCGGGGATCATGCGGGTCGTGGACGATCTGGAGCGCAAAGGCCTTGCCGTGCGCAAGGCCGTTCCAGGGGACCGGCGGGTGCGGGCGGTGGAGATCACGCCGCAGGGCATCGAGCTCTTCGACGCGGCCCATGTGGCGGCGGAGCCGCTGGCGGAGCACCTGGTCGCCGAACTGGGGCCAGGCGAGGCCGAGCAACTGACGGATCTGCTGACCCGGTTCGCCTTTCCCGCGGGCGGCGGGGCGTGAGCGTGCCCGGACGGGCAGGCGACAAGGGCGCCGTGTGACGGCCTGGGGGTGGGGGTCGCACGGCGCCCTGCCCGCGGGTCACGCAGCGAGGCGCTCCGCGAGTTCCTTGGCCTTGGCGGCGGCGTCCGTGAGGGCGAGCGCGCGGGATGCCTCGTAGAGGGGGATCAGTTCGGACATGGCCGGGACGCGGGGGGCCATGGTGAGCTCCGGGACGATGAACTCGACGTCCAGCCCGAGGCTGACCGTGAGGACGGTGTCCAGGTAGTTCAGGACGAACTCGCAGCCCTCGCGCGGGGCGCCCGGGGCGTAGGAGCCGCCGCGGCTGGCGACGACGACCACCGGGGTGCCCTGGGCCGAGTGGCTCTCGCCCGAGGTGCGGCCGACCAGGATCACGTTGTCCAGCCACGCCTTGAGGGTCGACGGGATCGAGAAGTTGTACATCGGGGCGCCGATGAGGACGGCGTCCGCCTGCTCCAGTTCCTCGATGAGCTCCACACGCGCGGCGAACGCGGCGGACTGCTCCGGGGTGCGCTCGGACTTGGCGGTGTACCAGGCGGTGTGGGCGGCGGCGGTGATGTGCGGGACGGGGTCGGCGGCGAGGTCGCGATGGATCACCGTGCCCTCCGGGTGCTGCTCCTCCCATGCCTTGCGGAAGGCGCCGGCGACCGAACGGGACGAGGACGCCTCACCGGGGAACACGGACGAGTCGATGTGCAGCAGCGTGGCCATGGACTTCCTCCAAAGAGCGGCACCCGAGGCGGCAAACCAGGGGCTGATGGGCACTCGATGACAGTTACACTGAAGATAGTATCGAATGATACCGTTGCGAGTGTAACGGAGATGGGAAACGTCCAGCAGCAGTGGGAGGTGGGCGATCGTGGACGTCTACGAGGCGGTCACGAGCCGACGGGCAGTACGCGGATTCACCGACCGGGAGGTCCCGAGACAGGTGCTGGAGCGCGTGCTCTCCGCCGCGACATGGGCACCGTCCGGATCGAACCTCCAGCCCTGGCACGCCTACGTGCTCACCGGCGCGCCACTGGCCGAGCTCAGGAAGCGCGTCGGCGAGCGCGTGGCCACGGCCGACGCCTGGGACGAGCCGGAGTACCAGCAGTACCCGCCCGCGCTGAAGTCCCCGTACCACGACCGCCGGTCCGCCTTCGGCGAGCAGCGCTACGGCTCACTCGGCATTCCGCGCGAGGACCTGGAGGCACGCCAGAGAGCCGCTTCGGCGAACTGGGACTGCTTCGGAGCCCCCGCCGCCCTGTTCTGCTACATCGACCGCGACATGGGCAGTCCCCAATGGTCCGATGTTGGCATGTACCTGCAAACCGTGATGCTGCTGCTCCGCGCCGAAGGGCTGCACAGCTGCCCGCAGATGGCATGGGCGAAATACCGCAGGACCGTCGCCGAGATCGTGTCGCCCCCGGACGAGCTCATGCTCTTCTGCGGCATGTCGATCGGGTTCGAGGACCCCGCGGTGGACTACACCCGCACGGGCCGCGCGCCGCTCGACGAGACGGTCACGTTCATCGGGGGGTAGCGGCGCCGGGATTGGCGGCGCCCGGTCGGCGACGCGAGGTCAGTTCACGCCGCGGGGGCGGTACTGGATGCTGATCCGGGGGCCCACCGCGCGGGTGGTCTTCGGGATCGCGTGCTCCCACGTCCGCTGGCAGGAACCGCCCATGACGACGAGGTCGCCGTGGCCGAGGGCCTTGCGGACGGGCGCGTGGGCGCCGGTGCCGTTCCGGGGCCGCAGGACGAGGTCACGGGGGTCGCCGACGGAGAGGATGGCGACCATCGTGTCCTCGCGGGCACCCCGGCCGATGCGGTCGCCGTGCCAGGCGACGCTGTCGTGGCCGTCGCGGTAGCAGCAGAGCCCGGCGGTCACGAAGGGCTCGCCGAGTTCGGCCGCATAGTGCGCCGAGAGCGCGTCGCGGGCCTCGGCGAGGACGGGGTGCGGCAGCGGGTCCCCGTCGCCGTAGTAGGCGAGCAGACGGGGCACGTCGACCTCGCGCTCGTACATCTGGCGGCGCTCGGCGCGCCACGGGACGCCGCCGGCCAGTTCCTCGAACAGCGCGTCGGCGCCGCGGAGCCAGCCGGGCAGGACGTCGAGCCAGGCGCCCCGGCCGAGCACGGTGCGGCGGACGCCCTCCAGCGGGCCGAGGCGGATCTCGTCGGTCTGGTCGAAGAGCGAACCCTGCAGATGGACTCCTGCCATGGATCCAGAGTAACCAGAAAACCGAACACATGAGCGATCGATCTCTCGCGGCCCGAAACTCCGCCGGTCAGGCGTTGACCGCTCGGCGGTCCTCCAGGGTGTCCGTGGCCGAGCCGGTGCGCTGCATGCGCTGCCACCGCAGGCGGTTGCCGAGTAGCGCCGTGACCACGGACTGGACGACGACGAGATACATCAGCTGCCGGTAGACGAAGATCTGGAGCGGCAGCGTCCACAGCGGCTCGAACCTCTCCCGGTCCAGCCGCAGGGCGTACAGCGCGCTGAAGACCTGCACGGCGGTGAAGGCGAGCCAGACCGCCGCCGCCCGGCCCGCGCCCTGGAACAGCAGGCCGTAGAGGGCGAAGACGTCGACCAGCGGGGCGAGGAGCGGCAGGACCGTCTGGAACAGCAGCAGATAGGTCAGCCCGCGGCGGCCCAGTTTGCCCCCGGCGCCCCGCTCCAGCAGCGCGCCGCGGTGCTTCCACATGGCCTGGAGGGTGCCGTAGCACCAGCGGTAGCGCTGCTTCCACAGCTGCCGCACGGTCGAGGGCGCCTCGGTCCAGGCGACGGCCGACTCCTCGTAGACCACGCGCCAGCCGGCCCGGCCGATGGCCATCGTCAGGTCGGTGTCCTCGGCCAGGGTGTCCTCGCTGACTCCGCCGACACCGACGACGGCCTCGCGGCGGAACGCGCCGATCGCGCCCGGCACGGTCGGCATGCATTCGAGGACGTCGAACATCCGGCGGTCGAGGTTGAACCCGATGACGTATTCGAGGTGCTGCCAGCGGCCGAGGATGCCCTGCCGGTTGCCGACCTTGGTGTTGCCGCTGACCGCGCCGACGCCGGGGTCGGCGAGCGGCTGGATGAGGTTGAAGACGGCGTCGGGCTCGAAGACGGTGTCGCCGTCGATCATCACGACGATGTCGAAGTGGGCCCAGGCGAGGCCGGTGTTGAGGGCGGCGGCCTTCCCGGAGTTGGGCTGGCGGACCACCATGACCCGGCGGTCCTCGATGGCGTCGGCGATCTCGAAGGTCCGGTCGGTGGACCCGTCGTCGACGACGATGATCTGGACGGCCTGGTGGGTGGAGGCGAGCAGGGACCGGATCGTGGCCTCGATGCCCGCCTCCTCGTTGTAGGCGGGGACGATCACGGACACGGGGTCGGTGAGCGGCGGACGGCGCGGGGCGCCGCGGCGCCGGGAGCGCCTGGCCCGTACGCGCTTGACGTGCACGCGGGCGACGGTGAACAGCATGACCAGCCGGGCGGCGGTGATGATGCCGGCCGCGAGCAGGAACCAGGTCATGGCGTCGGCGAAGGCCCGGGACGCCTGCTGGGCGCGGACGACGGCGGCGCCCTTCCACTCGGCCGCGGCGGAGACGGTGTAGCCGGTGGGGCCGAGGCCGAGACCGGCGCCGACGGTGGTGTAGGTGACCTTGTCGGTGCGACCGGCGGCACGACCGGAGGCCGGGCCGGCGGCCCGGTCGGCGGTCAGGTCGGAGGTCAGGTCGGAGGTCAGGAGCCGCTCGGTCTCGGCGACGGCCGCCGTCGAGCCGGTGAACTGGCGGATGCCGGTGCCGTCCGCGGCCACGGCGGCGGGGTCGTCGGCGGTCACGAGGACATAGCCGTCGATCATGGCCTGGCGCGCGGCACGGGCCGTGTCGCCGCAGAAGGAGGCGGGGCCCGAGGTGTGCGGGAGGCGCAGGAGAGGCGTGCCGATGCCGGCGGTGCCGGCCAGGATGTTCTGGGTGAGGGCGAGTTCGAGCCGGGCCCGGGGCACGGAGACGGCGCCGAGATCGACGTCGGTGTAGGTGTGCGAGCCGATCTCGTGGCCCTCGTCCCTGATCCGGCGGACCAGGTCGGGGTGGGCGGCGGCCTCGGTGCCGGTGAGGAAGAAGGTGGCCTTCGCGCCATGCTCCTTCAGCACGTCGAGCAGACGCGGGGTCCACGCCGGGTCGGGTCCGCCGTCGTAGGTGAGGGCGACAGTGCCGGAAGCCATCCGTCCGGGCGCGATTCCGCCGGTCTTGGGGCTCTGCCGCAGAACGGTCCCGCTCTCGAACCCGGGGTCGGGGGCGCCCTGGCACCGGGTGGCGGGCGCGGCGGTCGGCGCTATCTCGTGGCGCCCGTATCCGCTGAAGAGCAGGGCGGTGGCGACGACGGCCAGGGTGAGGGTCAGCAGCACCCAGTGGGCGCGGGGATCCCTGCGTACGGCGTGCCGGGTCATTTCGGTCCCTTGCCCTCGGCGCCGCCCGCGCCGTCCGCGGCGGGGCTGCGGCGGGGGGCGTTGCCGGAGTTGCCGGGCGGTGCGGTGGCCGTGGCGGTGGCGCCGTCGACGGCCTCGGTGGTGGCGGCCGGGCCGGTGGGCGCCGCGGTGCCGGTGGCGGCGGGCGCGGACGTTTCCGGGCGGCCGGTGGCGGACAGCGAGGCCGCCCCCGCGTCCGGGCCCGGGCCCGCGCCCTGCTCGCCGCCGCCGGACTCCCCCGGCGCGGCCGTGGACGGGCCCGGCTCGTCGGCCGCGGGAGCCGGCTTCTGCCGGCTCTGGCTCCATGGCAGCGGACCGCCGGCCGGCCCGGCCCCGAAGAACCCGGCCAGGACGACGGCGACGAAACAGACGCACGCGGCACCGATGCCGACGGACGCATACCTCATGAGGCGACGCCTGCGCCCGGAGGCGTCGACGAACACCGCGTTCTCCTGTCGTGTCACGGGCGCGGATTGTAGGGACTGTGGGGTTCCGAATCGAGCAGAGCGATAAACCGGACATTTCTTCGGAGTTCGGCGCGAGCCCCCTTCCGGCGCGCCGATATCCTCGCGGAAACGCTCGTCACGGAGGAGGCCGAAGTGACCGACGAACGCACCTCACCACCCGTGCGCGGCGGCGAGCGCGAGACGCTGCGCGCCTATCTCGACTACCACCGCGCGACCCTCGCCATGAAGTGCGAGGGCCTCTCCGACGACGAACTGCGCCGTGCGTCCATGCCTCCGTCGACGCTCTCCCTGCTGGGCCTCGTCCGGCACATGGCGGAGGTCGAGCGGACCTGGTTCCGCCGGATCATCGACCGTGAGGACGTCCCCTTCCTCTGGTCGGACAAGGGCGACCGCCAGGAAGCGTTCGACACGTCGGACGCGACGGCCGCGGAGGCGTTCGCCGCCTGGGAGGCGGAGATCGCCCACGCACGCAGGATCGAGCGGAAGGCCGAATCGCTCGACGTGACGGGGTACTTCCCGCGGTGGGACGAGGACGTCTCCCTGCGGCTGGTGATGCTGCACCTGATCCACGAGTACGCGCGGCACAACGGCCACGCGGACTTCCTCCGGGAAGGCATCGACGGCACCGTCGGACTGTGAGCGCCCGCCCTGATGCCCCGGGTGTAAGGGGGCGGCGTCGCGGGAGACCCGCCTACCGAGCCCGCCAGTCGGCCTCGCCCGACCTGCTCAACGCCCAGATGGCGAGGAGGTCGAGCGTCATCACGCTGATCGACCAGAACGGGTAGTACGGGATGAACAGGAACTGGGTGATCAGGCTCACCGCGCCCAGCGCGATACCGGCCGACTTGCCCCAGCTCTTGCCTGCCAGCACCCCCAGGCCCGCGGCGATCAGCCCGATGCCGATCACCACATGGATCCAGCCCCACGCGGTCAGATCGAACCGGTAGACGTACCGAGCCGCCCTGAAGATGGTGTCGTTCGCGATACCGGCGGCCCCCAGAGCGACGCTCAGCGTTCCGCTCAGCTCCAGCGCCAAGCCGGCGAAGAAGGGCGCGCCCGTCACCCAGTCCTCGTTGCGGGGCTCGGTCGGGCCCGGCCAGGCCCCGCCGCGTGTGTTCGACATGGCCGCCACCTTCCGCGTTGCCTGACAGTCACAGCGTCGCCCCGCATCGTCCGTACCGCGACCGCAAGAAGCTGCCCAGGGTGACCCGGCCGTCGAAGACCCGCAGGTGGTGTGCGGGCGCGCGCCTCTGCTCAGCAGCCCGGCAGTACGTCCGCCAGTACGCCCGCCAGTACGCCCGCCAGCACGCCCTCAGTACGCCCTCAGTACGCCCGTCAGTACGCCCGTCAGTACGCCCGCTCCGCCGTGAGGACGGGGCCGGGTTCCGGTCGTCGCCCCGGGCCCCGGCGGACGGACACGGTCGCCACGGCCGCCGCCACGCCCGCCAGCACGAATCCGTAGGCAGGCGTGTGGCCCGACGGATGCGTCTCGTACACCAGCGCCACCGAGAGCACCATCAGGACCGGCACGGTCCGGTCGGTCCGGTCGGTCCACTCGCTGTGCTCGGTCCGGTCGGTGCCGTCGGCCCACGCCGTGGCCCCGGCCGCCACCGCCGTCCCCCACAGCAGGTACCACGGCTGCACCATCGGCGACAGCGCGACCAGCCCCAGCAGCGAAAGCCCCAGCGCACGGACGGGATCGAGCCGCCCGCGCAGCGCCCGTAGCGCGAGCACGGCGATCACCGCGAGCGCGGCGGCGAGGCCGAGACTCTGGGCCGCGCTCCTGACCGCGAAGGGGTCCGTGCCCGCGACCAGGCGGGCCGCGTACCCCGCGGCGAGGCCGAGGTCGCTGGTGAGGGAGAGCGGCGTGTGTATCGCCGCGGCGACGCCCTGGGTGCGCAGCCAGCCGAAGCCCGTGCCGCCGAGGACGGTGGCCGCGGTCGCGACGGCCGCCGCGACCGCGACCGGCCCGAGCACCGCCGTCGCCACCCGGCGGAGCACCGGCCCGTCCCCGCGGCGTACGGCGATGACGCCGATGAACAACAGGGCCACGGCGGCCGGTGACTTGACCGTCGCCGCGAGCGCGACGGCCGCGCTGCCCAGCAGCCAGCGCCCGCGCAGCGCGCAGCAGACACCGGTCAGCATGAGCCCGATCATCAGTCCGTCGTTGTGCGCGCCGCCCACGACGTGCATCAGCGTCAGGGGGTTGAGCGCCGCCAGCCACACCGCGCCGCTCTCGCTCGTGCCGCACTCCACGGCGAGGCGCCGCACGGACCACACGATCAGTGCGAGCGCCCCGACGGCCAGGAGCCGCAGCCCGAGCACGCCGGGCACGACGGCCCCGCCGGTCGTCCAGGTGACGGCCTCGGCCAGGACGAGGAACAGCGGGCCGTACGGCGCGGGCGTGTCGGTCCAGTTCCCGCCGACGCTCGCCGCGGCGTCGGCGCCGAGTGAGTCGGGGCCGAGGGCCGACGGCCCGTGCGCGTAGACGTCGTGGCCGTCGAGGACCATCGCGCCCTGGGCGAGGTAGCTGTAGACGTCGGCGCTGTGGAGGGGCGGCGCCAGCAGCAGCGGCGCGACCCACCAGCCGAGGGTGACGACGGTGTCGCGCACCCGCTGCTCCGCGGCCGATTCCCGGTACGCCCACCAGGCCATGACCAGCAGGGTGAGCCCGGCGTACGCGAGGACCGACGCGGCGACGGTCGTGGCGGATCCCCGCGGCACCCACAGGCCCCAGGGGTCACGGGCGGGCAGCGCCCCGGCGGCCATGCCCCCGGCGGCAACGGCGAGCGACCCGACGGCCCCGAGCCGGCGTGTTCCGGCGGCGCTTCGCGGCCACATGAGCGTGCGGTTCACCTCCACCCCGATCCTGGACCCCGATCCCGGACCCCGATCCTGCGCGTCGGCGCGTCGCCGCACCTCGACGTTTCGTACGGATTGTCGAGTTGCCGAGCGTACCGTTTACGTCCAACCACCAGGCACGTACGTCCATGGCCCGGGAGACCGCCCCGGCCATAGCTTCCCGCCCATGGCGATTCCCTTGATGCGTACGTTCGTGGCGCTCGCCGCGACCCTGACCGGACTCCTGCCCGCGACCGCCGCCGCCGCGCACGCGCCGGCCGGCACCACGTACTACGTGGACTGTCTGCGCGGCAGCGACGACGCCCCGGGCACCGGCACCGCCACGGCCTGGCGCACCCTCGACCGGGCGTCGCGCGCCTACGGGCCGGGCGACCGGCTGCTGCTGCGCCGCGGCCGCACCTGCGCGGGGGTGCTCGCCCCCACCGGCTCCGGCACGGCGGCCGAGCCGATCTCGATCGACGCGTACGGCAAGGGCGCCAAACCGCGTATCGAGGGCGGCGGCGCCCGCGCCGCCGTGCTGCTGCTCAACGTCGAGGGCTGGGAGGTCCGCAACCTCGACATCTCCAACACCGGCGCCCCGACCACCACGGACCGCCGCGCGGGCCTCCTCGTCCGCCTCACGGACTTCGGCACCGGCAGCCACTACGTCGTCGACGGCGTGGACGTCCACGACGTCAACGGCGCCGACTTCAAGGACCCGGACCCCAGCGGCGGAATCCTCTTCTCCGTCACGGGCTCGGCCGTGCCGACGCGCTTCGACGGCGTGCGCATCGAGGACTCGACGGTCCGCCGCACCGACCGCACCGGCATCGGCACCTCCTCCACCTGGGGCCGCAGGCCCGAGCACCCGAACGGACCCGGCACGAGCTGGGAGGCGATCACCGGTCTGCGGATCCACCGCAACGAGGTGTACGACGTCGGCGGCGACGGCATCGTCGTCCAGACGGCGAAGGGCGCGCTCGTCGAGCACAACTACGTGAACGGCTTCAACATGCGCTCGGCCGGCTACAACGCCGGTATCTGGGCGTGGAACTCGGACGACGTCCTCTACCAGTACAACGAGGTGACGGGTGGCCACGGCACCCTCGACTCGATGGCGTACGACATCGACGGCGGCAACAACCGCAACGTCTACCAGTACAACTACAGCCACGACAACGAAGGCGGCTTCCTGCTGGTCTGCAACGGCGCGGGAATGACCACGAACGGCAACCGGGTCCGCCACAACATCAGCGTCAACGACCGCAACACGATGGCTCCTTACGGCGTGGTCTCGGTCGTCTGCGCCCCGACCACGGACACGCAGATCTACGCGAACACGATCGTGACCGACCGCGCGGACACGGCGCTCGTCTCCAACAACGGCCCGACCGGCGTCACCTTCCGCAACAACGTCTTCGTCGGCGCCCCCTCGGCAGGATCCCCGATCATCGACACCCGGAGCGTCTACGAGAACAACCTCTACTGGCACACCTCCCAGCCCCGCGACCCCGCCGCCCTCACCGCCGACCCGCTCTTCGTCTCCGCCTCCCCGACGACCCCGCGCGACGTCCGCCTGAGCGCCGGTTCCCCGGCCCTCGGCGCGGGCCTCCCGATCGGCGACGGCCTCACCCGCGACTACTTCGGCAACCGGATCCCGAACCCGCCGAACCTGGGCGCGGACCAGGACGGGTAGCCCCGCCCCCCTCACCCCGCGAGGGAACACCACAGACACCCATTGGAGTGAACAAGTCCCGAACCCGCGACCTCCCATCCCACAGCAGTTTAGCTTTTGCTAAACTCAGGAGAGGTAGGGATGTGTCAGAGCAATGGGACGTCTACCTGACCAGCGAGGTGGATCAGTGGCTCAACGACCTGGAGAAGGCCGATCCGATCTCGTACGTGCTGGTGAATCAGGCCATCTGGATCCTCGTGTGCAACGGTCCCGCCGAAGGGCGCCCGTTGGTGGACCGGATCAAGGGCTCGGTCCTGCACAATCTCAAGGAGCTACGGCCTGGATCCACAGGGCGCAGCGAGATACGCATCCTCTTCATGTTCGACCCGTGGCGCTCGTCCATCCTGCTGGTGGCGGGCAACAAGGCCGGTAGCTGGCAAGCCTGGTACGACGAGGCGATCCCCATGGCGGAGCGCCGGTACACGGAGTACATCGCCGCCCGTACGGAGGAGCTGGGACAGTGAGCGGACACGTCAAGTGGTCGGCGAGTGGCCACCGCGAGCGGGCAGAAGAGCTCGCGGGCGGAAGCGGCGCCTTCGTCCAGGGAGCCGAGCGGCTGCTCACCGAGGCTCGCGCCTGGCGGCTCGTCGAGATGCGAGAGGAGCGCGGCTACACACAGGCGCAGGTCGCCGAGCGCATGGGTGTCAGCAAGGGCCGCGTGTCACAGATCGAGAGCGGCCAGGTGTCCGGCACCGATGTCGTGGCACGCTACATCAAGGCCCTCGGCGGGAGCCTCATGATGGTGGCGGTCTTCGACGACGGCGAATTGCGCAAGGTCGGTTGAAGCTGCGCCGTGCGGCACTACCAGGCGACCGGCAGCTCGACCGGGAAGCGCCGGATCGTCTCGGTGTCCCAGACCACCTCCTCCGGCGGCACCGCGAGGCGCAGCTCGGGGAAGCGTTCCAGGAGGCGGCCGATCGCCGCCTCCAGTTCCGCCATGGCCAGCGGCGCGGCGATGCAGCGGTGACCGCCCCAGCCGAAGGTCATGTGCGGCTGGGGCGCGCGGTCGGGGTCGATGGTGTGGGGGTCCGGGTAGCGCTCGGGGTCGCGGTTCGCCGTCAGGTAGGACACATGGACGAAGTCGCCCGCCCGGATCCGTACGCCGTCCATCTCCACGTCCTCCAGGGCGACCCTGGGGATGCCGACGCCCTTGCGGAAGGGGATGAAGCGCAGCAGCTCCTCCAGGACGGGCGTGAGCGTCTCGGGGCGGCTCCGCAGGTGCTTCATCAGCTCGGGGCGGGTCAGCAGGACGTAGGCGATGTTGCTGATCTGGCAGGTGGCCGTGTCGTGGCCGCTGAGCATCAGCGTCAGCGCCATGACCGCCAGTTCCTGGTCGTCGAGGGCGTCCTCGCCGTCCCTGGCCGCGGCCAGGGCGCTGATCAGGTCCTCGCCCGGGTCGCGGCGGCGTTCGGCGACGAGCCCGCCGAAGTACTCCCGCAGCTCCGCCTTGGCGGCCGCAGCGACCTTCCGGCTCTCCGGGCTGGTGGAGAGCAGCTGGTGGGCGTACTCCTGCATGCGGGGCCGGTCCTGCGGGGCGATGCCGAGCAGCTCGCAGATGGTGTGCTGGGGCAGCTGGTTCGACAGGTGCGCCGCCAGATCGGCCGGCTGCCCCTGCTCCGCCATCGTGTCGAGCAGCGTGTCCACCAGCCGCTCGATCGCCGGCCGCATCGCGTCCAGATGCCGCTTGGTGAACGCCTGCGAGGCCAGCCGGCGCAGACGGGTGCTGCGCGGCGGGTCGATCACGTTGATCGACTCCGGCGACACGATCGGCTCCGGCGTCAGCCGCGGATAGTCGCGCCCCATGATCCCCGCCCGGCTGAACCGGTGGTCGGTGGTCACCTGCCGCACCCCTTCGAAGCCCGTGACCAGCCACGCGTCCGCGTCGCCGTACGGCAGCCGGATCCGGGTGACGCCGGATTCGCGGGCCATGAGCATCGTGAGCGAGGGATCGAACTCCAGGGCCTCGCTGAAGTCGAACGGGCAGACGGTTGCTTCGCCGGTTTCGGACATGGTCTACGGCTCCAGCTCCAGGAAGACGACGAGCGCGCTGCGGCGCGTGGTTTCCCCCATGCCTGTTTTGTACGTGCTGCGACGCCGCACGGCACGCCTGATTGGGCCGCACGGGCAGCGGCCCGAACGGCACCTGTTCCCCCTCTCGTGATCATCTTGTGCTGGTGACGTGGGGGCGCGGCCGAGAAATATGGCCTGGTCGCACGAGGCGACCACCCGGTGGGGACGAGGGTGGGGACAAGGGGTGGGGATGAAGACCGCAGGACACGCAAGGACGGCGCAGGAGTCGAGGACGCCGGCACGGTGCTCGCCCCCGTCGCCTCCCTGAAGCGCGGCCGGTGCGGCGCCACCGACACGGGGCTCGGCACCGTGGCGGTCGTACGACCCGTCGACTGCGCGGAGCGGCACGACATCCGGGTGTTCGCCCAGACCGCGGTGGACCGGACCTTCCCGGGCGAGCAGACGGCCAAGGACGGGAACGACTTCGCCGAGGAGCAGTGCGGCCGTGCGTACGCCGCCGCGCCGAAGGAGTGGCAGCGCGACGGCAGGCCCGCGGGACGGTTCGCGTTCACCGGCTCGTCGTCGGTGAACGTCTCGGTCGGTGAGACGACGCAGACGTCGGTGACCGGCGAATTCACCTGTTACGTCGTCACCTCCTGACCTGCCGGTTCACACTCTGACCCCGTGGTCGGCGCCCCGGCCTCCCGGCTCGCGCCGGCCCGGGGTCCCCGGCGTGGCCGAAAACACGAAGCGGGTTTCACCGGGCACCCGTAAGCTCACGTCATGCAGGTGATCCAGTCGACGAAGCTCGCCAACGTCTGTTACGAGATCCGGGGTCCGGTGCTCGAGGAGGCGATGCGGCTGGAGGCCGCAGGCCACCGCATCCTCAAGCTCAACACCGGCAACCCCGCGGCCTTCGGGTTCGAGTGCCCGCCGGCGATCCTCGAGGACATCCTGCGCAACGTGGGGGACGCGCACGGATACGGTGACGCGAAGGGCCTGCTCAGCGCGCGTCGCGCGATCATGAGCCACTACGAGACCAAGGGCATTCCGCTCTCGGTCGAGGACATCTACCTCGGCAACGGCGTCTCCGAGCTGATCCAGATGTCGATGCAGGCGCTGCTCGACGACGGCGACGAGGTGCTCGTGCCGGCGCCGGACTATCCGCTGTGGACCGCCGCCGTCGCGCTCGCGGGCGGCACGGCCGTGCACTACCGGTGCGACGAGCAGGCCGACTGGATGCCGGATCTCGCGGACATCGAGCGCAGGATCACCGATCGGACCAAGGCGATCGTGATCATCAACCCGAACAACCCGACCGGCGCCGTCTACGACGACGAGATGCTGCGCGGGCTGACCGAGATCGCCCGCCGCCACCAGCTGGTGGTCTGCTCGGACGAGATCTACGACAAGATCCTCTACGACGGCGCCACGCACACCCCGACCGCCTCGATCGCGCCCGATCTGATGGTCCTGACCTTCAACGGGATGTCCAAGAACTACCGGGTGGCGGGTTACCGCAGCGGCTGGCTCGCGGTCTGCGGCCCGAAGAGCCACGCGGTCTCGTACATCGAGGGCCTGACGATCCTGGCGAACATGCGGCTGTGCGCGAACATGCCGGCCCAGCACGCGGTCGCCGCGGCGCTCCAGGGGCGGCAGTCGATCGAGGACCTGGTGCTGCCGGGCGGGCGGCTGCTGGAGCAGCGGGACACGGCGTACGACCTGCTCACCCGGATCCCGGGCGTGACCTGCGTGAAGCCCAAGGGCGCGCTGTATCTCTTCCCGCGGCTCGACCCGGCCGTGTACAAGATCAAGGACGACCGGCAGATGGTGCTCGACCTGCTGCGGTCCGAGAAGATCATGGTGGTCCACGGGACCGGCTTCAACTGGCACGAGCCCGATCACTTCCGGATCGTCACGCTGCCGAACACGAAGGATCTCGCGGACGCGGTGACGCGGATCGGTAACTTCCTGGACGGATACAGCCAGCACTAGGGCGTGTTGCGAAAGTCCCGTCTGCGCGCCCGCCCTACGGGCGGACGACGCTACTTTCGCAACACGCCCTAGCCCCGCCGCCGGACCAGGATCTTGGCCGGTTTTCCGATCGGGCATAACTTTAGACTGGATCCAAGGTAGGATGGTCTCCTGACCGTGCGAGGAGGCCCCCGCCATGTACGAACCGATCCGCTCGAAGTCCGTCCACTCGGTGGCCGACGCGTCCGACTTCCCCCACCGCACCCGCGAGGAGGAGCTCGACATCCAGCTCGCCGGTCACCTGGGAGCCCTCCTGGCCGTCACCGACGAGCTCGGGCTCGACGCCGCCGCCGACCGCATCGCCGAGCAGGTCGCCCGGCTGCGCGGCACCCCGCCCGCCCGGCACGCCGGGCTGACCGGCGGCGACCCGGCCGCCCTGCACCGGCGGGCCCTCGCGCTCGCCGGGCGCGCCCTCGTCGTCGCCGCGTCCCGCGCCGACACCGCCGCCGCGATCCTGGCCGCCGAGCGCATGGACGCGCACAACGCCGCCCTGCGCGACGCGCAGCTGGTCGGCGCCCCCTGACGCCCCGGTCCGCGGGCCGCGGAGGCGCGCGGACCGGGTGCCCGACCGAGGCCCGGCACCTCCGGAGTCCGTCGTTGACGGGCCGTCATTGAATGGCCGATTCCGGTTGCATACCGGGATCGCCGCTTCACCTCTCGTCCATCCGACTCCGCCTGGAATGTGGGATTCCGAGAGCACGCTCCCCACGTGAGACGCATCGTGGGAATCGTCCTGGCGGTGCTGCTGATGGGCGGCGTCGTGTACGCCTTCCTGGCAGGCCGGAATCAGGACCAGGGCACGGCAACGAAGACCGTGCGCGGAGACTTCACGCTGCTCACGTCCGCGCCGCAGGAGGCGCGCGAGTCCGGCAGGGCGCTGACCGAGTACCTGCGGACGCCGGAGGCGCAGCGGGCGATCACGGAGAAGACGTTCCGCCGGCCCGTCGTCGCCTCCGTACGTCCGGCCACCGGGCTCGCCACCGGCCAGCGGCGCGAGCTCCCCTTCCCCGGCAGCCGGTCCGTCGCCGACGGCCTCCTCGACGCGTACGAGAACAAGCTGCGCAGGCCCTCGCGCACGGTGTACGTCCTCGACACCTCCGGGTCGATGGAGGGCGAGCGCATGGAAGGACTGGAGCAGGCGCTGCTGCGTCTGACCGGGGAGTTCCGGGAGCGGGAGGAGGTGACGCTGATGCCGTTCGGAACCGATGTGAAGTCGCTGTACACGCACACGCTCGACCCCTCCGACCCCGAGGCGGCGCGCAAGGCCATCGAGCGGGACGTGAACCAGCTGACGCCGCACGGCGACACCGCGATCTTCACGAGCCTGCTGCACGCCTACCGCTACCTGGGGCAGACGCCCGAGGGCGGCAACCAGGACGCGTTCACATCGATCGTGCTGATGACGGACGGCGAGAACACGACCGGCGCGTCCGCCGAGGGCTTCGAGACGTACTACCGGGGGCTGCCACCGGGGCAGCTGCGCGACACCCCCGTCTTCCCCATCCTCTTCGGGGACTCCGACCGCGCGGAGCTCGAACGGATCGCCGGGCTCACCGGCGGCCGGCTCTTCGACGCGCAGAAGGGGTCGCTGGACGGAGCATTCGAGGAGATCCGTGGCTACCAGTAGGACCGGCGGCGGCCGGATGCTCGACTACCTCGGCTCGAAGAAGAACCTGGCGGGCAGCGCCTGCGGCCTCCTCGGCCTCGGCCTGACCCTCGCGGGCGCGGCGGGCGCGTACTGGCCCGTCGTCGTCGCGGGCCTGTACCGCGCGGGAGCCCTCATCGCCCCGCCCGAACGCCCGGCGGCCCCCGGCTTCCCCGACCCCGCCGAACAACTCGACGAACTCCGCGCCGACTTCGACCGCCTGCGCGCCTACCTGACCGAGATCGACCTGCCCCCCGCGGCGGCCGGCCGCCTCACCGAACTCGACACCCTGCTCACGGCCCTCCTGGAACCCGGCTGGGTCGCCGACGCCCTCGCGACGGACCCGGAATCGGTCCACGCCCTCTCCCGCGCCATCCGCCAGGACATCCCGGAGTCGGTCGACACCTACACCCGCACCCGCTGGTGGACCCGCCTCAACCCGGGCACGGAGCCCCCGGAACGCCACCTGGAACGCCAGCTCGGCGCACTGCGCACCGAGGCGGAATCCATCGCGACGACACTGCGCGACCAGGAGACCCGCCGCCAGGAGACGCACACGCGGTACTTGGAGGAACGCGGGCGGGGGCAGTGAAGCCGCGCGGCACCCGGCACCGGCAACCGGCCACTGTGGCCGGGCGCCACCTCGGAGAAGGCCGAGGAGATCAAGCGGCGTCGGCCTTCTTTCGCGATCTCGCTCGACCGGCCATCGAAGCGCTACCACCTACCACGCCGCCAGGACCCGCACACCCGGTGCCAGGGCACTACAAGACGCGGAACGCGTACGCCGTCTGAAGGACCAGTTCGGATCCGTCCGCTACTACCGTGGCGGAGCGTCCGCCATCGGTGCCTACACCACGGTCGTGACGAACAGCTGGAACCAGAAGAAGGCCCTCGGCTGACCCGGGCAGCCATCGGGAAGGGCTGGGGCCCGCCACCGTACGTCGTTGTACGGGGGCGGGCCCCAGCCCTGTCGGCAGCGGGACTCGCGTCAGCCCAGGCGGGCGACGAGTGCGCGGTACTCGTCCCAGAGTTCCTTCGGGGTGTGGTCGCCGAAGGTGTTGAGGTGCTCGGGGACCAGCGCCGCCTCCTCGCGCCAGATGTCGGTGTCGACCTTGAGGAGGAAGTCCAGGTCCTCCTCGGCGAGGTCGAGGCCGTCGGTGTCGAGGGCGGCCTTCGTCGGGAGGATGCCGATGGGGGTCTCCACGCCCTCGGCCCTGCCCTCCAGGCGCTCGACGATCCACTTCAGGACGCGGCTGTTCTCGCCGAAGCCGGGCCAGACGAACTTGCCGGCGTCGTTCTTGCGGAACCAGTTGACGTAGTAGATCTTCGGGAGCTTCGCGGCGTCCCCCCGCGAGACCGCAGCCTTGCCGACCGTGAGCCAGTGGGCCATGTAGTCGCCCATGTTGTAGCCGCAGAACGGGAGCATCGCGAACGGGTCGCGGCGCAGCTCGCCGACCTTGCCCTCGGCCGCGGCGGTCTTCTCGCTCGCCACGTTCGCGCCGAGGAAGACGCCGTGCTGCCAGTCGAAGGACTCGGTCACCAGCGGGACGGCGGAGGCGCGGCGGCCGCCGAAGAGGATCGCCGAGATCGGCACGCCCTTCGGGTCCTCCCACTCGGGCGCGATGATCGGGCACTGGCCGGCGGGGACGGTGAAGCGGGCGTTGGGGTGGGCGGCCGGGGTCTCGGAGTCCGGCGTCCAGTCGTTGCCCTTCCAGTCCGTGAGGTGCTTGGGCAGCTCCTCGGTCATGCCCTCCCACCACACGTCGCCCTCGTCGGTCAGCGCGACGTTGGTGAAGACGGAGTTGCCCCACAGCGTCTTCATGGCGTTGGCGTTGGTGTGCTCACCGGTGCCGGGCGCGACGCCGAAGAAGCCCGCCTCGGGGTTGATCGCGTAGAGCCGGCCGTCCTCGCCGAAGCGCATCCAGGCGATGTCGTCGCCGATCGTCTCGACGCTCCAGCCGGAGACCGTCGGCTCCAGCATGGCCAGATTGGTCTTGCCGCAGGCGGAGGGGAAGGCGGCGGCGACGTACTTCGACTCGCCCTGCGGCGGGGTCAGCTTGAGGATGAGCATGTGCTCGGCGAGCCAGCCCTCGTCGCGGGCCATGACGGAGGCGATGCGCAGGGCGTAGCACTTCTTGCCGAGCAGCGCGTTGCCGCCGTAGCCGGAGCCGTAGGACCAGATCTCGCGGGTCTCCGGGAAGTGCGAGATGTACTTCGTGCTGTTGCACGGCCACGGCACGTCCTCCTGGCCGGGCTCGAGCGGCGCGCCGAGGGTGTGGACGGCCTTCACGAAGAAGCCGTCGTCGCCGAGCTCGTCGAGGACGGTCTGCCCCATGCGGGTCATGGTGCGCATGGAGACGGCGACGTACGCGGAGTCGGTGATCTCGACGCCGAGCGCGGAGAGCGGCGAACCGAGCGGGCCCATGCAGAACGGGACGACGTACATCGTCCGGCCGCGCATCGAGCCGCGGAAGACTCCCTGCTCGCCGGTGAAGATGTCGCGCATCTCCGCCGGGGCCTTCCAGTGGTTCGTGGGGCCGGCGTCCGCCTCGTTCTCGGAGCAGATGAAGGTGCGGTCCTCGACGCGTGCGACGTCGGTCGGGTCGGACGCGGCGTAGTAGGAGTTCGGGCGCTTGATCGGGTCCAGCTTCCTGAACGTGCCCTTCGCGACCAGTTCCTCGCACAGCCGGTCGTACTCGGCCTCGGAGCCGTCGCACCAGACCACCCGGTCCGGCTGCGTGATCTCTGCGATCTCGTCGACCCAGGCGATCAGTTCCTGGTGATGGGTGGGGGTGGTGCCGGGAGCCGCGAATTCGCGCGCCACGATCGCTCCTAAGTGAGGGGTTTGAGGTTGTTGCCCCGTGGGGGCTGCGACCCGGATGCTTCACTGCACTGATCTACTGGCGCTCATCCGGTGCCGACCGCACTCATCTGATCATCCGTGGAGTGTGCCCATATGTCCAGAGGACCTCTCACGTGAGCATTACCACTCGTATCCCCTGTTCGCCTCCGTCGCGCACGTCTGCTGTTACCTACGGAAGCGTAGGTAGCATGCCGTCATGACAGCAGCCGCGCCCGATGCGACCGAGATCGACCCGCCGCCACTGAAGCCGAGGCTGCGGGGGTGGCTGCACGCGGGGATGTTCCCCGCCGTGCTCGTCGCAGGAATCGTGCTCACCGCGCTCGCGGACTCGACGCGCGGCCGGATCGCCTGCGGCGTCTACGTGCTCACGGCCTGCCTGCTCTTCGGCGTGAGCGCGCTCTACCACCGCGGGGAGTGGGGCCCGCGCGCGACGGCCGTCCTGCGCCGGCTCGACCACGCGAACATTTTTCTGATCATCGCCGGTACCTATACCCCGCTGACACTGCTGCTCCTTCCGGACTCCACCGGGCGTGTGCTCTTGTGGGCGGTCTGGGCGGCAGCGGTTGCGGGAATCGCGTTCCGGGTGTTCTGGGTCGGCGCCCCGCGCTGGCTCTACACGCCGTGCTACATCGCGATGGGCTGGGCCGCCGTCTTCTTCCTGCCCAACTTCCTGCGCACCGGCGGGATCGCGGTGCTCGTGCTCGTGATCGTGGGCGGGCTGCTCTACAGCGCGGGCGGCGTGGTCTACGGCATGAAGAAGCCGAACCCGTCACCGCGCTGGTTCGGCTTCCACGAGGTGTTCCACTCCTTCACGCTGGCGGCCTTCGTCGTCCACTACGTCGGCATCTCGCTCGTGGCCTACCAGCACGCCTGAGCAGCCCGACCCTTCCGGAGGGCCCGCGGCAGCAGCCGCGGGCCCTCCGGTGTATTGACACCCTCCAGATTTTGAGAGTCACTATCACTTGACGGTGACTATCAGAAGGAGGCGCCGGTCGAGCTCCCAGGCATGGCCGGGGCCTCGGCGGGTGTCCGACAATGACACCCATGGCCGCCTCCGCACACCACCCGCCGCTCGCAGCGCCTCCGCCCCCGATGGGGCTGCGTGAGCGCAAGAAGCTGAAGACCCGGCGGGCGATCCGCCGGGCCACGTACCGGCTGATCGCCGAGCAGGGGTACGAGGCGACCACCATCGACCAGATCGCGGCGGCGGCCGAGGTCTCCCCGTCCACCGTCTTCCGCTACTTCCCCACCAAGGAGGACATCGTCCTGACCGACGAGTACGACCCGGTCATGGAGCAGGTGCTGCGGGCACGGCCCGCCGACGAGCCGCCGCTGGAATCCCTCCGCATCGTCCTCACCGCCGCGGTCGCCGAGATCCTCCGCAACGAACCCCGGGAGATGTACGAGCGCACGAGGCTCATGGCCGAAGTCCCCGCGCTCCGGGGCCGGATGGCGGAGACCATGGCCGAGACCTCCCAGCTGCTGGCCCGTCCGATCGCCGAGCGCGCCGGGCGCGCCCCCGACGATCTGGAGGTCCGGGTGTTCACGGCGTCGGTGATGGGCGCGCTGCGCGAGGCGATGCTCTACTGGGCCGAGCGCGACCAGGAGGACGACCTGGTCGCGCTCGTGAACCGCACGCTGGACACGCTCAAGGGCGGTCTCACCCTCTGAGCTGCCTCTTCAGGTCCCCCTTGCCGCAGGTCCTGCCGTCCCGGTCCGGGTCGAGCCGCAGCGGGTCGTCCTTGCCGTTGACCTTCAACCGGCCGTAGCCGTGCGCCGCCAGCCAGTCGCACCGGGACTTCGTCGTCGCCCTGACCGGCTCCGGGAAGGCCAGCGGCACGCAGACGTTCGCCGAGCCGTAGTGCCGGTCGCAGCCCGCGACCTGCGGACTGACCGGGGCCGACGCCCGCTTCCCGCCGTTCCTCCGCGGCGACTGGGCGAGGTCGTTCGCGAAGTCGTGGACATGGGCCGACGAGGCCGCGGCCTGAGCCGTCGCGGGACCGCCGCCCAGATGCACCCACTCGGCCACCGTCGGCACCCCGTTGGCGTCGACGCCGAAGAGCATGTACCAGCCGGGCGGGGCGAGGTTCGGATTGCCGGTGACGTTCAGGTCGATCGTCGTGTCGCTGAGGACGCTCATCGGCAGGTCCACGAACCGCTGGTTCGGGTCGGACGAGTGCGTGACGGCCGCCGGGCGGATCAGCTCCGCCTTGGCGATGGGCCGGTCGACGGTGATCCGCTGGGTGTCGCCGTACTGCCACTCCTTGTCGATCACCGAAGTGATGCGCGGGCGGGGGCCCTTGAGGAGGTAGGGCGGTGTGTAGACCGACACGTTGTGGTTGTACGTGCCGTTGCCCGGGTTGTCGCCGACGGCCATCACCCGGCCGTCGGGCAGCAGGAACGCCGACGAGTGGTAGGTCCGCGGGATCGGGTCGGCCGCGAGCCCCGGCTCGTACGTGTTGGTCACCGGGTCGAAGAACGACGCCTCGTACACCGGGTCGGCGCGGTCGTGCAGTCCGCCGCCGGTCTCCAGGACCTTGCCGTCCGGCAGCAGCACCGCCGAGACGAACATCTTGCCCTCGTCGCCGGTCTGCGGCCGCTTGCCCTGGCCCTGGTCGACGAGGCCCTGCGGGAGCGGCGGGCCCGCCGTGTACCGCGGGTTCGGCTCCTTGAGGTCGATCAGGTCGGTGAGGCGGTTGGCGGCCGGGTTGGTCTCGTTGTTGCCGCCGCCGATCGTGAGGACCCGCTGGTCCTGCGCCGGGGGCAGCAGGACGCTGGCGCTCTCGTCGCGCTGGTCCTTGTTCCGCAGGCCCGGGACGTCGGTGATGGAGTTGGCGTCGTAGTCGTAGACGGAGGCGCCGGTGCCCGGGGTGCCGTTGCCGAAGACATGGCTGCCGGAGTAGAAGAGCCGGCCGTCCTGCATCAGGATCATCGACGGGTACAGGCCCCAGAACGACCAGGTCTGGTTGACCTGGTGCAGCGGCAGCCACTTGTTCTCGGCGGCCGAGAACTTCTCCGCCGTCACATTGCCCGTCGAGTCCTCCTTCAGCCCGCCGAAGGAGATGACGTCGCCGTTGCCGAGGATCGTCGCCGACGGGTACCAGTGACCGCCGTTCATGTCGTTCGTGCGCGTGTACGTCGCGGTCGCCGGGTCGAAGACGTACGAGTCCTTCAGGCCCTGATAGCCGATGGTGCCGTCGGCGGACGGGTAGCCCTTGTTGCCGCTCATCACGAGCACCCGGCCGTCGGAGAGCTGGACATGGCCGGCGCAGAACATGTCGGCGGGCGTGGGGATGTTCTCGTACGTACCCGCCACCGGGTCGTACACGGCGGAGGTGAAAGTGCCCGCCTCGAACATCGTCTCGTCGTTGCCGGAGCCCGCGATCAGCAGCACCTTGCCGTTGTGCAGCACCACCGAGTGCATCGAGCGCACCGGGTTCTGCGTGGGCATGACGTCCCACCGGCCCTTGGCGCACTCCTCCGGCGTTCCGGTGCACACCGGGTCGGGCGCGGGCGGCGCGACCTCCTCCATCACGTAGTCGTCCGTGGTGACGCTGCCGGTGCCGAAGACCGAGACGCCCCAGGCGATCCGGTCCGTGCCCGGCGGGATGACGGGCGTACGGACCTCGGAGCGGGTCCAGTCCCCCTCCATCGGGAGGGTGCGCAGATCGGTCCAGTACTGCCAGCCGGCGGTGGTGTCGTGGCGGAAGAGGGTGAGGGCGGTGTCCGGGGTCGTCGACCTGTACCAGAACGACAGGTCGTACTGCCGGTCGGGGACGACCTGCGGGGCGCAGGCGGCGGACTCGGTGATGAGGGCCTTGCGGTCGCCGTCGACGCGGCGGGTCAGCTCGACCTTCATGGCGGCGGTGCCGGAGTGGGCGTCGGTGGTCGTGGTGAAGGTGAAGTCGTTGTCGCCCCAGCCCGACTTCGACCAGCAGGACGGCATACCGGTGCCGGTGCCGGTGCCGGTGCCGGCGGTTTCGAAGCCGGGGTTCTTGACGAGGTTCGGGCCGGCGGTGGCGGGCTGCTGGGCGGAGAGGACGAGTCCGGCGGTCATCGCCGCGACGGCGAGCAGGGCGGTCCTTCTCCTTCGTCTCACAAGGCGTTTCATGAGGTGCTCCTCGGGGTGCGGCTCCTGCGGTGCGGCAGGTAGACGAGCGCTTCGGTCCCGGCGAAGCGCAGGACGAAGGTGGTGAGCAGCGCCAGCGTGGTGGCGGGCAGCACCGCGAGCCCGAACTCGCCCACGAGCAGGGCGATCAGCGGGATGCGCAGGACGAGATCGGCGTTGGCGAGCAGCGCGAACCGGCCCATGCGGTCCGCCCAGTGCCGGTGGTGGCGCCGGTCGCGGAAGAGCAGCACCTCGATGAGGAGGAAGTTCCACATCACGCCGAACTGGTTGGCGACGATCTCGGCGGGCAGATAGTGCAGCCCCGCGCCGGCCAGGACGTGCAGCGCGAGCAGATTGGGCACGAAGCCGGTGAGGCCGATCAGCCCGAAGGCGACCATGCGGGCCGGGGCGGAGGCGGTGCGCAGCTCGACCAGATGCCGCAGGAAGCGCCCGCCTTCCTTCACCGTCGACTTGGACTCGCCGGCGAAGCGGTCCTGGAAGACGAACGGCACCTCGGCGACGGCGGTGGGCCGGCAGCGTACGGCCAGCTCCAGCAGGATCTTGTAGCCCAGCGGCTTCAGCGCCTCGGCGGTCACGGCGGCGCGGCGTATCGCGAAGAAGCCGCTCATCGGGTCGCTGATCCCGTACAGGGCGCGGGGGAACAGCCCCTTCGTCAGCAGGGTCGCAGCGCGCGATACGGCGATCCGGTACCCGCCGGCGAGTCCGGACCGGCTGCCGCCGGGCAGATAGCGGCTGGCGACGACGAGATCGGCGGACTCCTTCTCGCCGGTGGCGACGAGATCGGGCACGAGGCCCGGCGGATGCTGGAGATCGGCGTCCATCACGACGATCCAGTCCGACCCCGCGGCCTTCATCCCCTCGACGACGGCACCGCCCAGCCCGCCCTCGGCCACGTCCCGGTGGATGACGGCCACCGGGAACGGGCAGTCGCGTGCGGCATCGGCGATCACGGCGGGCGTGTCGTCGGTCGAGTCGTCGACGAAGACGACCTCGCAGGGCAGCCGCGAGGGCACCGACTCGGTGAGCCGTGCCAACAGCTCGCGTACGTTCCCCGACTCGTTGAAGGTCGGGATCACGATGGTGACGACGGCCGGCTCGGCGACGCCTGCGGGTTCCGGGAGCGCACCCGGCACGGTCAGGGGTGCGCCGGCGGACAGGCCGCCGGACGGATCGCCGAGACCCTCGGCCCGTGTGTGATGAGTCGTCACTTCGGCTCAGCTCCCCCGATTTCGCGGATCTCGATGCGGTCCTCGCCCTCGCCGAAGGTGGCGACGGGCGTCGAATGCTCCAGCGCGGCCCGCACATTGGGCAGGTCGCGTGCGTCGCGGCGTACCGTCGGGGACGCCACGACGTAGTCGAGGTCGCGCCAGCCGCCGGGCATCGTCCTGGCCACCGCCGGGTCGAGGTCGGCCTTGTAGAACCAGATCGCGCCCAGGCCGGGCTCGTACCCCGCGTGGACGAGATCGAGCCAGAGCGCGTCGTCGACGAGGACCCGGGTGCGGGCGGGGTCGGCGACCTCGGTCCTCAGCCACGTCGCCGCGGCCCGGTAGGGGGCGTTGGCGTCGGCCGTGACGGCGGTGCGTACGCCGTCGTACCAGCGCGGGACGACGTACGCCGCGGCGCCCACGGCGAGCAGCACCGCGACCGTGCGGCGCGCGAGCGTCAGCGGGCGCCCCTCCCCCGGCCGCCGCCACCGCCGCAGCACCGCGTGCGCCACGCTCGCCGCGCCGCCCGCCAGCACCAGCGCCAGGAAGGGCAGCGCCTGGATGACGTACATGGCGGGCAGATAGCCCGAGGGCCGCAGCGCGACCGCCGCGAGGATCGCGACGGCGAGCGCGGGACCGGCGAGCGCCCGCGCGGTCACCGACCAGCGCAGCGTGGCCAGCAGCAGCGCCGCGCCCGCGAGGCCCCCGAGGGGAAGCACACGGTCGTAGTAGAGCCAGGACTCGAAGACGCCGTGCGAGCCGGTGCCTTCGCTGAGGATGAAGCCGGAGCCCTCGCGGCTCATCTGGTAGGTGATGCCCTCCCAGAGCGACACATGGCCCTCGCCGGGCAGCAACTCGCCCTTGAGCAGGGCGAACAGCGGATACGAGAAGCCGATCAGCGCGCACGCCGTGACCGCGCCGGTGACCGCGAACTTGCGGGTGTCGCGATGGCTGAAGCGCCACATCGTGACCAGCAGCGCCGGCAGCACCACCAGCATCGTCTCCTTCGTCAGCACCCCGACCGCCGCCGCGAGCCCCGCGGCGAAGTGGTGCCACAGGTGCCGGCTCGGCGACGCGGCGAGGCAGAAGGCCAGCAGCATCCACATCACTGCGAGGTTGTCGAGGAAGATCTCCCGCTGGAGGACGACGGACAGCGGCGAGAGGCCGAAGAGCGCCATCGCCAGCGCCGCCGCCCAGCGCGGCAGCCACAGCCGCCGCGCAAGCACATACAGGAGCACCGCACTCGCACCGCTGACCAGCAGCATCGCGCCCCGCATCGAGGCGACCGTCATCGTGTCGGGAGCGATCAGCGAGGGGATCCAGGTCAGCGCGGCGAGCTGGATCCAGCCGAGCGGCGGATGGTCGTACCAGTACGTGTAGTGGGCGAGGCCCTCGCCCTGCTGGACCGCCCACGCCTGGGCGAGATACGTGCCCTCGTCGTCGCTCAGGGTCGGGAAGTGCTGGATGTTCCAGCCCTGCACCAGCAGGACCGCCACCAGCAGCGCCCCGCAGAGCAGCAGATCGGAGCGGGAGGAACGGAAGCGGACGACGGGCGGCCGCACGGCCGGCCGGTTTCCGGGATCGGCAGAGCGGGCGGCCGCCACGGGTGGCGCCGCCGTCAGGGTCGAGGTCACGCGTGGACGTCCTCTCGGGAGTCACGGGAATCGCGAGGGTCGCGAGGGTCGCGGGAGTCGCGGGAATCGCGGGAATCGCGGGAGTCACTGGTCAGGTGCGCGCCGACATGGCTGGTCAGCTCCCACTCGCCCTGGCCCCGCTGCTCGCGCCACACGGCCCGCACGGCCGCGCCCGCGAGGAGCACCTGGTAGAAGGGGCCGCCGGCGATGAGCTTGAGGTAGTGCGGCAGCCGGACCCGGAGCCCGTACTGCGAACCGAAGTCGTGGAGCCCGACGATCTCGAAGACGAAGGTCACCACCGCCGTGATCAGCGGCAGGAAGGTGATGAAGGCGATCCCCACGGGCACGTCGAGGAAGATCGCGATCGCCGCGTTGAGCGGGATGACCAGCCCCGTGAACGCCTGCATGAACGGCGTCATCAGCGTGTAGCGCGCGAGCATCCGCTGCCCCAGCGTGGGCAGCTGCTGCCAGTCCTTCTTCCGGTAGACCTGGAGGAAGCCCTGGTTCCAGCGGGTGCGCTGCTTGAGCAGCGACATCAGCGTGCCGGGAGTCTCCTCACGGGTGACCATGTCGGCGTCGTACGCGACGACGACCTTCTTGCCCGCGGAGGAGAGCCGTACACCGAGGTCGCAGTCCTCGGCCAGGCACTGCGGGTCCCAGCCGCCGGCCTCGCGCAGCACGTCGGTACGGACGAAGACGGTGTTGCCGCCGAGCGGGATGAAGCCCTTGGCGGCGTGCAGATGGAGCCGGGAGCGGAACCAGAAGAAGTACTCCAGGCAGTTGCGCAGCGCGTACCAGGAGGAGTGGAAGTTGATCAGCTGGACCCCGCCCTGGACGACGTCCGCGCCGGTGTCGGTGAAGGCGTGGTCGACATGGGCGAGCAGCTCCGGGTGGACCTGGTCCTCGGCGTCGAAGACCCCGACGACGTCGCCGCGGCAGTGCGGAAGGGCCGTGTTCAGCGCCTTCGGTTTGTTCTTCGTGTCGTGGGTGTCGACGACGACCCTCACCCGGTCCGGATCGCGGGTCGCCGCCCGCACGGCGACCTCGGTGGTCTCCGGATCGTCGTGCCCGACGATGACGATGATCTCGAAGTCGCGATGACTGGACTCCAGCAGCCGGCTGATCGTGTGCTCCAGCACCAGCTGCTCGTGGCGGGCCGGCAGCAGCAGCGAGAACGACAGCCCCGCGGCGCCCGCCGGGCTCTGGAAGCGCGTCGCCGCGAGCGTCTCCGGCGTACGCCACGCGTGCATCTGCCACCAGAGAGTGAACGCCGCCATCCAGAAGAGCGCCAGCGAGACCGTGGCGATGAAGGCAGACGTGACGAAGTCGGACGTGACCATTGGCCCCCCTCGACAGGGGTGACCGCCACGACGGCAGCTCGCATCGCCGTCGCGCTCTTCCCCCCTGAATCCCCCCTGCACATGTCCCCCATGTGCAGCTGCTGAGTCAGCGGTGAAGAGACTAGGCAGAAATCGTGACGGCCGCGTGCCTCTTTTGATGAATGGCGCGTTTCGGTCAGGACACCGGATTTCTCCGGAACCCCTCACGTATCAGGCGTCAACTCCCGCCCCAGCGCCTCGACTTCGGTGACAGGAGCGGCACAGACGAAATGCCGGCAGACGTACGCGGCAGGGCCGCCGTCCACCAGCGGACGGCCCGCGAGCAGAGGGAACTCCGCACTGTCCGGCTCCCCCACGGCGACCACCGAACCGGGCGCGGTGCCCAGCAGCGCGGCACGGTGCAGCGCCAGGGTGCCCGGGGCCTCCGGCGGCCCCACGACGGCGATCTCACGCGGCCCGTCGAGCAGCGCCTCGGCGACGGCGAGCCCCCAGCCGATGAACCGGGGCGCGCGCGGCGCGAGCGCCTTCACGACCCCCAACGCCCGCTCGGCGGCGGCACGATGGGCCTCCGACCCGGTGTGCGCCGCGTACGACAGCAGCGCCCCGGCGGCCGCGGTCCAGCCGGACGGCGTGGCATTGTCGGTCGGGTCCTGCGGCCGCCGGATCAACTGCTCGGCATCGTGCGCGGTGTCGTAGAGCGCGCCTTCCTCACCCACGAACTGATCGAGCACGATGTCCAGCAGGAAGCCGGCGAATTCCAGCCATGCTCCCTCACCCGTGACGGCCGCGAGCGCGAGGAAGCCCTCGGCCACGTCGGCGTAGTCCTCCAGCACCCCGGCGTTGGCACCCACGTGCCCGTCCTTGGACGTACGGGCGAGGCGCGCGCCGGTGTCCATGTGCAGCCGCACGAGCAGATCGGCGGCCTCCGTCGCCCGCTCGACCAGATCCGGCCGGTCGAAATACCCGCCCACCTCGGCCAGCGCGGCGATCGCCAGCCCGTTCCAGGCAGCGACGATCTTGTCGTCCCGCCCCGGACGGGGCCGCTCCTCACGAGCGGCGAGCAGCCGCGCCCTGATCCCGGCGAGCCGCTCTGCATCCACCACACCCGCATCCTGCGGGAGTTGCAGCACCGAGGCACCCTCTTCGAAGGTCCCCTCCTGGGTCACCCCGAAGTGCCGCGCGGCGAACTCCGCGTCCTCCGGGCCCAGTACGTCGACGAGCTGGGCCGGCGTCCAGACGTAGTACGCCCCCTCGACATGCCGTCCCGCTCCTTCCCCGGAGCCCTCGGCCTGAGGGTGCCCCCGTCCGTCCTCGACGGCACTGTCGGCATCGAGCGCGGAGGCGAACCCGCCCTCGGGCGTCCGCAGCTCCCGCACCATGAAGTCCGCGGTCTCCAGGGCGACCCGGCGGGCCAGATCGCTGCCGGTCGCCCGCCACAGATGGGCGTACACCCGGCACAGCAGGGCGTTGTCATAGAGCATCTTCTCGAAGTGCGGGACCACCCACTCACGGTCCACCGAGTACCGTGCGAAACCGCCCCCGAGCTGGTCGTAGATCCCGCCCCTGGCCATCGCCTCGCAGGTGTCGGCGGCCATCTGCAGCGCCCCTTCGGCCCCGGTGCGCGCGTAGTGCCGCAGCAGGAACTCGACGGCCATCGACGGCGGGAACTTCGGCGCCCCGCCGAACCCGCCGTGCCCCGGGTCGTACTCCCTGGTCAGCCCCAGCAGCGCCTGCGCGAGCTCCTCCTCGCCGGGCTGCCCCTGCCCGCCGAACGCCAGCGACCGCCCGGACAGCTCCCTGACGATCTTCCCGGCCACCTCGGCAACCTCCTCACGCCGCCCGCCCCAGGCAGCGGCGACCCCCTCCAGCACCTGCCGGAACGACGGCATGCCGTGCCGGGGGGCCGGCGGGAAGTACGTACCGAAGTAGAACGGCTCCGCGTCCGGAGTGAGGAAGACGGTCATGGGCCAGCCACCCTGCCCGGTGGCGGCCTGCACGGCCTCCATATAGACGGCGTCGACGTCGGGGCGCTCCTCGCGGTCGACCTTGACGCTGACGAAGTGCTCGTTCATGTACGCAGCGGTGTCGTCGTCCTCGAAGGACTCGTGCGCCATGACGTGGCACCAATGACAGGCGCTGTAGCCGACGCTCAAGAGCACGGGGACATCGCGCCGCCGGGCATCTTCGAACGCTTCGGCCTCCCAGGGCCACCAGTCAACGGGGTTGTCCGCGTGCTGGAGGAGGTACGGGGACGTGGCCTGCGCGAGTCGGTTGGGCATACCCCCATCCTTGCGCACCCGGCTGCGCCCCGCCCATGCGCCACAGGGGCAGCGCACGATCGGGGCGGAGGGGTGCCGGCTCAGTGCTCGCGCGGCCGGACCGGCTGACGAGTGGCGGCACTGCGGAGAGAGTTGCTTGACCGCTAGCTTCTGCTGTTTCCGGGGCACACTCGGTCCAGGTCCCGGAGTGCGCCGGTCTGCCGGTCGAGAGGGGCGACTTTCGCCCACGTCTTCTCAAGGGGTTCGCGGCATTCCTGGGCCCGCTCGGCACAGGCAGCAGACCTCGATGATCTGTTGCTCGGTGCGCCACTGGTGCACGGTTCTCTGCGCATACCTCCATGGAGAGGTCGTCACCTGGGACTCAGGCGCATACCTGGACCTGCGGGTGCCAGGGTCGCACGGGCCCTCTTCCTCACCGGGCCGGTCGGCACAAGCCGGTACCGAGCGGCAATGGTGCTTGCCACGATGGACATCTCTAGGAGTGCGAACCTCTCTCCGATGCAGTTATGCGGTCCGGCGCCGAACGGCAGGTATGCCCCCCGTGGGATCTCGCGCTCACGGTCTGGCAGCCACCGGTCGGGGTCGAAGGAGGTCGCGTCGGGAAAGACAGAAGGTTCGCGATGCAGGGAGTACGGACTGAACAGAATGGACGCTCCCATAGGGATCTCGTATGCGCCGAGCCGTACGGGTTCGGTGGAGCGACGGGAGATGAGCCACGCCGGGGGGTAGAGCCTCAGTGTCTCGCGAGCGACGCGTTCCGCGTAGGAGAGGTCTCCGTCACAGGCATGTTCGGCGAGGCGCTCTTCGATCTTCGGGTGTTCGCTGACTGCGTACCAGAGCCAAGCGAGGGCGCTGCCAGTGGTCTCGGTTCCGGCAAAAAGGAGGTTGACGGCCTCATCGCGCACTGCAGCGGTATCCGGCATGGCGCCCAGTCGGCCCCCCTCGGCTCGCAGCAGTCGGGAGAGCAAGTCGCCGCCGTCAGTGCCGTAGTCCTGTTGTGCTGCGACCAGGCCTTCGATGGTGGTGAGGAGTCGCTGATTGGCTTGAGTGAACCTCCGGTTCATGGGCAGCGGAAGCTGTTCGAGCAGCCCGCCGGGGAAGAGAGAGCGCCAGGTGATCCCGGAGAGCACAGCGGGAAGATCCCGCTGGATCGTCGCCGATGCCTCGTCACTCAACTCGGCCGAACAGAGCGCGCGGGATACCACGACCAGTGCCAGCCGGTGCATCTCGGCCACCACGTCGACGGTCCCGCCCGGTGCCCAGGTGTCCACCGTCTCCACAGCAGCCTGGTGCATGAGAGCCGAGTAGCCCCTGATCCGGTCAGGGTGGAAGACCGGTTGCAGCCGCCTGCGGCGATCGCGATGTTCTCTCCCGGCCGTCATCGCGACAGCGTTTCCCAGCAAGGGGCGAAGCTTCTCGTACTGCACCCCTTTCCGCATCCTCACTGCATCCGTGACCAGGACCTGTCGGATCAGGCTGGGATCGTTGATCACGTAATAGGGGGTGCGCCCGAGGCGAATCAGCACGACCTGTCCCAGCGGGCGGACAGATTCCATGAACCCCAGAGGGTCTCGTGCCAGGCGTCCCAGGTGTCCCAGTCCGGGAAGTGCGCCGTCAGGTATCGGAGGAGCGCTCATCGCCCACCTCCTCGTGCCGTGGGTCGTGCTTGGCGTGCTTGTGGTGTCCTCGACGTTAGGTCCACCGCCTGGAGAAGCAGGTTCGGCTGAAGGTCCGACACTCGGTCGACGGCGGTTCGGTAGCGCTCGTTTCCTCGCGACCAATGGTCGTTCCCACTGATCCAGGTGTGCATTCCGTCGATGTACCGTTCGATGTCGCGCTGCACAGTGGGCCCTTGACCGGTAGCGCGGCTCCAGTCACGCAACCGGACCTCGGCGGTGGGGAGGTCTCCAACCCTGTCCTCCAGCATCGCGATCGCCCGGCCGGTTGCCTGCTCCAGGGATTCCTCCCAGTGCCCCTGGAGTACCAGGACAAGATTGCTGACGTTGCCCTCCTCCAGATCGACCGTGAGGGAGAATATGTCGTTGGCCCAGAGCGCGATGTCGCCCAGATTGTCCACGGCCTCGACTAGCGGCGAGCTGTCCAGGACCTCGCTGGGCAGCTCATACCTGCCACCGAGCTCTGCCAGATCCATGGCCATCCTTATTCCCCCGAACCGCCTTCGGGCGACGGTGTAGGAATCGAGTGTCGGGGTGCGGGCCATGAATCGGTTGCCCGCCTCCCAGCGTGCTCCGACAAGATAGTCGCGTGCATCAGCGAGGAACCTTGTTACCCAATCCTTGGACATCATTTTGGCGATTTCTCCGAGCATTTCGAGCAATGCCGCGCGGAAGGGGCTCTCGGCAGTTTCCGATGAAACATCGAATGGGTCCGAGAACCACGATTCTGCCGTGTTGAATACGGCGTTCAGCACCTCCCGGTCCTGCTCGTCGGGAACCTTCTCCAGCTGGTCGTCGAAAATCGCCCAGATGGCGATCCATCGGGAGATTAGAGTCAGCTCGTCCTTCCCTGCGTCCGGATAGATGCGGGCCGCGAGTTGGCCAAACCCGGTGTGGTCGTAGTGGTACAGGGCCTGCTTGGAATGAAGGATGCCGTGTTGCCGGATATAGGACCTAGTACTGTCCTCCACGTGTTGCGCGTAGGCGCTGACTCGCGGCTCATAAGGGCACGCAAGAAGTGGAATCTTCATCAGGTTCCTGCCTTCACGTCGAGTGCGGGAATCGCGTTTGCCAACTATGCGCCAGGGGTCAGCACTCGATGGCGAACCCGAGGGCGACCCATGCGGATGGATCCAATTCCTCAGTCGGTTCGAAACTCTCGATGCGTGCGCTGTTCTGCGGTAAATCCTTGGGGGCGAACGGCCCTGCGGAGGCGAGTACGGGCTGGCTGCAGGCGTTCGGTTGACCGGAACCGGCAGCGCACCATCAACGCGTCGCCCATAGGTACACATAGCCAACCTGGGGAACGGCGAGGCGCGGTGGCAGCCCGCCCGGGAGGAGCGGGTGGAACCCTGCAGCTATATCCGTACCGCCGAATGCGTCGGTGCTCCAGCCGGCATGGGAAAGTTCAGTGGGCGGGTCGTCCAGTGCGTGGACCTCTATTCCCAGGGACCGCATCCAGTCCAGCAGTTCCCGATGGCCGGAGTGGGTAAGGAAGTCGCGGTCCACGGCATCGGCGACCACCATCGAGCCTGACGCGGACAACTCTCCTATCTCACGTACCAGTTGTGCGTAGACGTCTTCAGGAAGGTAGGGCAGGACACCCTCGATGATCCACAGGGTAGGGCGGTCCTGGCGCAACCCGCACTCGGTCACGGCACCGCGCCACGATCGGCGCAGGTCGGCGTCGGCACACTGCCATATGCAGTCCGGTGACCCAGCCGCCCTTTCCAAGGTTGTCGCTTTCGCAGCCAGGAGATGGGGAAGGTCGACCTCGATGTAGCGAAAATCCGTGGGAAGGCGGAGCCGCCATGCGCGCGTGTCCGATCCAGCCCCGAGGTTCACGGCCTGCGAAATGCCCTGTGCCACCGCACGTCGGAGGGCCTCGTCACCCAGTCGACCACGGATGATGGCGATTTCCACCGGCAAGCCCAGGCGCCGGAATGTCTCGGCCATCGCGATTCCTTCCGGACCAGCCAGCAGAGCCGCAAACGGATCCTGTAGGAATCGATCGGGCCGCTTGTGTTCTTCCGCCCGGATGCCCGCCAGCCAGTCGCCAGTCCGTTGCACGGCGCCCCGAGGTTGTTCTACTCCGCCGAACATCGAGAACTCCTGCCAGCCGCCGGGACATACATCCCCTCCAGTACGCCCTGCTCGCGGGGCAACGAGACCCCAAACACAGGCCCGAGCTTGTTGAATGCGTTGAACGCGGACGTGACTCGGCTCCAGGCCCGCGTTAGGCACAACGGCGAAGGGGCGATGCACCTCCGTCCCGCCCCAGCCGGGGTTGATCGCCGGACTCCCTCGCGCCGGAGCGCGTCACGCAGGACACTTGACCTACACACGACAGTTGACGCCGGACGAGGCCGGATCCGGAGCTCTCGGAGGGGGACCCACATGCGGGACAGCCATCGGGCGGAAGCCGAGCGGCTGTTGGAACGCGCCGTCGAGGAGGAAGTACGGCGGTCCGGCGGGCGCGGTGATGCGACGGCGTTGCTCGCGCGCGGGCGGGCGGCGCTGGAGGAGATGGCCGGGAGGGCCGGCGAGGAGTACGCGGCGTATCTGCGGGCGGTGGAGGAGGGCGAGGCCGGGCGGCTGTCGCTCGGGGAGCGGTTCAGGGCGCAGGGGGCGTCGACTGCCGCGGTGGTGACGGCGGTTGCCGCGGCGGCGGCGATCGGCGCGGACATGGCGCTGGGCACGGCGACGGGGACGGCGCTGGGAGCCGGGGCGGTCGTCGCGGTGGCCGGGGCCGCGGCGACGGTGGCCAAGGTGACGGCGGCGCACTGGCCGGCCGCGCACCGCAGGGCCGGGGCCCTGGGGCAGCCCGGCGGGCCCGAGCAGCTGCGGCTGCAGTGGCTGGCGGCAGTGGAGGTGCGGGGCATCCGGCCCTTCCTGGACCAGCAGCGGATGCTGGCGGCGTCCACGGCGGCGCGGCCGGTGAAGAAGGCCGCGACGGGTCCGGTGCTGCGGGGCGCGGACCGGAGTCAGGCGGCGCGCAGGCGCAGTGTGCTGGAGCAGTCGTTCGCCCATCTGCCGGCGCCGCAGGGGCCGTTCGCCGGGCGGCGGGAGGCGATGACGCGGATCGCGCAGTGGGTGCATGCGGCGCGGGCGTCGACGGAGACGAAGCCGACGGTGGTCGTGCTGCACGGCGAGCCGGGCTCGGGGCGCACGACGCTGGCGCTGCGGGCCGCCCACGAGCTGAAGGACCAGTTCCGGGGGGCGTGCATCGTCGATCTGCGCGGCGGTTCGGCGGGCGGGCCGCCGCTACCCACGCGGGACGCGCTGCTGCATCTGCTCAACCGGCTGGGCGCCCCGCGCGAGCAGTTGCTCTTCCGCGAGCGTTCGTCGGCGGACCAGCAGGTGCGGCGCCTCAGCGAGCTGTACCACCAGCATCTGACCGGGCTGCCGGTCACCGTCGTCCTGGACGACGCGAGCGATGCCGGGCAGGTGCGGACGCTGATCCCGGAGCGTTCGGACAGTCTGGTTCTGGTGACGGCGCGCGGCCCGCTGGAGCTGCCGGAGGATGTTCCGGCGTGGGTGCACCAGCTGCCGGTGGAGGCGCTGGACGCGGCGGGCGCGGAGGAGCTGCTGGCGGCCGCGACTGAGGAGTCGCAGGAGGGCCCGGCGCCGTACGACTCCCAGTCGACCGACTCCGTACGGGAGTTGTGCGGCGGGCTGCCGCTGGCGCTGCGGATCGCGGGCTCGTCGCTGGGGGCCCGCTCGGCGCAGCAACTGGCCGCGGACCTGTCCGCGTACGGTCCGGTGGCCCCGGTCGAGCGGGCGCTGTGGCTGCGCTACACCGACCAGCCCGAGCAGGCGCGCCGGCTGCTGCGCCGGCTGGCGCTCGCGGGGCGGGCCTCGCTCGGCGCGGCAGCGGCGGCGGCGCTGCTGGCGACCGACGAGGCGGAGGGGCAGCGGGTGCTGGATGCCCTGGCCCGGGCGGGGCTCCTGGACCATGTGCGCGGGGAGCGCTACCGGCTGCACGATGTCGTACGGGCGTTCGCGCAGGCGCGGTTGGCCGACGAGGAGCAGCCGGGTGACCGCACCGCCGCGCAGGAGCGGCTGATCACGTCGTACGCGGAGCTCGCCGACTCCGTCATCCGGCTGGTCGACGGCAAGACGTCGACGCGGGCGGATCAGTTCGGGGGCCATGGCTTCTCCTCACTGGAGGCGGCGCTGCGCTGGCTGGACGACGAGTCGAGCTTCATCACGGCGGCGCTGCGGCACGCGGAGGGCGTGGACCAGCAGGCCGTGCTCAATCTGCTGGGTGCCCTGTGCGACTACTGCCTGCTGCGCGGCGACCTCTACCGCCTCGGCGAGATCAACGAGCTGACGCAGGCCGTCGACCAGGGTCTGCTGGTCCGCTCGGTCCAGTGGCGCACGGGCATCGCGGCCCGCCAGCTCGGCGAGCTCGACAAGGCCCGTACGACCCTGACGTCGGTCGTGGACCTGTACCGCGAGGCGCAGCACGACGCGGGTGCCGCACGCGCCCTGTGCTCGCTCGGCATCACCCTGCACCACCAGGGCAATCTCGCCGAGGCGGCGGCGAAGCTGCGGGAGGCGATCGGGCTCCAGTCGTCCGACGTGCTCGCCGCGGACCGTGCGTGGACGCTGCACGCGCTGGCGGCGGTCGAGCGGGACCGGGCGAACCTCGCCGAGGCGCTGACGCTGCTGTCCACCGCGCTGACGCTGCACCGCGGCGGCGAGTCCCTGCACGGCGAGGCGTGGACCCACTTCCAGCTGGGCCAGGTGTGTCTGCGGATGGGCGATGTGCCGCGCGCCCAGTCGGAGCTGCGCGAGGCCCTCGACCAGTACGGGCGCACGCGCGACGACCGGGGCGAGGCGTGGGCGCTGACGCAGCTCGCCCGCGCCCGGCTGGTCGACGGCGATCCGTCCCCGGCGGTCGACCAGTTGCGCCAGGCGCTGTCGCGGCACCGCGACAACGAGGACGCGCGCGGTGAGGCGTGGACCCGCTACTACCTGGGTCAGGCGCTGGAGGAGCGCGGTGACCGCGACGAGGCGGTACGGGAACTGGAGCGGGCGCGCACCATGTTCTCCCGGATGCGTGATGTGTACGGCCTGGCGTGCGCCCGGCACCACTCGGGCCGCGCCACGCGAGACCAGCGCGCCGACCGCACCGGCAACCTGCGCAACTCCGGCTTCGCCCGCCAGCTCCTCGTCGACGCCCGGGCGGACTTCCACCGCATCGGTGTGGCGCACGGCGAGGCGTGGACGTGTGTGGAGCTCGCCGTCATCGACGCCGGCAACAGCCGCCCCGCCCAGGCGCTCGCCCTCTGCGACGAGGCGGTGGAGCTCTTCGCCTCGTACCACGACCGCCGCGGGGGCGACTGGGCCCGCTTCCTGCGCTGCACTCTGCTGCCGTACGCCTCCGCGGGTGGCATCGAGATCGGCACGGTCGTCGCGCAGGAGGAACTCGCCGCGCTCCGCGAGGAGCGCCATGCGACGCGCGACGCCGGGCTGGAGGACTGCATGGAGGCGTTCGCCCTGGTCCTGGAGCGCGGGGTACGTCTGGAGGACGGCTGGCAGGCGTGGTCGCTGGGCATGGTGCCGAACCGCCACGCCCGCGAGGTGATGGGTGTGCCGGTGGAGCCGGCACGGGGCTGACGCGCGGGCCCGGCGGTGCGCCCGCCGCCTGCGGGCGGCTTTGCTGCCGCTGGCGGGGGGCGGGCACGTCCGGCCCGACGCTTCGGGGCCGACGGCCTTGCCCCCGTCGGCCCGCCGCTCGCCGCCCGTCGGCGCCCCGGCCTCGCCGCAGCGGGGCCCGGCCAGCCAGCCGGCGTTCAGGGTGCGGGGCCCGTGCGGGCGCGGAGCCGCCGGGATACGTGCAGCCCGTCCGGCGGCTGCGGACCGGGGTGCGGGGCGCCGCCCCGCGTGCAGGGCTGGGGCGGACTCCCCACAGGCAGGACTGCCGCAGCGCCCCCCGGGCAGAGCTGAGACGGAGCCACGCAGACAGAGCCGGCGCGGCGCCCCACAGGCAGGACTGGCACGAAGCCCGTGCAGGCAGAGCCGGCACGCCGTCTCGCGGGCAGGACTGCCGCGGGCCCCAGGGACAGAGCCGGGGCGGAGCCCCACACCCCGGGCTGGGTCGGCGCCCGCGCAGGCAGAGCCAGCACGGCTGCCTCGCGGGCAGGACTGCCGCGGGCCCCACAGGCAGAGCCGGGGCGAAGCCCCACACCCCGAGCTGGGTCGGCGCCCGCGCAGGCAGAGCCAGCACGGCTGCCTCGCGGGCAGGACTGCCGCGGGCCCCACAGGCAGAGCCGGGGCGAAGCCCGCAGGCAGAGCCGGCACGGCTGGGCAGGACTGCCGCGGCGCTCCACGGGCAGAGCCGGGGCGGCACCCCGCACCCCGGGCTGGGTCGGCGCCCCGCACCCCGGGCTGGGGCGGCGCCCCAGGCAGGGTCAGGCGGGGGTCTTTTCGTCCTCCAGCATGCCGCGGAGCTGCTCCCGCAGCTCCGCGCTGTCCTCGTGCCCGTGCGCGGACACCGCGTGCTCGCTCGCGGCCCGCAGGACTTCCTCTTCCTCACCCGAGATCGTCAGGGTGCAGTTCGTCTCGCTCGGGAACCTGCGGCAGTCGGCGACTTTCCTGGTCATGACGACCTCCCGTGCTGGTGCGTTGGGCCCCTCATTCCAGACTAGGCCCGCTCACCAGCCCACGATCTCCGGCGTCGTCGCCGCCGGTGGCACCACCCACGGCTGGGCCACCGACGCCCACACCGCGAACGCGACCACGGCCGCCGCCAGCACGAACCAGCCCGCGCGGCGCAGTGCGCGGCGGCGGCGCAGCAGTCGGTCGCCGCGGCCCGTCGCGCGGGCCAGCAGGTCGGCGGGGACCGGCGGGGGCGGGACCTCCAGCATCCGCCGGACGTCCTCCTCACGACGCCCGGGGCTGGTCATGACGCTCCCGCGGCCCGGTATCGGGGCCGCGCGCCGGTGTCGTTCGGGGCCGGGGCCCGCAGCGCCGCGACGGCACGGGCGCAGATGGCCCGTACCCGCTCGACGGGGAGACCCAGGAGCGCCGCGGTCTGCTCCTCGGCGACGCCTTCGTACAGGCGCAGGACCAGGATCAGCCGTTCCTGCGGGGTGAGCCGGGCCAGCAGCCCGCCGGAGGTCCGGTGGAGGCGCCAGGCCGTGCGGGCGAAGCGGGTGGCGAGTTCGGCGCGGGTGGCGTCGTACGGGTCCTCGTCGCGCAGCCGATCCCACTGCGCGTACGTGTGCGCGAGCGCGGCGACGAGCAGCTGCTGCGCCCGCGGGTTGCGGCGCGGCTGCTCGCCGGTCAGGAGCGTCGCGGCATGCAGCAGCCGGCCGGCCGCGCCCGCGACGAACGCCTCGAAGTCATGGGCGCGGCGGCTGCGGACCGGGGACTGCCGCCGCTGTCTCACGTGCTCATATCAGGCCAGGGTGACGCCCTCGGTCAAGAGGTCGGACGCGCTCGGTCGCGTCCGGCTGCCGGGGCGCGCCGGGCCGGGCGCCGGACCGGGTCGGGGCGCGCGTCAGGACCCCGGGGCGGACGCCTCCTGCTCGGCCGCCGGCAGCCCGGCCTGGCGCGCCGACAGTGCCGAGTTGAAGCGGGTGAGCAGGGTGCAGAACGACTCGCGCTCGTCCTCCGTCCAGCCGTCCGTCACCTGCCTCATGAGCTCGCGCCGCGAGGAGCGGACCTCTTCCAGGCGGGCCTGGCCGCGCGGCGACAGCTGGAGCACGACCGCGCGGCCGTCCTCCGGGTGGGAGGTGCGCTTGACCAGGCCGGTGTCGACGAGCGGCGCGACCTGCCGGGTGACGGTCGACGAGTCGATGCCCATCCCGGCTGCGAGGGCCTTGACGCCCATCGGGCCTTCCTGGTCAAGCCTGTTGAGCAGCAGATACGCGGCACGGTCCATCGAATTGCGGACCTGGCCGACCCCTCCGAGCCGGGTCTGCTCGGCTCGGCGTGCGAAGACGGCCACCTGGTGCTGGAGGGCATCGAGGAGACCGGGGTCGAGATCAGTCGTCATGTCCTGAGTTGTGGGCATGGCTGCGGGGGGCTCTCTCGTGCGGTGGTCGGTTGGTGGGGGACAGAGTACGCGGACGGGGGCTGGTGCGTACCGGCCCTGCCGAATCCTGTGGACAAGTGTGTGAGCGGGGCCGCCGCGACGCCGCTGAGCTGCGAGACTTCTGTCATGAGCTTCCGTACGACTGGCCCCTTTCACCCGGTGATCCTCGACGATGTGCGCGGGGCGCAGAAGATGCTCTCGGGCGTGGCCCGGCTGACCCCGATGGAGGGCAGCCGCTATCTGTCGCGGCAGGTGGGGGCGCCGGTCCACCTCAAGTGCGAGAACCTCCAGCGGACCGGTTCGTTCAAGCTGCGCGGCGCGTACGTACGGATCTCCGGGCTGCGGCCCGAGGAGCGTGCCGCGGGCGTCGTCGCCGCGTCGGCCGGCAACCACGCGCAGGGCGTCGCCCTCGCCTCCTCTCTGCTGGGCGTGCGCTCGACCGTCTTCATGCCGGTCGGCGCCCCGCTCCCGAAGGTCGCCGCGACCCGCGACTACGGCGCAGAGGTGCGGCTGTACGGCCAGGTCGTGGACGAGACGCTGGCCGCGGCGGAGGAGTACGCGCGCGACACGGGGGCGGTGTTCATCCACCCCTTCGACCACCCGGACATCATCGCCGGGCAGGGCACGGTCGGTCTGGAGATCCTCGAACAGTGCCCGGAGGTGCGGACGGTCGTCGTCGGCATCGGCGGGGGCGGGCTCGCGGCCGGTATCGCGGTCGCGGTGAAGGCGCTGCGCCCCGACGTGAAGGTCGTCGGCGTCCAGGCGGAGGGCGCGGCGGCGTATCCGCCCTCGCTGCGGGCGGGCCGGCCGGTGTCGATCGACGCCCCGGCGACGATGGCGGACGGCATCAAGGTGGGCCGTCCCGGCGACGTCCCGTACGCGATCATCGAGGAACTGGTCGACGAGGTGCGTACGGTCTCCGAGGACGCGCTCTCCTCGGCGCTGCTGCTCTGTCTGGAGCGGGCGAAGCTGGTGGTCGAGCCGGCCGGGGCGAGCCCGGTCGCGGCGCTGATGACCGCCCCGGAGGCGTTCCAGGGTCCGGTGGTCGCGGTGCTGTCCGGCGGCAATGTCGACCCGCTGCTGATGCAGCGGATCCTGCGGCACGGCATGGCGGCAGGGGGCCGCTATCTGTCGCTGCGGCTGCGGCTCGCCGACCGGCCGGGGGCGCTGGCGACGCTGCTCGGCGTGCTGTCGGAGGCGGACGCGAACGTCCTGGACGTGGGGCATGTCCGTACCGACCCGCGGCTGGGCCTCACGGAGGTCGAGGTGGAACTCCATCTGGAGACGAAGGGCCCGGAGCACTGCACGGAGGTCGAGCAGGCACTGCTGGACGCCGGGTACCGCGTCATCCACTGAGCGACGTCCCCGCCGAGCTGCCTCCGGCCCAGCGACATCCCCGCCGAGGACGTCCCCGCCGAGCTGCCTCGCCCAGCGACATCCCCGCCGAGCTACTTCCGGCCGAGCGACGTCCCGACAAGCTGCCTCCCGCCGAGCGGCGTCCCGGCGAGCTGCCTCCCAGCGAGCTGTTACTGCCCGGCAAGCTGCCTCCGGCCCAGCGACGTCCCGCCGAGCTACTCCGTCCCGGCGAGCCGCTTCCCGGCGAGGCGGGCTGCCGCCCGCCGAGCGCGTTCCGCCCGGGCCGGCGTCCTCTTCAACCGGCCGCTTCAACCGGCGCCGTCAAAGCAGTTGTCTATCGCGATGTATCGCGTTACCGTCGTCCCGCGATAGTGTCTCGACGGGCCGTAAAACCGCCTGCGGCGGGATGCCGCCCAAACCTAAGCTTGCGCGCGATGCGCGACAAGCACGTGTCGCTCAAGCCGCTGAGGCGGAAACACACCCGGAGCAAACCCCTAGCTTCCCCTGGGAGAACCCACATGCCAGGCGCCATCTACGCCGAAGGTCTGGTGAAGACCTTCGGCGACGTCAGGGCACTGGACGGCGTTGATCTCGATGTCCCCGAGGGCACCGTCCTCGGACTGCTCGGCCCGAACGGCGCCGGCAAGACCACCGCCGTGCGCGTACTGACCACCCTTCTCCAACCCGACAGCGGCAAGGCGATCGTCGCGGGCGTCGATGTCCTCAAGAAGCCCAACGAAGTCCGCCGGTCCATAGGGCTCTCGGGCCAGTTCGCCGCGGTCGACGAATACCTGACCGGCCGCGAGAACCTCCAGATGGTCGGCCGGCTGTACCAGATGAGCGCCAAGACGGCGAAGATCCGGGCGGGCGAGCTGCTGGAGCGGTTCAATCTCGCCGAGGCCGCGGACCGCCCCGCCAAGACCTACTCCGGCGGTATGCGCCGCCGCCTCGACCTGGCCGCCGCCCTGGTCGTCTCGCCGCCCGTGATGTTCATGGACGAGCCGACGACCGGACTCGACCCCCGCAACCGCCAGGCGCTGTGGGAGGTCATCAAGGAGCTCGTCGGCGGCGGTACGACACTGCTGCTGACCACCCAGTACCTGGAAGAGGCCGACCACCTCGCCGACGACATCTGCGTCATCGACCACGGCAAGGTCATCGCCCGCGGTACGTCCGACGAGCTCAAGGCCCGCACCGGCGGCGAGCGCGTCGAGGTCGTCGTCCACCGGCCCGACGAGATCGCCCCGGCCCGCGAGGTGCTCACCGGCTTCGGCAAGGGCGAGATCACCGTCGAGGACCACACCCGCCGGCTGACCGTCCCGGTCACCGGTGGCGCCAAGCTGCTCGCCGAGGTCATCCGCGAACTCGACACCCGCGGGATCGAGATCGACGACATCGGTCTGCGCCGGCCCACCCTCGACGACGTCTTCATCTCCCTGACCGGCCACCACGCCGAGGAGACGGCGGAAGCGGGCGGCGAGGTCAGCGATCGCAAGGCCGCGAAGGCCCGTAAGGAGGCCGTGAAGTGACCGCCACCGTCCAGGAGACGACGGACAGGCCGCCCCTCGCGGCGCCCGTCCCGCGCGGCGGCATCGTGCAGTCGGTCAACGACTCGCTCGTCGTCGCCAAGCGCAACCTCATCCGCATGACACGGATCCCGGAGATGATCATCTTCGGGCTCTTCCAGCCGATCATGTTCGTGGTGCTCTTCACGTACGTCTTCGGTGGCTCCATCCAGGTCGGCGGCTCCATCTCGCCGCAGGCCTACCGCGAGTTCCTGATGGCGGGCATCTTCGCCCAGACCGTCACCTTCGCCACGGCGGGCGCCGGCGCGGGCATCGCCGACGACATGCACAAGGGCCTCATCGACCGCTTCCGGTCGCTGCCCATGGCGCGCGGCGCGGTGCTCACCGGCCGCACGCTCGCCGACCTCGTGCAGACGGCGTTCACGCTCGTCGTCCTCGCGGTCGTCGCGCTGCTGCTCGGCTGGCGGGTCCACGAGAACATCGGCAAGGTGCTGCTCGGCTTCCTGCTGCTGCTCTTCCTCGGGTACGCGTTCTCCTGGATCGGCGCGCTGATCGGCCTGTCGGTCCGTACGCCCGAGGCCGCCACCTCCGGCGGACTGATCTGGCTCTTCCCGCTGACGTTCATCTCGAACGCCTTCGTGGACGCCAACAACATGCCGGGCTTCCTGCGGACCATCGCCGAGTGGAACCCGTTCAGCGCGACCGTGCAGGCGTGCCGTGAGCTGTTCGGCAATCTGCCGCCCGGCTTCCAGGCGCCCGACGCCTGGCCCATGCAGCACCCGGTCCTGGCCTCGGCCCTCTGGTCGCTGCTGATCCTGGTGGTCTTCCGCACGCTGGCCGTGCGCAAGTACCGCTCGGCCGCCTGACCCGTACGACGCAAGGCCCCCGGCACCGTCTGGTGCCGGGGGCCTTCCGTATACGGTCCGCGGTCGGGCGCTCAGCCCTGGTACGGCTTGGCCTCGAGGATCCTCACCATGGCCGTCCTGCCGTTGGGCAGCTCGTACTCGGCGTCCTCGCCGACCTTCTTGCCGTTGACGCCGGCGCCCAGCGGGGACTGCGGGGAGTACGTCGAGATGTCGCTCGACGCGTACTCGCGCGAGGCCAGCAGGAAGGTCTCGGTGTCGCTCTCGTCGCCGTCGAAGGCGACCGTCACGACCATGCCGGGGGCCACCGTGCCGTCGTCCGCCGGAGCCTCGCCGACCTTGGCGTTCTCCAGGAGCTGGGTCAGCTGGCGCACACGGAGCTCCTGCTTGCCCTGCTCCTCCTTGGCCGCGTGGTACCCGCCGTTCTCCCGCAGGTCGCCCTCCTCACGGGCCGCCTCGATCTTCTTGGCGATCTCGACGCGTGCGGGACCAGACAGGTACTCCAGCTCGGCCTTGAGCTGGTTGTACGCCTCCTGGGTGAGCCAGGTGACGTTCTCACTGGTCTGGGTCACAGGTGCTCCTCGTAGGTACTGGGAATACAAAGCATCGCCCTACCCGGAAGCATGTGCCTCCAGGAGCGGGCGAAACCACGAGCCTAACAACGAGTGGCGAAAAGGGGGAGGACCAAAAGACCTCAAGAATGCGTCAATGCAGGTCAGCCCCGCACAGACGCCGTCGGGCCCCTGCCTGTCGCCGGTCAGCCGTCGGTCGTGCAGCCCGCCAGCTCGGCACTGGTCGCCCTCGCCGTCGTACGCACCGTGACGACCTGGTCGACACGGCTCACGGGGGCGTCGAAGCGCACGTCCCTGCGGCCGACCTCACCGCCGTCCGCGGCGCGGGAGCGCAGGGTGCAGTAGCCCTTGGCGTCCTTGTCCTTGCGCACTTCGAGATGGACCTCGACCCGGTCGTCCGCGGTCACGTCCCACTTGATCATCTCGGCGCTGATCCGCTGGCCGCCCACGTAGTCGTAGCCGAACCAGCCCACCATGGCGAGCAGGCCCACGCCCAGCACCGCACCGACGATCCTGAGTCCGCGGTCGGCGCGCTCGTCCGCGGAGCGGCCGTAGCGACCCTCGGGAAGCTGTTCGCGCACCGCGGTCATGATCGTCCTCTCACACTCGGAGATGCCGGAATTTTCGGCCTCCCGATTCCGTCACTATAGAAGTCTGCCTGACGCCCGAATCACCGAGGATCGAGTCTTGACTGAGCAGCTGCGACTGATGGCCGTTCATGCCCACCCCGACGACGAGTCGAGCAAGGGCGCGGCAACGATGGCCAAGTATGTTTCCGAGGGGGTGGACGTGCTGGTCGTGACCTGCACGGGAGGCGAGCGCGGCTCCATCCTCAACCCGAAGCTCCAGGGCGACGCGTACATCGAGGAGAACATCCACGAGGTGCGCCGCAAGGAGATGGACGAGGCCCGCGAGATCCTCGGCGTGGAGCAGGAGTGGCTCGGCTTCGTCGACTCCGGCCTGCCCGAGGGCGACCCGCTGCCCCCGCTCCCCGAGGGCTGCTTCGCCCTTGAGGACGTCGACAAGGCCGCCGGCGAACTGGTGCGGAAGATCCGCGCCTTCCGGCCGCAGGTCATCACGACGTACGACGAGAACGGCGGCTACCCGCACCCGGACCACATCATGACCCACAAGATCACGATGGTGGCCTTCGAGGGTGCGGCCGACACCGAGAAGTACCCCGAGTCCGAGTACGGCACGGCCTTCCAGCCGCAGAAGCTCTACTACAACCAGGGCTTCAACCGGCCCCGCACGGTGGCCCTGCACGAGGCGCTGCTCGCCCGTGGCCTGGAATCGCCGTACGGCGAGTGGCTGGAGCGCTGGAAGGAGTTCCAGCGCGCCGAGCGGACCCTGACGACGTACGTGCCGTGCGCCGACTTCTTCGAGATCCGCGACAAGGCGCTGATCGCGCACGCGACGCAGATCGACCCCGAGGGCGGCTGGTTCCGCGTTCCGATGGACGTCCAGAAGGAGGTCTGGCCCACCGAGGAGTACGAGCTCGCCACGTCCCTCGTGGACACCTCCCTCCCCGAGAGCGACCTCTTCGCGGGCATCCGCGACAATGCCTGACATGACTGCTGGCGCAAACCTCGCAATGTCCCATCTCGTCCCGCTCGCCGCCAAGGAGCTGGACGAGAACAAGGTGACCCCGGGTGTCCTCGGCTTCCTCGTCTTCGCGGCGCTCGCCGTGGGTGTGTGGATGCTGATGAAGTCCATGAACCGGCACATGGGGCGGGTGAACTTCGAAGAGGCCCCGGCGGCCGGCGCGGGCGCCGGGGCGATGTCCGGCGCGGGCATCACGGCGGACGGCGGCAAGCCCGGGCCGGCGTCTCCCACATCTCACGGGTCTCCCGGTTCTCCCGGGTCTCCCGATAAGGGCTGAGAGCGGGCACAGCAGTGTGACGCGGTGCCCCCGGGCGTTCGGCGCTTTCGCGCGTCCGCCCGGGGCATCGCCGCACGACTCAGCCGAGGGCCTGCTTGAGGTCCGAGAGCAGGTCGTCCACGGACTCGATGCCGACGGACAGCCGGACCAGGTCCGCCGGGACCTCCAGCGCCGAGCCCGCCACCGACGCGTGCGTCATGCGGCCCGGGTGCTCGATGAGGGACTCCACGCCGCCCAGGGACTCCCCGAGCGTGAAGAGCCGCGCACGGTCGCAGACCTCGACCGCCGCCTCCTCGCCGCCCGCGACCTGGAAGGAGACCATGCCGCCGAAGTCCTTCATCTGCTTCGCGGCGATCTCGTGGCCGGGGTGCTCGGGCAGGCCCGGGTAGAGGACCCGGGTCACCTTGGGGTGCTTGGTGAGCATCTCGGCGATGCGCGCCGCGTTCGCGCTGTGCCGGTCCATCCGTACCGCCAGCGTCTTGATGCCGCGCAGCACGATCCAGGAGTCGAAGGGCCCGGCGACCGCGCCCATCGCGTTCTGGTGGTACGCCAGTTCCTCGCCGAGCGCGTCGTCGGCGGTGACGAGCGCGCCGCCGACGACGTCGGAGTGGCCGCCCATGTACTTGGTCAGGGAGTGCACGACCACGTCGGCGCCGAGCGCGAGCGGCTGCTGGAGATAGGGGCTGGCGAAGGTGTTGTCGACGACGAGCTTCGCCCCCGCCGCCCGTGCGACGCCGGCGACCGCCGCGATGTCGGTGATGCCGAGCAGCGGGTTCGACGGGGTCTCCACCCAGATGACCTTGGTGCGGTCGGTGAGGGCGGCCCGTACCGACGCCGGGTCGGAGGTGTCGGCGACGGAGTACTCCACGCCCCAGCGCTGCACGACCTTCGCGAAGAGCCGGAAGGTGCCGCCGTACGCGTCGTTCGGGATGACCACGTGGTCGCCGGGGACCAGCAGCGTGCGCAGCAGGCAGTCCTCGGCGGCGAGTCCGGAAGCGAAGGCGAGGCCGCGCCGGCCGCCCTCCAGCGCCGCGAGGTTCTCCTCCAGCGCGGTACGCGTCGGGTTGGCGCTGCGGCTGTACTCGTAGCCGCCGCGCAGGCCGCCCACCCCGTCCTGCTTGTACGTGGACACCTGGTAGATGGGCGGGACGACCGCGCCGGTCAGCGGGTCCGCGGTGTTGCCCGCGTGGATGGCGGTGGTCTCGAAGCCGTGGTCATGGCCGTGCTCGTGGCTGTGCTCGTGGCTGTGCTGGTCGCTCATGAAGCCCGAGCCTAGCCCCGACCGGCACCCGTCCCCGTGCCGTCCGGGACAATGACGGTATGGAGATTCTCTGGTTCCTGATCGCGATGTGCATGCTCGCCGCGATCATCGGCCCGTACGTCCTGCGCCGCGGCGGCGGCATCCGGCAGGTCGCCCCCGGCTCGCCCGACGCCGCGGACCCCGCGGCCTACGGCTTCGTACGGCAGGAGCTGCTCGATCTGCGGCTCCCCGGCCCCGACCAGGACCTCCTGGACGTCCTCGACCTCGTGCAGCGCACCCAGGACTGGCGGGCCGCCTCGCAGCTGCTCGCGGGCACGCCCAAGGAGGGCGAGCTGCGCTGGCAGCGCGTGCAGGCGTTCGCGGGCGCGGCGTCGCTCGAACTCCAGCAGCAGCCGGGCACCGGCGGTTCCTGGCTGCGCACCTGGCGCGCGGAGTCGCCGAAGGACGCGGGCGGCGCGGCCGTGCACGCCGAGTTCCTGGTGCAGCAGGCGTGGCGCTCGTCGTCGGCCGGGGCGGACGACTTCCGGATCATCCTGGAGGAGGCCCGCTCGGTCTGCTCCGAGGCGGCGCTGCTGGCCCCCGGCGACCCCGTTCCGTACATCGTCGAACTGGCCGTCGCCCGCGGACTCGGCTACCCCCACGACCAGTTCGACCAGGTGTGGGCGAAGGTCATCGACCGTGCGCCCGCGCACATGGGCGCGCACCTGGCCGCCCTGCACTACTGGTGCGAGAAGTGGCACGGCTCCCGCGAGGAGGCCGACCACTTCGCGACGACGGCCGCGGCCCGCGCCCCGCAGGGCTCCCTGCTCGCCGGGCTGCCGCTGTTCGCCGTGTACGAGCACCTGCCCGAGGTCAACCTGGTGGCGGCCTTCTACGAGAGCGCCGTCGTGACCAAGGCCGTCGAGGGCGCACTGCACGCGACGCACTCGGCCCGCCCCGACGACCCGGTGCTCCCGCACGTGCGGCATCTGCTGGTCCTCTTCCTCGTCCGTATGGAGCGCTGGGCCGAGGCGATGCACCAACTGGTGCGTGTGGACGGCCACGTCGGGGCGCTGCCGTGGACCCACGGCGGCGATCCGGCGGCGGAGTACGCGGTGTACCGGGCGCTGGCGGTGGCGGGGTACGAGGCGAACGGCGGCAGCCCGGCGACGCTGCTGCACTGACGGCAGGCGGGGCCCCGATGCGGCCCGGGACCACCGCGGCGTGGCGGTGGACCAGGGGGCGCGGGGGTGGTGGCCGGGGGTGGCGGCGGGCCTTCGCTCAGACGTGGGGCCTTCGCTCAGACGTGGGGCCTTCGCTCAGACGTGGGGCCTTCGCTCAGACGCCGGCGCTCTGGCGCGACTCCGCGGCCCGCGCCGCCGGAATCGCCGCCCCGTCCGTCCGGCGGCGGTCCCACCACAGCCGCAGCCTGCGCTCCAGCGGGCGCTCCACCGCGTAGTGCAGGGCGGCGGCCCCGGCGAGCGAGACGGCGAGCAGGGCCGCGTACCACTGGAGGTTCGACCAGGCCACCGTCTCCTTCCCGAACAGATCGCGGGCGGTGTACACGAAGGTCGCGTGGACGAGGTAGAAGGCGTACGACCACTCGCCGAGCAGCACCAGCGGGCGCCGGCGCAGCAGGGAGCGCCGGCCGGTGAGGTCGCGCCAGGCGACGGTCGCGATCATCGCCGCACAGGCGAAGATGATCCACTCTTCCTGGGTGACCCGGACGAAGGCCGCGAAGGTGCTGCCGGCAGGCCGGTCGGCGGTCGTGGTCAGCCAGCCGACGAGGGCCGCGGAGCCCAGGAAGACCCAGATCGGCGCGATGCGGACTCGCCAGCCCGAGAGCATGGCGCGGGCGATGGCGATGCCGATGACGAACTCGCTCAGCCGCACGACCGGGAGCGGTAGCGTCGCCGCCCAGGAATCCGGGTGGGACCACACGAGGATGCGGTATCCGAAGGCCGCGCCGAAGCCGAGCACCGCGGCCACCAGCGCCCCGCGGACCCGCAGCCGCCGGAAGACGCGGTGCAGCGCCGGGAAGAGGGCGTAGAAGAAGAACTCGCAGGTGAGCGTCCATGCCGCCGGGTTGCCCGAGTACAGCAGGACCGGATCGCGCCACCAGCCCTGGATCAGGGGAATCGACAGCAGCAGGATGCCGACGCTGACCGGCTTGACCCACCCCTGGGCGGGGTCGGGGCTGAAGCTGTAGAACACCGGAAGCGCCAGCAGCAGCGCCACGAAGTGCGCCGGATAGATACGGGCGAAGCGCCGCCAGTAGAACGTGGGCGCCGTGACGCCGGGTCGCGCCGACCAGGTCAGGACGAAGCCCGACAGGACGAAGAAGAGCGTCACGCCGTACTTGCCGAACCCGACCACGTCGTGGATCGGCAGCGGTGCCAGGTTCGTCATGTGGTGCGCGAAGACGGCGAACGCGGCCCACCAGCGCAGTCCGGTGAGGGAGTCGAGACGAGCGGGCCGGGAGGGCGGTGCTGTGGCCGTCGGCTGGGTCATGGAGTCGGATCGCCCTCTGTCGGTCGAGCTGCGCTGGTCGAGCTGCGTCAAGCTGCTGGTCAAGCTGCGTCGAGCTGCTGGTCGAGCAAATGTCGCCTGAGTATAGGGACCGTAAACGAGCGGGAACCACTGCCCGACCTGGTGCCGGGACGGCCCCGCATGCTCGCGCCCGCACGTGCACGCGCCTTCGCCACCGGCGCCCCGCGCCTTGCGAACCGCCTTGCCACCTGCGACTTCGTCGCGCGATACTCACCGTCCCCCCACACACGCGCGCTCACGTACACACACGCACACGCGCGAACTCGCCATGTCCGCTTTCCCGTGGGGGGAACCGCCCGATGGGCACCACTCTGCGCGCCTTCCGCGCCGTCGTCCTGCTCGCCGGCTTCTATCTGCTCGGCGTCCTCATGCTCGCCCTGCTCGCCGCGATCGACTGGGCCGCGACGCTCTGGACCCCCGGCAGCGTCTATCTGAAGCTCTACGTCGTCAGCGTCGTGCTCGCCGTCCCCATCGTCCGCGGCATGTTCATGCTCCGGGCCCCGAAGGACGACGGCCTGGCCGGGCTCGGCGTCACCGAGACCGACGAACCACGGCTGTGGGCGACGGTCCGCGAGCTCGCCGACCAGGTGGGCACCCGCGCGCCGGCCGAGATCGTGCTCACCGCCGACGTGAACGCGGCCGTGACGGAGAACGCCCGCTTCCTCGGCCTGTTGCCCGGCCGCCGCCGCCTCTACCTGGGCCTGCCGCTGATGCAGGGCCTCAGCGAGGGCCAGCTGAAGGCCGTACTCGCCCATGAGCTGGGCCACTTCTCCAACTCCGACACCCGCCTCGCGGCGCTCACCTGGCGCGGCCGCACCCAGGTGATGCGCACCATCGCCCACTTCGAGGAGCGGTCGGACACGTCGCGCGCCAAGGAGCAGGAGCGCCAGGAGAAGAAGAACGCGAAGGCGACCGCCAAGGGCAGGAAGGCCAAGGAGGTCGACACGGGCACGGCCGGGATCACCTACCGGACGATGGCGAAGATCTACACGGCGTACGCGAAGTTCTTCTTCCGCGCCACCCGCGCCGCCTCCCGCCGCCAGGAGTACGCCGCCGACGCCGCGGCCGCCCGGATCGCGGGCCGCGACGCCACGGCCGCCGCGCTCCGCGAGATCCCGGCACTCGACGCCGCCCACGGCTTCTACATGGACCGCTACGCGACGCTGGGCGCCGGGGCGCGGCTGCTGCCGCCGCGCGGCGAGGTGTTCGGCGGCTTCGGCCGGATGCTGAGCGCGCGCGAGCTCGAACTGATGCCGATGCGCTCCGAGCTGCCGACCGAGCCGGCCTCGCCGTACGACTCGCACCCGCCCATCGCCGACCGCGTACGCCGGATCGAGGAGCTGCCCGACGACGGCCGCACCGACGAGGCGCGGGGCGCGGCGCTCGGCCTGCTCACCGACCCGGAGCGCACCCTCGTCGCTCTCGAAGAGGCCGTTCTCCTCCCGGGGGTGCTCGCCTTCCGGCGCACCGCCGGCTGGCAGGAGCTGCTGGACGGTTCGATGTCGGCCCAGCTGAGCACGCTGGACACGCCCGTGCACCGGGCGCTCGCGATGTACACGAAGGAGCACCCGACGCTGCCCGCGCTGCTGAAGGTGATCGACGACGGGCACCTGTGGCAGCTGGCGCAGCGGCTGCCGCTGTCCGACGAGGCGGCGGCCGCGAGCGGGCGCGTCTTCCGCGAGTTCGTACGCCCCTCGCTGCGCAAGGGAGTGAGCAGCATGGCCCTCGCGGAACTGGGTGCGCACGACCGGCTCGGCTGGGAGTTCTCGTGGTCCGATGCGGCCACCGTGCACCTGCCGAAGAACCCCGACGGCACGGAGGCGGACCTGGAAGCGGCCGTCGACGCGGCGATCGCCGACACCCCCGACACCGCGCCGCTGCGCGCCCTGCTCTCGCCGGTCCGGGAGGGCTGATCCGTGACGACCGTTCTCTGGGTGGTCCTCACCCCCATCGCGCTCGGGCTGCTGGCGCTCGGCATCTGGCTTCTGAAGGTCATCGTCCCCGCCGTCGTCGAAGGCTGGCGCGAGGGCATGCACGGCGACGGATCGTACGAACTGCCGGAAGCGGCGGCCGCCCTCGGGCTGCTGCCGCCCGAGCGGCAGAACACCAAGCTGGCCTCCCCGGAGCCGGCCGCGGTCACGGCCGCCGTTTCCGCGGCCCGGACGGGCGACTGGAAACCGGCCGCCGCCCTCCTGGAGGAGATCGGCCGGAACTGGGCATTCCGGGCGTTCGTGTGCGGGCGCCTCGCCGAGTACGCCGCCGAGGAGGACACCTGGCTGCTCGCCTGGGAGGCCGCGCGCCCGGACGACCCGGACGCGGCGGTCGTACGCGCCCGCAGCACCGTGTTCCTGGCATGGCGGATCCGCGGCGGGAAGCGCGCCCAGTACACGGCGGGCGAGCAGTTCGACGGCTTCCACCGCACCCTGGCCCGCTCCCGCGAGGAGAACGCCCGCGCGGCGGCGCTCAACCCGGACGACCCGACCCCGTACATCAGCGAGATCTGGACCGCGCTCGGCCTCGGCTACCCGCACGCCGCCATGGACCGCATCTGGTCGGAGCTCACCGCCCGCGCCCCGCACCTCTACGAGGCGCACTACTCGGCCATGCAGTACTGGTGCGCCAAGTGGCGCGGCTCGGAGAAGCTCGCCCGCGACTTCGCCGCCCGCGCGGCGGCCGGGGCGCCCCTGGGCAGTCTCCTGAAGGTGCTCCCGCTCATCGCCCACTACGAGCACGACGAGTCCGACGACACGGCCGCGGACACCACCCCCGAGATGCACGCCATCGTCGACGCGGCCCTCGCCGACACGGCGGCGGCCGACCCGGACCACCCGCGTCTGGCGGAGGCGCGGCACCTGCTGGCGTACTACCTGCTGCTCCAGGACCGCTACGAGGCGTCGGTGGAGCAGTTCCGGCTGGTCGACGGCTACGTCGGCGCGCTGCCGTGGCGGTACCGCAGCGATGCGGCGGAGTACTACTGCGGGCGGCGGGACATCGCGGTGGCGGGGGCGGCGGAGGCCGCGGGGACGACGGGGGCGGCGACCAGCGACTGACATCGCCGGCCCCGCGCGCCCCCGCCGACCCGCTCGCCACCAGCTCGTCCCTTCCCAGTCCTCCGGAGGACGGATCCATGCCCCGCCTGCTCCCGCTCATCGTCATCGCCATCGCCGTGTACTTCTGGGTGAAGAACCGCCGCGGCACCGGTTCCCGGGCCACGGCGCCCGCGACCGCCGACCCGGTCACGGACACGCGCGCCGTCGAACTCGGCTTCCTGCCCAAGGAGGCGGTCGACGGCAAACTCGCCGGCCCGCGCGCACCCGAACTCACCACCGCCCTGGAGACGGCCCGCACGGGCGGCTGGGAACCGGCCGCCGCGCTCCTCGCCGCCACGGGCAAGGACTGGCAGCGCCGCTCCCAGTACGTCGCCGCGCTGGGCCGCGTCGCCGCCGACGAGGACCCCTGGCTCCTGACCTGGGAGAAGGCGCGCCCGGACGACCCGGACGCCGCCGCCGTACGCGCCGAGAGCACCGTCACCCTCGCCGGACAGGTCCGCGGCGCCGCGCGGGCCAAGGACACCACCCAGGAGCAGTTCGACGGCTTCCACCGGCTGATGTTCCAGGCCCGCGCCGACGTGGCACGGGCCGCCGAGTCGGCCCCGGACGACGACCCGACGCCCGCGATCATCGACATCTGGGTCGGGATCGCCCTCGGCCGTCCGCACGACGAGATGCGTGCGCTCTTCGCCCGTATCACCGCCCGCGCCCCGTACCACTACGAGGCCCACTACCACGCTCTCCAGTACTGGTGCCAGAAGTGGCGCGGCTCGGTGCAACTGGCCACCGACTTCGCGGCACACGCGGCCGCGTCCGCGCCGCTCGGCAGCCTCTTCCACGCCTTCCCGCTGATCTGTTACTACGAGCACGAGGCTTTCGGCCACACCTCACGCGGCTTCAACACACCGGAGGTGTCCACCCTCGTCGACGCCCTGGCGGCCGACGTAGCGACGGCCGACCCGGACCACCCGCGACTGCGTGAGGTGCGCCTGCTGCTCACCTGGTACCTGGTACGGCTCAAGCGCTACCCGGAGGCGCTGCAGCAGTTCCGCGTCGTGGACGGCTACGCGGGGGCGTTCCCGTGGTTCTACTTCCCGGACCCGGTCGAGAAGTACGTGGCGGCACGCGAGCTGACCGTCCGCAAGGCGGGCTGACGCGGCGGGACAGGCTGCTGTCGCGCACGGAGACCCGGCCGGGTCCGTACGTTCCTGCGTACGCACCCTCACGCCGGGGAGCACCGCATGTTCCTGTCACGCCGCCTCCCCGAACTCCCCACCCCCGAGCAGGCCCTCGGCGGCCGCCAAACGAGCCCGGAGACGGCCGACTTCGGCCTGGAATGCTTCTCGGGCGCCGAGCGCAAGTTCGGGCAGACCCCTGGCGTCTGGGCAACCCTGGTCGGCTACCAGGGCGGCATCATCCCGAACGCCACCTACGACGAAGTCTGCTCCCGCCAGACCGGCCGCACGGAGGCCGTCCGCGTCGTCTTCGACCCGCGGTCGTCTCCTACGAGGAGTTCCTGAAGGTCGTCTGGGAGTCCCACCATCCCACCCAGGGCTTCCGCCAGGGCAACAACGTCGGCACCCAGTACCTCTCGGCGATCTACACCCACTCCCCCGCCCAGGCCGCCACCGCGGACTTCTCCCGCGAGGCGTACCGGAAAGGCACGTCCAGCGCCGCCTGGAAGAGGCCGCCCGATGACCGGCCCCAAGCGCAAGAAGGCCCGTGCCAACGGCGAGGGCACCATCTACCAGCGCAAGGACGGCCGTTGGGAAGCCGCCGGATACGTCCTCGACTCGGGCAACACCCGCTAGCGCGTCCGTGTTTACGGCACCACTCGCAAGGAGGCCTTGGCCAACTCACCGAGAAGATCGTCTCCAGCACCGGGACGTTCCCCTTCCGTCCGCGCAGGGCAGCGTCAGCGCATACCTGACGTACTGGCTGGAGAACGTCGCCGTCCACCATCTCCGCGAGAACACCCACACCTGCTACGCCGCCTGCGCCCGCCTCCACCTCGTCCCCGGCCTCGGTGTCAAGAAGCTCGCCGGCTCCCCTCCCGCGACGTCCGTACCTTCCTCGACAGACTCCGCACCACCTGCCAGTGCTGCACCCAGGAACGGGACACGAACCGGCGATCCTGCTGCGCCATCGGCCAGTGCTGCGAAGAGCGTCTCTCACCGCTGACCGTGACCTACGTCCACGCGGTCCTCAAGTCCGCCTGGAACACGCCGTCCGCGAGGACGAACTCCCACGCAACGTCGCCCGTAACGTCAAGATGACCACACCCCGCCCCAGACGCTTCCAGCCCCTCACCACCACCGAGGCCCGACAGTTCCTCCAGGCGGCCGCCAACGATCGTCTGCACGCCCTGTACGAACTCGCCCTGCGCACCGGACTCCGCAAGGGCGAACTCCCCGGCCTCCACTGGGAAGATCTCGATCTGGACGGCGGCACCGCCACCATCCACCGCTCCCTCCAGCGCTCCCGCACCCAGGGCCTGACCGTCCTGCACACCAAGACGCTCACTTCCGAACGCCGCATCGCCCTCCCCACCGATTGCATCAGCTCCCTCAAGATCCACCAGGAACGACAGCAGGAAGAGCGTCAGGCGGCCGGAACGAGCTGGACGGACAACGGGCTCGTCTTCACCACCCCCACCGATAGACCGCTCGACCCCACCAACCTCACCCGCCGCTTGCGCCGACTCCTCCACGGCGCGCAGCTCCGGACCATCCGTTTCCACGACCTCCCGACACTCGACGGCCACTCTGCTCCTCACATCGGCGTCACCGCCGGCGTCTACGCCCACGTACGCCTCCGTCTCCAACGCCAAGCCATCGCCATCCTCGGCGACGCCCTCAGCCCCACCGATGACGACCTGACGACCCACCCACCGCAACTGTCGTCCGCTGACGTCGCCGTCAGCGTTGCCGTCAAACAGCCCAGCAGCCCCCGCCGTGAATTCGGCGGAGGGCTGCTGGTGCCGCTGCTGAACGCGCTGGGGCCTTGGTGGCCTATCTCCCTACGCGCAGTCCCTCATGCGCCAGGAAGTCAAGAAATCCGGTCGCCGCAAATTGCACTTGACCATCCTCATGGTCCCAGAAATCAACCTGGTTGACACAGCGACCTTCGACGGGCGGAGTGGTACCGCAGTTGTGAACGAGTACCGGCGCAGTCCCGACAGACGCCCCCAGCACAGACGAGCGGCCCCACCAGAAACCGGTGGGGCCGCTCGCTTTCCATTCCTGTTCAGCATCAGGCGGCTGACGCAACACCACGGCAATAATCGGCGGCTTGCTTCAGCGTGAGGGTCAATTCCGGCAGACCTTCAAACCGTCGCACCCTCATGCAGGATTGAGACTACGCCCTTCAGAAGAAGGTCTTGTCCCAAGTTCCAGAAATCAGAGCCTGCATAGACTGCATAAATCCGTTCCCAACGTACTGCATTCCGGCATCTCCAGCGAGAAATACGTCTCCATCGCTCGCGATCAGCACCACTTCTTCGGTCGCGAACGCGGAGCCAACGGGGACCAGAGGACGCCCCACTCTCTGAGAAAATATGCGGATGTTGCCGGGATAGAAAGAAAGGGCTTCTTCTGCGTCAATTTGCACACCAACCTCCATCTCGCGATACATCCACGAAACGGAGAGCTCTCGATACTCTTCGAGAAATCCGCGCAATTCTACCCCTACGCCATAACCAGCCACTTCGTAGAGCCTGGACACATGATCGATAGAAGCTGACCCAACGTCTACTCGGGTTGCGCCGGGGAAGGCGTCACGCAATCTCTGTCGCCGGGAAGCGTCATCGTATCCGCTCATCCGGTGAGCACACTCCTGACCGCGTCCGGCACCCATACTTGACAGTTGGGGCACATTTTGAACTTCTTTCCCTTTTGGTTGAGGGTGATGATATCTAGGTTCCCCAACGACGCTCCACCATTCAGGGCGTTAGTGCACATGCGTGCTTCTGCGCACACGCCTGGCGGGCGACCGTTGGGAAGCTGGGATTCTCTAGGCAGCCGGGAGGTCACACCACTGTGATGCCCAGTGGCCGGTCCGCTCTCACCGTAGTAAGTTATTCCGGTGGTTCGGTCACGCCCTACGCTGAACGCGCCCGGCAGGATTTCACCTTCAGAAAGGCTGGCCTTGACCTCTTCGATCCGAGCTTTACCGAGCTGGGTCAGCTCACTCTGAAGTTCAGCGTCGCCACAGTTGTGAACGAGGACCGGCGTGTCCCCCGCCAGCACATAGTACGCGTGGATGTCGGCGATGGTGAGGTCGTGCGTGCGCTGGTGCTTGGTGTAGTGGCTGACTTCGGTGATCTGTACGTGGGTCCCGGCGCTGGTGCGAAGCAGCTGCCCGACTCGGAGGTCACCAGCCTTCACCCATTCCTTGAGATCGGGCACCCAGAACGGGTGGGTGTCCGTAGCTACGATGCTGGAGTCCTTGCCGTCTACGGATATGACGATCTCTGTGAAGTCCTTGTCGTACTCCGTAGTGATCGTCTCAGCGACCTTCTTCTGCGTGGTTTCACCGGTCTCCGTGTCTGTCGTGACGACAATGTCACCAACTTCGACATCCTCAATGACTTTGTGCGTGCCATCGGCGAGCAGGACACCTGTTCCCGGCAGGAAGCTATGGCACTTAGCAATGATCTTCCCGAGGCCGGCACCCAGTACGGCCCCTGCAGCACCCCAAATGGCCCCCTCGGCCATGTCGTTGAGTATTCCGGCCGTGCTGTGGTCAGCGTTCTCGTTGAACGCATTTCCTACGGCTGCACCTGCTGCTCCCGCAAGGGCACCGCATCCAGCCGCGGCAGCGAAGCCAACGCCTCCGGTTGCAAGCCCGGCTCCGGCCGCCGCGCCAATACAGAGTCCGCCGACCACGACTTCGGTGACTACCTGGGCGATAGTCGCCTTGTTTTCCACGACCCAGTCGGTCGTGGCATCCCAGGCTTCGCCCAAGCCACAGCTGCTGTACCAAGCACAATTCTCATCACTGGCTCCACCGCCATCACCGCCACTTGCGGTGCCGCCGCCGTCCTCGCCTCCGCCTCCGGGGTCGCTGGAAACGCCGGTCCCGCAGCTGCTGCCGGGCGGACAGGTGCCCCACTGGGCGTCTTCGTAGAACGTCGGGCCGCGGCCGCCGGAGCCGTCGTCTTCCTTGAGTCCTGTCGGGTCTGCAGCCGTCGCCGGGTGCTGGTTGGCGTAGCTGTAGCCGTTCAGCGACTGGTGCTGGTCGAGGGACAGCAGCGGGTCGACGCTGATGAACTGGCCAATACTGGGGTCGTATTCGCGCGCCCCGATATGCGTCAGGCCGGTCGTCGTGTCGGCCGGCTTGCCCAGGAAGGCCTTGTCGTCCGGCCACGCGGCGGCGGTGCCGCGCGGGGCGCCGAACGGGGCCGTGTAGCGCTTGGTCGGCGCGAGGGTCGTGGCGTCGATCGCCAGGCTCGACGTGCCGTGGTGATCTCCGGCAAGGAAGTTGAGTTTCGTGCCGGTGACGCCCACCGTCGCCGTACGGACCGCGATCGTCTGGCCGGCGGCCGTGTAGTAGCGGGTGCCGGAGAGGGTCTTGGCGGTGCCCTTGGTGGTGAGGCGGACCTCCGTGCCACCGAGGTAGAGGACCGTGTCACCGTCTGCGGTGGTGTTGCGGCGGATGAGGAGCTCGCCGTCCGCGCCGTACAGGTAGCTCGTGCCGGTCGCGGGCTTTCCGCCCGCGGCGGGCTCGGAGGTGCCGACGAGCTTGCCCTCGGAGTTCCAGGTCAGGGTCTGCTGCGCCTGGGTGCCTGGGCGGCTGGTGGTGTTGCCCGTCTTGTCGTAGGTGTAGGTGGCGGCCTTGGCGCCCGTGGTGCTGGCCAGCGGGTGGGGCTGGTTGTCAGGCGTGCCGTAGTTGTACGTGGTGGCCTGGCTTCCGGAACCAGTGTGCTGGGTCTCGGTCTTGCGCTGGCCGGAGGCCGTGTACGTGTAGCTGGTCCAGTAGGGCGCGGCGCCGTCGAGGTTTGTCACCGTCCGCCCGGATGCCGCGCAGTCGGCGGTCTTCGGGGTCCAGGCCTCGGTGACGCGGCGGTGGCCGTCGTAGGTGAAGCACTGGTAGTCGGGCTTGCTGGCGCCGCCCTGGGTGGTGGCGTCGAAGATCGACGTGACGTTACCCGCGTCGTCCTGCGTGAACTTGAGTTCCTGCAGCATGTAGCTGTGCACCGTGTCGGTGACGTAGGAGCGGGTGAGGCGTCGGGTGCCGGCCTCGTAGTCGTAGTTGACCTGTGCCTTGTTGGCCGTTGAGGTGGAGTCGGTACCGAGAGTGATCTGACGGAGGTCGCCGAGCGGCGAGTACACCGCGCTCTGGAGATAGCCGGTCGTGCCCTTGGCTGTCTGCTGCTGGCCCAGTGTTCCGTAGGTGTTGGAGACGATCTCGGACGGGAGTCCGGCCGCAGCAGGGCTTCCGGTCTGCTTGACGGTGCCGTCGGGGTTGTAGGCAGTGGTGAAGGCCAGCGTCTTGGGGACTCCGGCTGTGACCAGTGGCTCACTGTCGGGCAGTGTCAGGGAGCCGGCTGTCACCCTGTACTGGTTGTCGTACTTGGTGACTTTGCTCGTGTATGCCTTGCCCGCCACGCCGCCGTCGTAGCGGACAGCGGTGTCCTGCTGTCCCTTCTCCAGGGTGTCGAAGGTCCAGGCCGCGAGTTTGGTGGCGTCCGTCTTGGTTCCGTCCCACAGACCGGTCTTGCGGCCGAGGACGTCGTACTCGGACACCAGCTTCTTGCCGCGCGCATCCGTCGCGGCGACGGCCTGGTCGAGCTCGTTGTACTCGGTGGTGCTGCTGCCCTTGTCAGGGTCGGCAGTCGTGGTCGTGCGTCCGAAGAGGTCGTATCCGTAGGTCCACTTCGCGTTGTCCGGACCGGTCACAGTGGCCTGCTGGCCGGCCGGGGTGTAGGTGTACGCGGTTGTGGTGTAGTCGGTGCCGATCGGCTGCGGGCCGCCGTACTCGCGGCGCTCGGTGGTCTGACCGAGGGCGTTTGTGACGACAGCTGTCGCCTGGCCGCCGGCAGGGGCAGTGCTGGTGACCGTATCGCCGGTATAGCTGGTTTCGGTGGTCCAGCGGACGACGTTGTAGTGCTTGGTCGTTGCCTGCACCGCTCGCGCGGCGCCGTCGTGGATCGAGTCGGTCTGAACGGGCGCCTGACCCGAGGCCGTCTCGACGATGCTTCCCGACGGTTCTGTGGATTCGGCCCAGATGTCGGCCTGGGCCGAGACGGCCAGGCCCCTTCCGTCGTACAGCGTCTGGGAGATCACGCTTCCGCCCATGGGCGACGGACTCTGGGTCTGGCGGGGCCGCAGCTGTGAGTCGTAGATCTGATACGTGGTGTTGTAGCCCGCTCCGCTGCCTCTGAGGGTGCCGGTGGATACCCAGGGCAGGTCGGAGGCGGTGACGCTGTAGGCGTAGACGTAGTTGGGCGGCTCGTTGATCGATGTCGACTGACCGGGCAGCCACACCTTGGTGACACGGCCGAGGGCGTCGTACTCGCTCTCGGTGATCTCGCCGTTGGGATCGGTGGCCTTCCGGGCAGCCCCGGTGGCGAAGTCCACGAGCGTGGTGCTGGTGTGGCCCTTGGCGTTGGCGACCGTGGTGCTCGTGAGCGGGCCGGCATCAGCAGGCAGGTACGTCGTCGTGGCGGTGGTGGAGTCGTTGGTGTCCTTGACCGTGAGAACTCGCCCGAGATCGTCGTAGGTCGTGGTGGCTGCCTTCTGCCACTGCGGCTGGTCGTCGGTGCCGTACGCCTTGACCCGGCCGGCCCAGCGTGCCTCGCCCTTGGTGGGCACCTGGGATGCGCTCCACGTGGTGGTGGTGGTGTCGTAGGCGGTGGCGGTGTCGGATATGACATCACCGGCGCGGCCGGCGTCTGAGGGCAGATCCAGTGTGCTGTCGGCGGTGGCGCAGGGCTTGGTGACCGTGCGCGTGCGGGAGACAAGGCTGTTGATGCCGAGTGCGTCGTTGCGGGCGTACCAGGTGCGGGTGCACTTCTCGTCACCCGTGATGCCGTCGTCGCCCCTGTCCTCGACTGTGGCTGCCATGCCGTAGTCGTCGAACGTTGTCACGGTGGAGCGGATCCGATCGCGTGCCGGAAGACTCGTCGTGATACTGGTCCGGGCGTGGGTGCCGTTGGTGCGGACGAAATGCGCCTCGATGTCGGCGTACGACTTGTGCTGGGTCGCCGTTCGCTTGGCCCATGGGTCGTTGACGGCGCCACCGATCTCCGGCCCCGTCGCACCGTTGTACGTGACTGATTCACGGGTGAAGCCGGCGTAGTAGTCGGCGTCGGTGACGGCAGGCGCTTTGATACCGGTGACGGTGACGGACTTGCGGTTGGTCGGGTGCGGCGTCTTTCCGTCGGTCCCCAGGACCCGGTCGCCGTTCATTCCTCGCAGATAGACGGTGACGGTCTTGGACTGGGTCTTGCCGGGGGCACCGGTGAGGTGGCTGACCTGCTGGAAGCCGCGCCAGGTGGACCAGGTCCGCTCCTTCTCCTTGACGAACGGGTCCTCGTTGTAGTGCCAGGCTCCGCCGCCGGAGTAGGAGTAGATGTGCTGGACGGCTTCTGATCCGCCCTTGGGGTCGGTGGTGTCAACCGTGTGGACGGGGTACTTGTGGAACCAGTCCAGGACTGCTTCCGTGCTCCCGTTCGGGTTCCAGTGGACGGGGTAGCAGCGGCGGGTGTTCTCGTCGACCTTCGGCATCGTCTCGCCGGCGGTGCAGTCTGCCGGCAGGTAGTTGACGATGGTCTGCGCGCCGGTTTCGGAAGTGACGGTGTAGAGGCGGGGCTTGTAGAGGGGCAGGATGCCGTCGGTGGAGTTGTCGACGCGGTTCGCCAGGAAGACGTGGTCGAAGGTGACCGGATCCAGGGTGATGGCAGTCCCGCGCTTGCCGGTGTGACGGATCGAGTCGAGCCACAGGGACTGGTCGGTGGAATCGCCGGTGTCGCCGGGGTCGAGGTAGGTCTGGCTCAGGGCCCAGGCATCCACCGCTACGAAAGCGGGGGTAGCGGCCAGTGCGTCCCACGCGTAAGTGGTGACGGCGGTCATCCGCTTGCGTGTGAAGAAGGTCGGGCCGGCGTTGCCGGTGCACTTGTCGCCGTCCTTGCACACCGCGTCAAATGGCACATCCGGCCAGTTGTCGCGGGAGTCCTCGATCAGCTCGTCACAGCCGGTACCCGTGGCGATGCATCGTTCGGCGTAGGAGAAGACGACCTTGTTCGAGGCGGCAGGGGCGCCGGAGAAGAGAGCGCCTGCACGCTGGCCGTAGCGGATCTCCTTCAGGTAGCCGCCACGGGTGTACGGCGTTCCGGTGGTGTCGTCACCGAGCTGGTCGTAGTTGTTGGTCTCCGCCTCGTACCAGTACGACATGGCGTTGCCATGTGTGTCGACAACGTAGTCGAGGTTCCATCGCCACGCCTGTTCCTTGGCACGGCCCGAGAAGGTGGTGCCGTCGGCGTAGCCAGGCTCACCGGAGTCGTCGCCGAAGACCGGCACGGTCCAGACGGACTTGGTGCGGTCATCGGCTCCCGCACCGTCCAGCTTGTTGAGGCCGAAGACGTACTGGGTACCGTTGCCCGTGGTGACTGTCCAGTGCTCGCCGTCGTCGTCGCCGTTGTCGGCACCAGTGGATCGCTCGACGGTGGAGGCGTCGTCGTTCTTCAGCCTCCACTTGCCACTGGTGTCGTCCTTGACGAGCTCAGTGGACTTCCCGTTCAGCACGAGCGAGGCATTGTCGTACTTCCAGCACAGGTCGAACTTGTCTGCCTGGCCGTCGTCGTCACACGTCCCGTACTTGCGCTCGATATAGGACGAGGTGATGTCGAAGCCCTCGCCGATCAGGCTGCCCTGGTTGTTCGTCGATGCCGTGCGGCCGTCGACCGTCCCGGAGTCGTAGGAGATCCCCAGATCCGGCCTCGGTCCAGCCGCCGACGGAGGCACACGAAGCGGGTACGACCAGGTGAACGAGCCCGACGAACCTCCGGCCTCCCACGACGAGGACGATGAGAGGGGCGTCGCCTTGTAGTCACCGGAGGCCGACTGGTCACCGGCCGCGAGCGCCAGCACCATCGTCTGAACCGCTGCCGTGGCACCTGCCCCGGATGAGGAGGCAGTCCGGGAACTCACCGTCGGCTTGAACTCCAGCCGTGCGTCCATCCTTTCCGCCTGTCGCTGGTTGGTGAATTCCAGAGGCGTTCGCGCACGGCACTTCGCCGCGGCCGGGTCGGTCAGAGCACAATCCGGCAGGCGCACGAGCTGGAGCCGGCCCGCCCAGTCGCCTCCGTAGGCAGAGGCAAAGGACTTGTAGTTGATCCCCAGCTGCGCCGAACCGCCGGCCGCCGGCGCGGTGGCGGTGAGGACTACGCCCTTGACCCCGAGTTCGGAGACACGCTTCTGGTCGAGCACGTCGACCATGAGAGTGGACGATGCCTTGGGCGCGGCGGCTCCCTTGACGGCTGCAGGACGGGTCAGCGAGACGGGCAGGGCACCGGGGGCTGCGCTCGCCGTACCCGTGGGCGGCAGAGTGAGCGTGGCGCTCCCGGCCTTCGGCCAGGTCACCTCCCTGCTCTGGTCGGCGCGGGCCCGAGCGGCGTCCTTGCGTCCGTTCGCCGCCCCCTTCCTCATTGCCTCGGCGCGCTTCTTGTCTGTCTTCCCGGTGAACGGGACGACCTTGTCCGCGCGCGGTGCCTTCGGCTGAGACAGACCCAACGGCTCGGGCTCAGCTGCCATCGCGGTCGGACTCAGCAGCCCCGCCAACAGGGAGAATCCGACGATTGCCGCGACCCGGCGGGCGGCTGTCTTACCTCTTGATCTCCGGTACAACGTGGTTTCCGCTCTCGAGTGGAGCCGCGGCGAAGGCGGCGTACGTCGGGGATGTCGTCTTGGCGTGCGAGTGGCGGCTGTTCTGTGGGATGCCGCCACTCACCTTCGTAGGGCGGCTACTCCTCGCCGGGAGAGCCCAATACCTTGGAGGCGACCTGCTCAGCGGTCATTGCCCCGGTCCAGATCCGCACTTCGTCGATGGCACCAGGCAGGTAGTGGCCCGTGGTCCCGTTGGCAGAGCCGCGGCCGACCGCCAGCTCCCCGCTGCCTTGAGTAGCCGAATCGAACGAAAAGCCGTCGAGCTGATCCTGCTCGGTCTCAGTCACGTAGAGATGCGTGCTGCCGTACCCGTCGTCCGTGGCTTCGGCTGCGTTGAAGACGCCGGTCACCTGCACCCAGGTGTCCGTTTCAGCTGGTTCGCTGGACGGCACCGACGACGAATCGGTCACGGTGCCGTTGGTGTCTGTCGCAGTGCGGCCGAAGCGCCACATGTAGCCGCCTTCGGAGACCTTCTCGACCCAGATGGCCCACGAGGACTCCGAGCCTGTTGCCGTCTTCTGGCCGAAGACCTGGGCCCGATAGCCGACCGGCTTGGCCGCCAGCTTTGCGCTGTCCAGCTGTACGGCCGCTGTCACCGTGAACGACCCGGCCTCGTCGACAACCGGTCCCTGTGTGGTCATGGCCCCCGACTCGCCGTCGAAGACCAGAGCATCGCTCTCGGGATCCGGAGCGGTGCCGCCGGCGGAACCGGTCATGTTGTCCGCTGTGTACGGGGTCAGTTCGGACAATGTGGCGGTCGTGGCTGCGGTGGCGTCCCAGTGGCCGACCAACTCGGTCGCCGGTACGCCGTCCTCCGTCAGGGCGCTGTCCTGACGTACCTCGTCCGAGGTCAGGGCACGCTGCCACACGATGACTTCGTCGACGCGCCCGGAGAAATACTCTCCGGCCCTCGACCGGCCGAACATCATGCCTCCCGCTGACGCGGTCGGCGAGTAGTTCGCGTTCACGGCATGCAGTACGACCGGGTCCCCTTGCGGACGGCCGTTGACGAAGAGCTGGATGGTGTCGTTCTTGTCGTCGTCATCGCCCTTGCTGTCGAAGACGCCTGCCAGATGCGTCCAGACCCCTACGGGCGGGTTCGCCACAGCCGCCGACGCATTCACGTACACGGGACTCGTCACATCCGCTGCGACACGGCCGAAGACCCACTTCTTCGCGGACGCTGAGTAGGAGAGCTGGAACGCGGACCCGTACGTGCCGGGAGCAGAAATCACCACGCGGTTCTTCGTCGTATCCGTCAGCAGCGCCCATGCCGAGACCGTGAACGACTCCATGGTGTTGAGCGGCGGTGAGGCTGTGTCGGCGTACCCGATCTGCTGGGCAGCATCGATGACGTCATCGTTCAGCGCGAGTGAGTAGTCATCCGTGCCGCGACGGGCCATGGACGACCATGTCGCCGCTTTGTTGCCCGCCACCGGATGCAGCGTCGCCGGATGGCGGATCCCGCCGGTTGCGCTGTCTTCCGCCGTCGTCACCGACGAGCCGGGCGTGCCGTCCGCGAAGTGCCAGCGACCGACCGGTCCGTGTGCCGAGGCAACCTTGAAAGCGAACTCCGCCGGCGGACCCCAGCGGTTGAGTACATCCTTGGCCTCCGCTGTCAGCGTCTGGGTGCCCGACATTGGCGGGATCGGCCTGATCGTCACCGCCGCGCCGGACTCCACGTGCGTCGATACGTCGCCGATAAGGCGCCAGCGGTAACCGGTGATGTCCGTGTCCCCGGCATTCGGTGAGAGCGCGAACTCTCCGGCCAGGCCCGGCCCCCCGGCGCCCTCACAGACCGTGGCCGTGCACTCCGAGTAGATGCCGGTGGTCCGGATCTGCGGCTCCTTCGGTGCGGTCGCGTCGATCTTGAAGTAGCAGTACGGCGACCAGGCCGACGGAATGCTCGACGTCACGCCCCCGGTCGTCCAGAACGAGTTGGTGAGCGCCCGCATCCGGTACAGCGTGTTGTCCGCCCGCGGATTCATCCGCATCCGCTCCGCCGTGCCGTCCGGGTGGTAACCCACACTCGGCAGCGTCGCCGCCCAGGAGGCCACCCACTTCCCGTTCTCGACACGGTCGACGGTGATGTAGGTGCGCAGCGAACCTGTGAACTCACCCGACTTCGGCTGCACCTCCGTCTGCACCACGGACTGCACCATCGGATCCTGGCGCGTCACGATCAGCGGATCGACCTGCGAGGACTTGCAGTAGTACGTGACCCCGTCGCCAGGAAGTGTCCCCACATGGGACGGGACGCCAGGCCGCGGCACATAGGACACCTGGAGTTCGGCGTTGTCGTCGAAGCGCTTCCAGGCGTCCGCGTCACCCTCGTCCTTGGCAGCGAGCATGAGGGTGAGACGGGAGAACTTGCCTGCCGCGAAGTTCCGCACGGTCGCAGTCAGGTTCTCGTCGGTCTCCGACGCGTTGTCGACGAAGTCGACCCATGCATCCGGCTGGGAGGGCGCACAGTTGTCACCACGGCCGGCCGAGATATTGACGTCTCCCATCAGGTCGAGCTTCGACGGGCCGGGCCAGCGTGTCGCCTCGGACATGTTGTTCGTCCGCCACAGATCGACCCAGTGCGCAGTGCACGAGAACGACCAGGTCTCGAACGCCCGGAACGTCGCACCGACGATGTGCTTCCCGACGAGCGCGCTCGGCGCAAACTCGAAGAGCATGCGGTTGGTGTGGTCAGCGTCGCAGTACCACGGTCCGACGCGGTAGCAGCGGCCGACGCCGTAGTCGCCGCTGAATTGCCAGAAACGGTCGCCATCAGAAGAGATCACCGATCGCTCCGACGCACCCAGTCCGAGAGGCGGATCGATATAGACCGGATAGACCGTCTCCGCGCCGCGGAGCAGTTCGGTGTCCGGTTTGATCGTCACAGCGTCGCCGCTCACCTCGACAGGCAGCTCAGCGCTGGCATCGCCCTTGCCCGGCTGGGACGGGTCGCCGCCGGCCGGTTCCGACTCGGCGACTGCGGTACGCATCAGTTGCGACTGAGTGCCCTCTTCGTCGCCGGCCGAGTCCCACATCTGCCCCGCCGGACCGGTGAACACGGCATTGCCATCACCGTCGAGGGCGCGCAGACCGCCACCGGCACCCGGCCTGAGGGTCAGGCCGTCACCCATGACGGAGAGCTTGATCTCGTTCAGCTCCGGATTCGCTGCCGCCTGGGCCGACTTGACGAGCAGTACCTCGCGGTAGCCCTCGGCCGTCGCCGTCAGCTGGAGGTCGACACCCTCGAAAACCTCCGAGTACGTGGCGGTCGGGCCGCTGAGTGCCGGCTCGGGAAGTGCCTCGGGCCAGCCGAGCTCAACCGCGCCCTGAGCGCTCGCGATACGGATCAGCCTGGAACCGCTCCCACCACCGGAGAAGGACAGGTCCACAACGGCGGACTTGGGGCCGATGGTGCCGTTCGCACGCCGCTCAAGTGTGGTGTCGATCGGCTGCCACGAACCGTCCTCACCCTTCGCCCGCTGTGGAGTGGTCGACTGCGTGAGAGTGAACGTCCCATCCGGGTTGGCCATCGTGAGCGAATACGGCGTGCGCTCCGACACGACCTCGACCGGCTCTCCGGACTCGGCCGCGAGTACAGAAGCGGAACGCTCGACCTGCGTCGCAAGCGCCCCCGCGTCCGCTGGAGCCGCCTTCACAGCAGCGTATGCCGGAGACGTCAGCAGCCCAGCCGTCAACACCGACGCCGCGAGCGCCGCCACACGGCGTCTGACGGCATGCGGATACGAAGACACAGCCCACCCCACCCCTCCGGGCCTCCCCAGACCCGTTAACAGAAGACAACGATCGTGAAGATCGATGCGCGGAATGTAGGAGCTCATGGGCCAGCTGCGCAATAGGTTTCGATCAAATGTTCGATGCGCTACAGGAAGCTGCCCCTCCGCAAAGCGGACTGATCTGCGAAAACCACCACTAGGTGATCACGGTGCCAGGTATTGCCAGGGCTCAGTCCCGGTGGCTGGAATGCAGCCCTACCCGTCGTCCTCCGGGCGGACCGGAGTGTCACGCACCTGGTCATTGCACGGGAGCGGCCGGGCTGACAGCGGCTTACGGGGTGCCGCGCGCCACGCGATTGATATCGGGTTTACCAGCCTGGTGTTCCGCTGGGCGGGTTGCTCAGCGGGCCATCGCGCGGCGGCGCGGTCGGAGACCAGGCCGGCCACGCCCAGGTGGATCTCGCCGTAGTCCTCGCGTCGTCCGATGAACCGCGTGGCGTGTTGCCGATGTCTTTCGGCTCCCGTGGCGAAGCACTGATCTCGTCAGGGAGGTGCGGCGGCACCAGTGTGTCCTGCCGGGTCGGCGTAGCCAGGACAGACGGCTGACGTCTTCCGCCGGATGTGTCGGCAACACCAAGCGTGCTGCTGGCCGGAGCTGATCCGGTCAGGAGCGACTTGCATGCCCGGATCACAGCAAGCTTGACATGGTGGTCCGGGACCTGTGGAGGCCATCGGGTGCATGGGAATGGCGGCTATGAGCGTGGTTCCTGAGCACTTTGAACGCGCCGAGATGCCGGCGCGACAGACCGCAGAGCGACGGATGAGACAAGGCCGTGCGGATGTGCCTCTCGATCACGCTCGAAGAACCCGCACGGCCCCACCTCATGTCCCGGCCGAACCGCAATCCACAGCAGAGCCGTGAGCAGAACGAGCGGCTCCACGAAGACGGCGGGTGCTGCGCAAGCCGTAGCCGGCGCCGGGGTTTACCCGGCGCCGGGCTTCAGCCGCCGACCCGCTCCACCGGAATCCACAGCTCCGCGTCCGCGTGCGTACCGTCCTCGGACACGCGCGTGCGCGAGAGCGACGGACCCGGCCGGCTCCGGTACGGGTTCGACGGGAACCACTGCGTGTACACATCCCGCCAGAGGTACTGGACCGCCAGCGGGAACTCTCCCGAGGACTCGAACACCGCCCACGTCCCCGGCTCGACGTCGAGGCTCTCCGAAGCCCCGGGCACCGCCGCGTCGCTCACCACCCCGTGGAAATAGTCGAGTTCGGTGCCTTCCGCGTCCTCCGCGGAGTGGTTGCTGACGGCGGCCACGACACCGCCGGGCTCCCCCGCCGCATACTCCTCCCAGCGCCCCAGCGTCTCCTTGCCGATACTCTTGACGAACTCCACGATGGCCGGATTCATCCCCTCGTAGACCAACGGGACCTGTGTCCCCCTGCCCACGAGCCTGAACCCGTCCTTCTCCACTACCCGGTACCGCATGCTGCTGCTCCCTTCGACGATCAGCCGGAAGGACATCCGCGGCTGGGAGTGCAGCGCCGCGCCCGTCCGCCGCGCCTCGCCGGGACCGACCCCGTGCACGACGCGAAAGGCACGCGCGAACGCCTCGCCCGAGCTGTACCCGTACCGCACCGCGACGTCGAGCAGCGTCCGCTCCCCGGCGAGCACTTCCGCCCCGGCGAGCGTCAGCCGCCGACGGCGGACGTACTCGGAGAGCGGGATGCCCGCCAGCGCGGAGAACATCCGCCGGAAGTGATACTCCGACGTCATGGCGATACGGGCCAGCTCGGCCGTTTCGATGGACTCACCGAGGTGGTCCTCGACGTAGTCCATGGCCTCATTCAGCCGCTCCAGCACTCCTGGCCGTCCTTCCCTTACTGATCTCCACGCTAGGGAAGTCCCACTGTGCCGGACCCGACATCCTGTGCCCGGTGCGGTCGGGTCAGCCCACCTGCTGCGTGTCCCGCGTGTCCTCATCACACAGCGCCGGATGGCCGAGGCGCCGTACCGGGGCCCGCACCGCGATCCGTCACGTGACGAACTACGGCCAGGCGGCAGAACTTCCCTCGGCTCTGAAAATCAATGGCCGACGCGAATCAGTCGGCCCAGCTGCCCGTCGAGGGGCATCGGCAGTCTTCGGCGAGGGGAAACGGTTGACCCGCCCTCAGGCAGATCGCGTTCGGCCGGGCGGTCAAGGGTGGCCAGATGCGCTGCACGGGGGCCGAGGCGTGGATCACGGGAAAGCGATGAAGTGGACCGGCTGGTGCCGACCCCGATTCGGTGCGCCCGAGGGCGCCACATTCGACACTTTCGTCACAATCTGTATTCACTCCTGTTACTCTGCGCTACGCATGTGGCTGTGATGCAGCGAGGGGCCCGATTCATCAGGGCTCACGAGGGGCCTGCCGTCCAAGACCGCCCCACATCTCTCCTGCCGAAAGCCACTGGCCACCGGGACTCCGAGCGAAACCCGCTCTGGGCCCCACTCCATGGCGACTGCAAGCAGAGATGGGGATTACATGATCAGACGAACCGTCTGGCGGGCGATGCTGGTACTGACTTGTACCAGCGCCCTGCTGGCGCCCGCCATGCCGGCCTCCGCCGACCCCGGCGAGGGCACGCTGACGGTCAATGTGTTCAGGGAGTTCGCCGCGAAGGGCACTCTCGACCCGCAGATCCAGACCGCCTTGGCCGGGGCGACCGTTCGCATCACGAGCGAGCAGTCAGGACAGACGCAGACCTACCCGGTCGGTCCCAGCGGGACTATCACCGTCAACCTCAGCTCCTGGAGGCGCTCCGGAGGGAAGTACAAGGTCGAGCTGATCAACTGGCCGAACAAGCACGACCCGGCCACCGGCACCGGCTTCCTGCAACCGGCGTTCGCCGGCACAGGACTGTCCTCCCATCTCAACTTCGTGGACATGGCGTACGGCCAGGACGCCACGCTCAACATGGCCGTGTGGAATCCCGACGACTACTGCCAGGACAACCCCACCCTGGTCACGGCCTGTATGCAGGCAGCGACCAAGCCGGGCGAGAAGACGCTGGTCACCTTCCCGTACAACTCCCGCGGTGACACCCAGGGCAGCACCACGAACCCGAGGCCGATCGCCACGGTCCAGAACACCGGCGCTGTTTACGGGCTGGCGTACCGCAAGAAGGACAAGCGACTCTTCTCCGGGGCCTACGCCAAACGCCACACGGACTACGGCCCCGGCGGCCAGGGCGCGATCTACGTGACCGACAGGACCACCGGCGCCACCAGTGTGTTCGCGACGGTGCCGAACGCGGGCACCACCGGACACAACCAGAGCAATCGGGTGGACGCCCCGTTCGCCAACCGGCCCGGCAAGGAGTCCCTCGGCGACATCGAGATCTCCTCGGACGGCTCGGAGCTGTACGTCGTCAACATGAACGACGGGAATCTGTACACCTATGACGCGACGCAGGCCACGGCCGGCGGTTTCAAGCGCCCGCCGGTCAAGATCCCGGATTCCGCCTGCTCCCCTCCCGGCGACTGGCGGCCGATGGGACTGGGCGTGCGCGACGGTGTGGTGTACGTGGGCGGCGTCTGCTCCGCCGAGAGTACGCAGGATGCCACCAAGCTGCGCGCGGTGGTGTGGACGTACGACCCCGTCACCACCACGTTCGGTGCCGCACCCATCGTCGACGAGCCGCTGAACTTCCCCCGCGACCCGGCCCAGGACCCCACGCCGGGTGACTGGAAGCCATGGACGCAGGACAACCTGGCCCAGTTCCCCATGGGGTACCTGGCCTACCCGCAGCCCATGCTCAGCGACATCGAGATCGAGCGCGACGGCAGCCTGGTCCTGGGCTTCCGCGACCGGTTCGGCGACCAGTCCGGGCTGGTGATCCCCAACGCCAACCCCGGCGGAGGCATCGAGAGCACCATCACGGGCGGTGACATCAACAAGGTCTGCCGCAAGTCCGACGGCACCTACCACTGGGAGGGCAGCGTCGAATGCCCCCGCCCCCAGGGCGGCAACGAGTGGTTCACCGGTGACACCTACTACACCGGGAGCGGCCATCGGGAGACGGCGCAGGGCGCGCTCGCACTCCCGCTGCAGCAGAACACGATCGCCAGCACCGTCCTGGACCCGTACCGCGTCATCAACTCTGGCGGAATCGGGTGGTTCGACCGGACGACGGGCCACCGTGACGCGATGCAGGACGGGTTCGGGGTTGTCTACGACACCGACGGCGGCTTCGGCAAGGCCCACGGTCTGGGCGACCTGGAACTGCTATGTGACGACCCGCCGGTGCAGATCGGCAACCGGGTCTGGCTCGACGACGGCGGCGGCTCGCAGAACGCCAGGTACGACGAGACCCTCGGTATCCCGGATGTGACCGTCACCCTCAAGGACCCGGCCGGGCGGGTCATCGCGAGGAAGAAGACCGACGCCAAGGGCGAGTACTACTTCGACCATCGCGACGGGCTCCTGCCGAACACCGACTACACGGTGGAGTTCGACAAGACCACCGCCGACGTCAGCAACCTGCCCCCCTACATCACCTCACCCGCCGATCTGGCGTGGACGCCCACCACGGGCAGTAACCCGGCGACCAACTCGGACGCCGCGCCGCCCGGTGGCAACAACCAGGCCCCGACCGCGGTGGCGAACGTGACGACCGGCCCTCCCGGTTCGGTCGACCATGACCTGGACGCCGGGATGTGGGCGGGTACCTGACAGCCGCCTGAGTCAGCCGGGGGATCCGGGCCACCCCGGCACGGGCGGCCCGGATCCCCTGGTTTCCTCCAGGCCCACTTCCAGGCTCAGGAGAGCAGGGGGGCACCGAGCAGACGCGTCCCGGTGAATCCCGGCAGCACGAGAAAGGTGCCGGAGGCGGTGGCCGTGGCGAAGGAGGACAGCTCGTCCCCGTCGTCCAGCCGCTGTTGCGTCGCCACGAAGGTGCGCAGTTCACGCTGGAAGCAGATGAACAGCAGCCCGCGGTCCTCGGGTCCGTTGGCGTAGCTGTACCCGCGCCGCAGCATGAGACCGCTGCCCGTGCCGTTGGGGTTGGCACGGCGTGCGTGCGCCATGGCGGGGACCAGGTACCGGCCCTGCGGCGCCTTCGCGCCCAGATCCATGGGCGCGTCTGGGCCGCCGCCGCTCAGTGGCGCCCCGTCCTCGCGACGCCGCCCGATCGCCCTCTCCTGCTGTGCGAGGTCCTGGGCGAGGAAACGCGGCACGTCCAGCCGCAGGCGCCGTACCACGGAGACAGTGCCGCCCCGCACCCGGGCCGGGGCCGACAGCCATACCTCCTGGTCCAACTCCCGTCCGGTGCGCGGTACGACGATGCCGTCCAGGAACCCCAGCAGATTGCGCACCAGCGCCCGCTGTCCTGCCTGCCCTGCCTGTCCCGCCCGTGCGGGCGGCGCAGGAGGCCGGAAGCCGTCCTGCGACCAGCACGGCGCCGCCGAGTGCTCCTGGAGCCAGGCTCTCAGGGCGCTGTCGGCCAGCGTCACCACCTGCGGGTCCGACGCGCAGACCTGGACCATCAGATCACCGCCCCGGGCCGAGTGAGGCATCTCCTCCCGGGCGAATCCGGGCAGTTCACGGGCGCCGGGCAGGCCGCTGTCCACGGCGGCCACGACACGTGGACCCACCCCTACGGTGACGCTCAGGTCGCCAGGCGGGAGTCCGCCCAAGGCAGTGTCACCGTCCTGCTCGGTGAGCGTGAGGACACGGGTGCCCAACTCGGCGACAAGTCCAGCACTCCGGCGCACGAAGTCACTGCCCGGCGTGTCCGGGTGTCCGGCTCCGGGCAGGTCATAGACGGACAGAGCCATGTGCTGCTGGGGCTGCACCGGGCGGTCAACCCCGGCTTGGCGACTGCCCCGAGCGGACACGGCCACCATCCCCGGTGCGCAGGACGACCCGGCCCGGGAGTTCCCCCCATCGCCACCAGCCCCTCCTGCCTGGGACACACCGTCCGGGGGAGCGGCCGGCCGGCCCCGCGCGCCGACCGCGTATCCGGTGATACCGGCAGCCGCCGTGGCCACCGTGCCCTTCACCAGTGCCCTGCGTCGCCGCGACAGCCGCTGTTCCGCACCTGGCCCACCATGCTGGTAACTATGCGTGGTCATGCGAGTACTCTAAGCGCAAGCCGCTGCTCTTACGGATCGGGAGAAACCGCACATGATGCCGCTCATCGCCCGCCGGGTACTTGGCCGTTGGCGCGCTGCGACGCTGCGTGGCGTGCTGGCGGCCTCGCTCCTGTGCACCGGCTGCTCGGTAACATCCACCAGCACCGACGGCGACGCCCCTGCCCGCTCGGCGCGGCCCGCCACCATCCGGGTGCCGGCGCAGGCGGCGACCATCAACGCCGCCCTCGACCGGGCCCGCCCCGGCGACCTGGTGCTCGTCTCGCCCGGCGTGTACCACGAGAGCGTGCAGGTGCGCACCGACCGCGTGGTGCTGCGGGGTACCGACCGCAACCGCGTCATCGTCGACGGCCAGGGCAGGCGCTCCAACGGCATCGTGGTCACCGCCGCAGGCGTCTCCGTGGAGAATCTGACCGTCCGCAACCACCTCCTCAACGGCGTCCTGGTCACCGGTATGAGCGATGCCAGCGGCGGACTCGCTCGCGGCAGCGACGGCTACCAGCACCTGGACCCGGCCCGCTTCCCTCCCCTCGACGGCTTCCGCGTCCGCTACGTCACCGCTCACGCCAACGGCCTGTACGGCATCTACGCGTTCAACGCCCGGCACGGCGTGATCGAGCGCAACTACGCCTCCGGGAGCGCCGACTCGGGCCTCTACGTGGGCCAGTGCAAGCCCTGCCACGTACTCGTGCAGGACAACATCGCCGACCACAACGCCGTCGGCTACGAGGGCACCAACGCCAGCGGACCCATCTGGGTGCTGCGCAACCGATTCACCCGCAACCGGGTCGGCCTGACCGTCGGCACCGACTACCAGGAAGCCTACGTACCCCAGACCGGCGCCGTGGTCGTCGGCAACGTGGTCTCCGACAACAACGCCCCCGACACCCCCGAGCAGGCGGACGGCGGCTTCGGGATCGGCATCGGCATTGCCGGCGGGCAGCGCAACGCGGTCCTGCGCAACCGCGTCAGCGGCAACTCACACGCCGGTATCGTGCTCGCGTCCCATGAGGACGTACCTCCCTCGGGCAACCGGCTGGAGGACAACGCCCTGTCCGGCAACTCGGTCGACATCATCTACCAGGCTTCGGCCCGATCCCCCGGTCAGGGCAACTGCCTGCGCGGCAACACTCTGCACCGCACCCTTCCCGAAGACCTCCCCCGCACCGCACCCTGCCCCAGGGGAAACAGCCAGTCCTCCGCCGCGGCGCCCCGAACCCGCACCGCCGAGCCACCGGCCGGGATCGCCTTCCTCGACGTCACCCCACCTCCCACCCAGCCACAACTCCCGAAGGCTCTCAGCGCACCCGCCACACCCGCCCTCCACCTGCCCGGCGACGTACACGTCGACCGCGTACCTCTCCCCGCCCCGGACCTGCTCGCCACGGGCCCCCGCCCCGGTGCGGGCACACGATGACGCCGCCAGAGCACCGCCCCCTGCCGTGCCTCCCCGCCTGCGGCATCGCGCTGGCCCTCATGACGCTCCTCAGCGCCTCGGCCTGCACCCAGGACAGGCCGTCCGCCCCGGCCACCGCCACCACCGCACCCGCCCTGACCACCCCGCAGGCCGAACTGCTAGCCCTCACCCGGTTCACGAACTACCGGCACGGTGTCGCCCAGGTCACGGCTGACATCCCCGTCCAAGGACACTTCGCCCGGCTCACCGGTCGCCTCGACTGGCGCCGCGGAGACGGACTCGCCGTCCTCCAGGGCCACGGCGGCGTCCTCGAACACGGACGCCACCTCCTGCGCTGGAACCGCACCACCGTCTCCATACAACGCAACTGGACCGGCCCCCTGCCCTCACACCCGCCCCGCGACGGCTGGGCCCCACACACGCTCACACCCCGGGCGTCCGCCATCGACACCACGCTGCTTCTGCTGCTCAACCTGGCCGCCGACCGCCCCGACAACGCCCAACTGCTGCTCCACAGCGGCGCCCGCCGCCTCGGTGCTGAGAAAGTGGCAGGAGTCCCCGTCACGGTGTTCGCCGGCCCGTCCGCCACCTCACCTCAAGGGGCCGCCCCAGAGGCGGCCCGCACCACTCCAGGCCGTACCCGCTACTGGATCGACGCGGACGGCCGACTCCGCCGCTTCTCGGCACGGCTGAGCGGCGGCACCGAGTGGCTGGTCGCGACGTTTGCGGCCCCATCCGCCTCGACGAGTGCGACCTCGCCCAAACCCACATCGACGCGAGCTACGTCCTGACCTGCCGGACCCGTTCTCCTGGACGACACCGCCGTCCTCCACTCCGACCAGAGCTGACATTCCACCGAAGCCCAGAGGGGCACCTGTCGAGCAAGTCCGAGGCCTACCCGGACCTGGCCCGACCGGGCCACCGCCCGCGCCGAGGTCTTCACCTTCATCGATACCTTCAGCAACCGCCGCCTGCGCAAGCACGAGATCTTCGGCTACCTCACACCGGCCGAGACCAGGCAACGGCATCAACACGCTCTCGCGGCCGCCGATCTCCCACCTACGCCGCGGCATCGGCGCAAGCACGGGCGTCACGCTGAGTACCCCGGTCGAGACCAACTGGAGTGTCGGAGAGCGTCGGACGCCGCAACATGCTGGGTCAGCACTGCGGGCCCCGACCGCATCGGTCGGGGCCCGGCATTGCGTACGAAGCGGCCGTCGCCGGGACGCCTCGGGCGGTCAGCCCTCCGCGCGGGCGGGCAGTCGCCATCCCGGGCGCGGGAAGTGGCAGGTGTAGCCGTCCGGGTAACGCTCCAGGTAGTCCTGGTGCTCGGGCTCGGCCTCCCAGAAGGGGCCGACCGGCTCGACCTCGGTGACGACCTTGCCCGGCCACAGTCCGGAGGCGTCCACGTCCGCGATGGTGTCCTCGGCGATCCGCTTCTGCTCGTCGTCCACGTAGTAGATCGCCGAGCGGTAGCTCAGGCCGATGTCGTTGCCCTGGCGGTTCTTGGTGCTCGGGTCGTGGATCTGGAAGAAGAGCTCCAGAATCGCGCGGAAGTCGGTCTTCTCGGGGTCGAAAAGGATCTCAATGGCCTCCGCGTGCGTGCCGTGGTTGCGGTACGTCGCGTTCGGCACGTCACCCCCGGTGTATCCGACCCGTGTCGCGGTCACGCCCGGGAGCCGGCGGATCAGATCCTGCATCCCCCAGAAGCACCCGCCCGCCAGCACGGCCCTCTGCGTCTGCGCGGCCATTGCAGCCCTCCAATATGTGTCAGGTCGGTCACTCGGGCTGCCCGGTCACACACCACCGGCATCCCCTGCCACCTGCTCCAACACACGAGGGCTCCAAGCGATTCCGTACCCCCGTGTTGACGCCCTGCCGCGGCGACTAGCCTGACCACCCCCTGTGGCAGAAAGGCATGACGGTGTCGTCTGACGGTGTGCAGTGGCTGGCGGAGAGCTACCCCCATGGATTCTCGGTCGTCTTTGTCCGCGATGTGCGGCCCGCAGAGCTGCTCGCCCGGCTGGGCTGTGAACCAGCCGCCTCACGTATGACGCGCGAGGAGGCCGAAGAGCATGAGCTGGAGGACGAGGCCGGCGAGGTCCTGCGTGCAGGCGAGTGCGACGGCTGGGCCTTCGCCATCCAGAGCTGGGGCGCGCACGTGCTCGATGAGGGCGTCATCGGCTCGGTCTCCGCCGGCGCCGAGATGGTGGCCCTGGTCAGCACGGCCACCGTGCCCTGGTTCTCCTACGCCGTGCACGGCGAGGACGTCTGCTCGTTCGACCCGGGTATGCCGTGGACCCGATACGGATCCGAACCGGACCGGCTGCTGCCCGCGATGCGGGCGGCCCGGCTGATCTCGGACGGTGGCTCAGCGGGAACGGTTCGTGGTGTGAACGGCATGCTGGTGCTGGCTGAACGGGAATTCCGGGTGGGGCTCGCGCGCGAGGTCGAGGCCGAGGCCCTCCTTGCCGGCGTTGTCCCGTAGGCCATGTGGTCAGGGCCGCGCTCCTCCTTCACCGCGTTCCGTTCTCACCGCGTTCCGTCCGGCCTCGGCAAGGTGCGCTGCCACCTCTGACCTGCGCGACTGCGCTGAGCGGGACCGCGCGTGACCGGGCGGAATCCCAGGAACCGCCGGTGTGCCCCCTCCGTCTGGACTTGAGACTAAGGAGGCGGGGCTTGCTCGCGTGGTTGGGCTTATGGCTTGTGTTGTGCGTCTGGTTGGCGGCCGGGGCGTGTGTCTACGTCGGGTGGAAGCACCGGCGGCATCCGGTACGGCACCGGGGATGGATGGTGCTGGGGACGGGCCTGGTTGCCCTGGGGTACGCGCACACCCTCGCCTACGGATTCGCGGTGTCGCACCCCACGGAGGTGTGCGGTCAGCGCACGCTCGACGCCGACTTCCCGCTGACCCGCACCCGTGTGGACGTGTTCCCTCCGCGCCTGGAGTGCTACTGGGCGGACTCGTCGGCGTACGGCGCCAGCCACCCCACGGCCGCGGGTGGCTGGCTGATATGGATCGGGGCAGCGCTGCTGGTGGCCGGCGTGGTCGCCTGGGCGGTGCAGCTTCACTCGCGCATGCCGCGCTGGGCGAGAGCAGGCGTGATCCTGGCGCCCGCGGTGGCTGCCGCGATCTGGATCACCAGGGTCGACCGGTTCATGGATCTGTCGACCGTCGATCTCCGCAATGAGTGCTTCAGCCTGCAGGTTGCCCATCTGCACTCCGCACCCGCCGGCGAGGTCGTGAGCACCGACCGCAGTCTTCTGCCGCCGGCCGTCGACTGCGTCTTCACCGACGGCACCACGAGCCTCATCCTCATCGAGACCCTCGGACTGTGGTGCTGCCTCGCCGTGTTCCTCGTCTGCTGTGCGATGTTCCTCCGGCGGACGGCTGAAGCGGCCGTGGGAGGCCACGAGCCGCGCTGACGGGACGTCACCCCCGGCGCCCCCGGCACCGCCGGTTTCAGCCCGCCCCGCGCAACACGGGCCTCGTCGACTGTGGCGGCGGCCCGGGCGCGTGACCCCGGGTGCGCGGGCCCGGGCCCTCGTACCCCGGTTCGCGGGTGCGCGGGCCTGGGGCCGGGCAGACCATGGACACATGCGCGTACACAGGATCCGCCCCGACATCGGCGTCCTGAGCGACAGCCTGCCGGTGCCCGGAATCGGGTATCTCTCGGTCAACGCGTTCGTGCTGCTGGCCGCTGAGCCCGTCGTCGTCGACACCGGTCTTGGACTGCCCGGCCGTGACTTCGTGGGCACGCTCGGGTCCGTGCTCGACCCCGCCGACGTGCGCTGGATCTGGCTGACGAACCCGGAGCGGGACCACACCGGAGGGATCTACGCCCTGCTCGCCGCCGCGCCCCAGGCGCGCGTGGTCTGCACCTTCGGGACCGCCGGGTATCTGTCGTGCGAGCGGCCGCTGCCCGTCGACCGGCTGCATCTGCTGAACCCGGGGCAGTCCCTGGACGTCGGTGACCGTACGCTCACCGGCTTCCGCCCGCCGCTGTACGACAACCCCACGACCGTCGCCTTCTTCGACGACCGGTCGGGGGCCTGCTTCAGCTCCGACTGCTTCGGCGGTCCCCTGCCCACCGTGGACCTCGCCGAGGCCGAGGACGTGAGCGAGGTCGACGCCGAGGACGTGGAGGCGGCGCAACTGCTGTGGGCCACCGTGGGCAGCCCGTGGGTGGTGAACACCGACCCCGTCAGGTTCCTGGGCACGTTCCAGCCGATACGGGACCGGAACCCCGGGCTGATCCTCTCCGCCCATCTGCCGCCTGCGCCGGGCGTCACCACGCACATGATCGACACACTCGGCGCGGTCGCGGGCACGGCCCCCTGGGTGGGGCCGGACCAGGCGGCCCTCGAACTGATGATCACCGAGTTCGACCCGGAAAGGGACTTCGACGCGGAAGAGGACGACGTCCACTGAGGGCACCCGCCTAGGACGGCCACCGAGGACGGCCTCGTCAACGGCGGTCCGCACAAAACCGTTCCCGCTCTCCGCCCTGCGCCCTTTACACTGGCGCGCATGGGTTCGTACTACTTCTTTCTCTGATTCCGGCCGCCGACCCGGCGTGACCCTCTGACCTGCCGACCGGTCGACTCCGTCCCGGTCGTCGCGGGTGGTCCCCGGCGTCGCCTCCCCCGGTCCGACAGAACCCCGCCCTTCCACGGGCTCGTCATGTCAGGGAAAGAGCCATGCGCGACCGCGCCCGCACCTCGTCCTCGCCTTCGTCCTCCCTCGCGTCCTCGTCCGCCCAACTGGCGATGAAGGACGTGTCCAAGTCCTACGGAGACCGCTCCGTCCTCGAACACGTCTCCCTCACCCTCCGCCCCGGCGAGAAGGCCGCCGTCATCGGCGAGAACGGCTCCGGGAAGTCCACCCTGCTGCGGCTGCTCGCCGGTGCCGAGCCGGCCGACGAGGGGGAGATCACCGTACGGTTCCCCGGCGGCGTCGGCCATCTCGCGCAGGTGCTGGAACTCGCACCGGACGCGACCGTGCAGGACGCGGTCGATGCCGCCCTCGCCGACGTACGGACCCTGGAGAAGGCCCTCCGGCAGGCCGAGGCCGGCCTCGGCGAGGCGTCCACCGAGGAGGAGCTCACCGCGTACGGGGAGTTGCTGGCCGCGTACGAGGCGCGCGGCGGCTACGAGGCGGACGCCCGCGTCGACGCCGCGCTCCACGGACTCGGCCTCGCCCGGATCACCCGTGACCGGCGTCTCGGGTCGCTCTCCGGCGGCGAGCAGTCACGGCTCGCGCTTGCCTGCGTCCTGGCCGCCGCGCCGGAGCTGCTCCTGCTGGACGAGCCGACGAACCACCTGGACCGGCAGGCCACGGCCTGGCTGGAGGACCGGTTGCGGTCCCACCGGGGCACGGTGGTGGCGGTGACGCACGACCGGGAGTTCCTGGAGCGCATCGCGACCGTGATCCTGGAGGTCGACCGCGACCTGCGGACGGTGACCCGGTACGGCGACGGCTGGAGCGGCTACCGGGCCGCGAAGGCGAGCGCCCGGCGCCGCTGGGAGCAGGAGTACCAGGAGTGGCTGGACGAGGTCGCGCGGGCGGAGGAGCTGGTGGGTGCGGCGGGGCAGCGGCTCGCGGCGACCGGCAAGGATCCGCGACAGGGCTTCGGCAAGCACCGCCGCTCGCACGAGGCGAAGCTGTCCGGGCAGGTCAGGGCGGCGCGGCAGCGGCTCGTGCGCCTGCGCGAGGCTCCGGTGGCCGCACCGCCCGAGCCGCTCGGCTTCACGGCCGGGCTCAGGACGGCCCGGGGCGAGGGCGTGCTGGCGGAGCTGGAGGGTGTCGCCGTCGGTGAGCGGCTGCGTCTGGACGGGCTGCTGACCGTGAAGGCCGGCGAACGGCTGCTGGTGACGGGGCCGAACGGCGCCGGCAAGTCCACGCTGCTGCGCGTCCTCGCGGGCGACCTGGAGCCGGACGAGGGCACGGTCGTGCGCCGGGCCCGGATCGGCTATCTGCCGCAGGAGCTTCCGCCGGTGCCGTCACGCCGTCCGCTGCTGGCCGCGTACGCGGCGGGCAGGCCCGGTCACGCCGACGAGTACGGGGACGAGTTGCTGGCCCTCGGGCTGTTCCGCGAGGAGGACCTGGCCGTGCCGGTGGCCGCGCTCTCGGCCGGCCAGCGGCGGCGGCTGGAGCTGGCACGGCTTGTGACCCGCCCCGCGGACCTGCTGGTGCTGGACGAGCCCACGAACCATGTGGCGCTCAGCCTGGTGGAGGAGCTGGAGCAGGCGCTCGCGGCATACGCGGGCGCGGCGGTCGTGGTCTCCCACGACCGCCGCTTCCGGGCCTCGTTCGCGGCGCCCCGGTTGGAGCTCAGGGCCGGCCGACGCCGCTGACGTACAGCGGGGCGGGGCCGCTAACGTACAGCGGGACGGGGCCGGATCCGCTGACGTGTGCGGCGGGGCGGGGCGGGGTCCGCCGACGGCGCTCACGCCTCCTGCTCGGCCTGGGCGGCCCGCAGGTGCGCCGCCGTCGCGGCTGCCTCGTACCCCTCCGGGACGCCGTCGATCAGCAGCAGGTCGCCCGCGATGTGGCGGGTCCGCAGCGGCAGGATCTCCCGGTAGGCCGGGGAGTCGTACCAGCCGCGGGCGGCGTCCATCGACGGGAAGGCGACGATCACCAGCGCGCCCGGCCACTGCCCCTCGCACACCTCGCGCTGCGGGGCGCCGTGGACGAGGAAGCGGCCGCCGTAGGGGGCGAAGGTGGCCTGGACGCGCTCCATGTAGGCCAGTACCTCGTCGTCGAGACGGGCCGGGGGCACGAGGTTGGCGATCGCGTACGCAGTCATGTACGGATCATGCCCCCGGCCCGGCCCCGGCATCCGTCCGTGAGGGATGAGGCCCGGCCCGCCCCGCATCCCTCACGGACGAGGCACGCACCGGCCGGCCCGTGTCAGATCGTCGCGGTGTCGATCACGAAGCGGTACCGCACGTCGCTCGCCAGCACCCGCTCGTACGCCTCGTTGACCTGGTCGGCCCGGATCACCTCGATCTCCGCGCCCAGGCCGTGCTCGGCGCAGAAGTCGAGCATCTCCTGGGTCTCCGGGATGCCGCCGATGGCCGATCCGGCGAGCGACTTGCGGCCCATGATCAGGGAGAAGAGGTTCAGCGACACGGGCTCCTCGGGGGCGCCCACGTTCACCATCGCCCCGTCCGCCTTCAGCAGGGCCAGGAACCTGTCCAGCGGCAGCGGGGCGGACACGGTGCTGACGATCAGGTCGAAGGTGCCCGCGAGCACCTCGAACGTGCTGTCGTCGCTGGTGGCGTGGTAGTGCTGGGCGCCGAGCCGCAGCCCGTCGTCCATCTTCTTCAGCGACTGCGACAGGACGGTCACCTCCGCGCCCATCGCGGCGGCGAACGTGACGGCCATGTGGCCGAGCCCGCCGAGGCCGACGACGGCGACCTTCTTTCCCGGGCCGGCGTTCCACTGCCGCAGCGGCGAGTACGTGGTGATGCCGGCGCACAGCAGCGGCGCCGCCGCGTCCAGCGACAGCCCGTCGGGGATCCGGACGGTGAACTCCTCGTCCACGACGATGTGCGTGGAGTAGCCGCCGTAGGTGGGCTCGCCGTCCCTGCCGACCCCGTTGTAGGTCATGACGGCGCCGCCACCGGTGCAGTACTGCTGGAGTCCGGCCTTGCAGTTGTCGCACTCGCGGCAGGAGTCGACCATGCAGCCGACGCCGACGCGGTCGCCGACGGCGAACCTGGTCACGCCGGGGCCGATCTCGGTGACGACACCCGCGATCTCATGGCCGGGGACCATCGGGAAGATGCCCTCGCCCCAGCCGTTGCGGGCCTGGTGGATGTCGGAGTGGCAGATACCGGCGTACTTGACCTCGATCAGCACGTCGTGCTCGCGGACCGCCCGGCGCCGGATCGTCGTGCGCTCCAGCGGAGCGTCGGCCGCCGGGGCGGCGTAGGCGGGAACGGTGGAACCGGTCGTACCGGTGGGTGCATTCGTGCTCATGGCATTGAGCGTGCCGGTGTTCCCGCCGGCTACCCAGCCCTCTGTTGTGCGTACACCCGGTGTTCCTACCACTGGCAAGGTCAGGCTGGACCGCGCGGGAAGCGGAGGGGTTGCCTAATACTTGACGACATGGACAGGCGTGCCGAAATCAGCGAATTCCTGCGGTCACGGAGGGCGCGGCTGAAGCCGGAGGACGTCGGTCTGCCCGTGTTCGGCCGCCATCGCCGGGTGCCGGGGCTGCGCCGCGAGGAGCTGGCGCAGCTGGCCGGGGTGTCCGTGGCGTACTACACCCGTCTCGAACAGGGCAACGGCCAGAACGTGTCGACCGAGGTGCTCGACGCGATCGCCCGGGCGCTGCGGCTCTCCGACACCGAGCGCGAGCATCTGATCCATCTCGCGAAGCCGACGCAGAAGAAGAAGCGGGCGGCGGCGCGGGCCGCACAGCGGGTGAGGCCGCAGCTCCAGCAGCTGATCGACGCGATGACCGGCGTGCCCGCGTTCCTGGTCGGGCGCCGGCTGGACATCCTCGGGTGGAACACGATGGCGCGCGCCCTGCTGGGCGACTTCCCGTCGATGCCGCCCGAGGAACGGAACATGGCGTGGATGGTCTTCCTGCACCCGGGTGCCCGGGAGTTGTACGTCGACTGGGAGTCCAAGGCGGTCGAGGTGGTCAGCATCCTGCGGCTGTGCGCGGGTTACGACCCGGACGACCACCAGCTCTCGGCGCTGGTCGGCGAACTGTCGGTCAAGAGCGACACGTTCCGCAGGCTGTGGGCCGCGCACACGGTGCAGGACAAAGGCCACGGCATCAAGCGGCTGCACCATCCGCTGGTCGGTGAACTGACCCTGGCGTACGAGACGTTGCGGCTGCCGGGTGACCAGGACCTGTCGCTCGTGACGTACCACGCGGAGCCGGGCTCGGCGTCGGCGGAGTCGCTGGGGCTGCTGGCGCAGTGGGGGGTCGACCAGGTCACCGACGAGCCGACGGAGCCCTCGACCTCATCCTCGCCCGCACGCTGACCGCACGCTGGCCGCATACGACGACGGCGGCGGCCACCGGAGTGTTCCGGTGGCCGCCGCCGCCGTCGTCGTGAGTCGTGACTCACGACTCGTGACTCGTGCAGGCGCGGATCAGGCGGACGAGCCGGCCGTCCACTCCGCCCAGCTCATGTTCCAGCCGTTGAGGCCGTTGTCGGGGTCGATCGTCTTGTCCTTGGAGTTCTTGACGATCACGACGTCGCCGGTGATCGAGTTGTCGAAGAACCAGGCGGCGGGCTGGTTCTTGTCGCCCGCGCCCTTGACGTCGTTCAGGCCCACACAGCCGTGGCTGGTGTTGGCGCTGCCGAAGATCGAGTCGGCGCCCCAGTAGTTGCCGTGGATGAAGGTGCCCGAGGTGGACAGCCGCATCGCGTGCGGGACGTCCTTGATGTCGTACTCGCCCTTGCCGTCGTCGTCCGTGAAGCCGACCGTCGCACCGTTCATCCGGGTCTCCTTGAACTTCTCGGAGATCACCATCTGGCCGTTGTAGGTCGGGTTGTCGGGCGAGCCGGCGGAGATCGGGATGGTCTTGACCGTCTTGCCGTCCTGGGTGACCGTCATGGTCCTGGTGGCGACGTCGACGGTGGAGACCTGGTTGCGGCCGATGGTGAAGGTGACCGTCTTCTGCTGGACTCCGTAGACGCCGTCGGCGCCCTCGACGCCGTCGAGGTCCAGCTTCAGCGTGACGGTGGAGCCCTCCTGCCAGTACTGGTCGGGGCGGAAGTCGAGCCGCTGGGCGCCGAACCAGTGGCCGACGACCTCCTGGCCGCTGCTGCTGGAGACGGAGATACCGCCCTGGACGGCGGCCTTGTCCGTGATCGCCTTGTTGAAGGTGATCGAGACCGGCATGCCGACGCCGACGGTGGAGCCGTCCTCGGGCGTGAAGTTCCCGATGAAGCTGTTGTCGGGCGAGACGGTGGTGAAGGAGGAGTTCTCGTGGGCCTCACGGCCCTCGGAGTCCTTGGCGGTGGCGGCGATCTTGTAGACGGTGGCGCGCTCCAGCTGGCCGTCGGGCTTCCAGCTCGTGCCGTCCGCGGCGAGGGTGCCCTCGACGGCCTTGCCGTCGGCCGTGGTCATGGTGACCTCGGTGAGCTTGCCCTTGCTGACGGTCACCTTGGCGTCGTTGTTGATGCTCGCGTTGGTGGCGCCGTTCTTGGGCGAGATGACTATTCGGGCGTCCGAGGTGTCCTTGGCGGCCGCCTCGTCGACCTGGGCCTGCGACGTCTTCGAGCTATCAGCGGTCGCACCGTCGGCGTCGCTGCTGCAGCCGGTGAGCACAAGTACGCCGCCGAGCAGTGCGGACACGGGCATGAGACGCCTGCGCCGCTTGCTGACCGTCATCACACGCTTCTCCATCGTCGCCGATCCCTGCCAACTCTTGTTCAGAACATCCATAACAACCTGCCCGCTTCCGCCTGTGCGGAAGATGTGGGAAACACCACTCGATCCGGCACCACTCGGTCCCGCAGCGACCGGGCCCACCACTCGGGCACCACCAGTCAACGACGCAGGCCCGGCCGCTTCGGTTGCACCTCCAGCACACATGGGCGGCCGGGCCCGCGACCGGCCGCCCATGTCCGGGCTTCTGCCCTCGACCCTCGCCGTCAGTCCTCAGTTCTGACAGTCCGCAGCCCTGGCAGTCCCGCAGCCCTGACCGTCCTCGCCGTCAGTTCTCGTCCTCGTCGAGGTCCCACTCCTCGGCCTCGGGGTCGTACTCGATCTCCTCGCAGCTCCACGATGCCTGGGCGAGATCGACGCCCGGCACCTGGCTCACGAAGTCCACCGGATCGACGAGATAGGCGAGGGCCTCGGCGGGGTCCTCGCGTACGGCGGAACCGGCCTGGGCACGCTCGGTGTCCTGCATGTACTCGTCGGCCGCGATGCGTTCGAGGGCGGCGTCGGTCAGCGCTTCCGGTTCCGCGACCTCCAGTACCAATTCGACGTGGAGCCGCACATAGCGTGAAGTCTCAGAAGTAGTCATACGACGGAGGGTAGGCCCCGGGGGGACCGCGACTTTCCTGCGACCCGCTCCTTTCATTAGCATCGCCCGCAGCATCACCGAACACGGCCAAGTCGCCGCTGTCACAAGGGGGATCGATCCCGTGTCCGTCGCTCGCCGCCCGCTGCTGACCGCTGCCGCAGCAGGCACCCTGCTCTGTGCGCTCTGGTTCGTCCCTTCGGCGAACGCGACGGCGGAAGCGGAGACCGCGGAGGCGGCGCCGTCCGCTCAGCAGCCGGCCGCAGCCTCCGCTTCCGACTCCGACTCCGACTCCGGTTCCGCTTCCGGCTCCGGCTCCGGCTCCGGCTCCGAATCGGCTTCGGCCGCGGCGTCCCGGCAAGGCGGCTCCGAGGAGCTGCGCCTTGCCGAGACGGGCAGCGTGGACACGACGCCGTACGTGATCGGCGGCGCGGTCTTCCTGGCGATCGGCGCGGGTTTTCTGTCCTTCTCCGTCCGCCAGGGCGCCAGGGACATCGCCTAGGCCAGCGGGCCGGTGACCGGCTCCACGGCCGTGATGAGCCTGCCTTCCCGTACGAACACCTCGGCGGCGGCCAGGTCGGGCGCGAGGAAGCGGTCCGGGCCGGGTCCCTCGACACCGGCGGCCCGCAGCGCGTCGATCGCGGCGCGGGTCGCGGGCGCAGGGGCCATGCCCCGACGCAGCTCGACGGCGCGGGTCGCGGCGTACAGCTCGACGGCGACGACGCGGGTGAGCGCCTCGACGGCGGTGCGCAGCTTGCGCGCCGCGGACCAGCCCATCGAGACGTGGTCCTCCTGCATCGCGGACGAGGGGATCGAGTCGACGGAGGCCGGGACGGCGAGCCGCTTCATCTCGCTGACCAGGGCGGCCTGCGTGTACTGGGCGATCATCAGGCCCGAGTCGACGCCCGCGTCGTCCGCGAGGAAGGGCGGCAGGCCGTGGCTGCGGTTCTTGTCGAGGAGCCGGTCGGTGCGGCGCTCGGCGATCGACGCGAGGTCCGCGGCGGCTATGGCCAGGAAGTCGAGGACGTACGCGACCGGGGCGCCGTGGAAGTTGCCGTTGGACTCGACGCGGCCGTCGGGCAGGACCACCGGGTTGTCGACGGCGGAGGCGAGCTCGCGCTCGGCGACGAGCTGGGCGTGGGCGAGGGTGTCGCGGCCCGCGCCGGAGACCTGCGGGGCGCAGCGCACGGAGTAGGCGTCCTGGACGCGGGGCGCGTCGCCCGTGATGTCGGCGTGCCGCCCGGTGAGCCCGGAGCCCGCGAGGACACGCAGCATGTTGTCGGCGGCGGCGGCCTGGCCCGGGTGCGGGCGGATGGCGTGCAGCTCGGGCGCGAGGACGCTGTCGGTGCCGAGCAGCGCTTCGAGGGAGAGCGCGGCGGTGATGTCGGCGGAGGTGTAGAGGCGGTGCAGATCGGCGAGGGCCATGATCAGCATGCCGAGCATGCCGTCGGTGCCGTTGAGGAGGGCGAGCCCTTCCTTCTCGTGCAGTTCGACGGCCTTGATGCCGTGGGCGGCGAGGAGCTCGCCGGCGGGGCGTACGGTCCCGTCGGGGCCTTCGGCGTCGCCCTCCCCCATGAGGGTCAGCGCACAGTGCGACAGCGGGGCGAGGTCTCCGGAGCAGCCGAGGGAGCCGTACTCGTGCACGACGGGCGTGATCCCGGCGTTGAGCACGTCGGCCATGGTCTGCGCGACCTCGGGCCGTACGCCGGTGTGCCCGGACGCGACGGTCTTCAGCCGCAGGAACATCAGCGCGCGGACGACCTCGCGCTCGACGCGGGGCCCCATGCCGGCGGCGTGCGACCGCACGATGTTGCGCTGCAGCTGGGTGCGCAGCTCGTGCCCGATGTGCCGGGTCGCGAGCGCGCCGAACCCGGTGGACACCCCGTACACCGGCTCGGGCTTCGCGGCCAGCGCGTCGACGATCTCCCGGGCGGCGGCGAGGGCGGCGAGGGCGTCCTCGGAGAGCTCGACGCGGGCGGTGGCGCGGGCGACGGCGATGACGTCCTCGACGGTGGTGCCGGAGGTCCCCACCACGACAGTGTGCATATCCATATTCAGCACCCTACGGATTGAATCCCTCTCTGTCACCATCCCTGCGGGGAGGCGGTCCTTACACCTCTGCGAGAGCAGGTGGCCGCAATCGGGGGCGGTCTCGTTCCCGCACCCCCGGACTCAGCGGGACGCGTCGCGGAAGCGGCGGCGGTCCCGGGGTGTCGAGGGAGGCGTGTCCGCGAGGGGCAGGACCGTGTCGTCGCGGCCCGCGACGACCGGCCCGCGCGAGCGCGCGGCCTTCGCACGGTACTGGGCCGCGTCCGCGAGGCGGAAGAGGCGGCGGGCCGAGCGCACCGGCCCGATGGGGTCGCCCGTCGAGGCCACCCCGCACGCCACCCCCTCCCCCAGCTTCAACTCGCCCGCCCGCTCGCAGAGTTCGTCCGCGACCTTCACCACCTCGTCCGCCGCCTGCCCCACCGTCAGCAGACAGAACTCGTCCCCGCCGAGCCGCGCCGCCAGCGCCCCCGGCAGCATCGCCCCGCACAGCGAGAGCACAGAGCCGAAACGTTCGAGCAGACGGTCGCCGGTCGCGTGGCCCAGGGTGTCGTTGACCCGTTTGAGGCCGTTGAGGTCGCAGACCACGAGCGAGACCACCGCACCCTCCGCCCGGTGCCGCTCCAGCGCCTCGTCGAGGCGTACGTCGACCGCCCGCCGGTTGGCAAGGCCGGTCAGCGGGTCCGTGAAGGCGAGCCGCCGCACCTCCTCGAGCCGCTCCTGCTGCGCGATCCCCGCCGCCACGACCTGCGCCAGTACGGTCGCGAAGTCCGCGTCGTCGCGGTCGAAGACGGGCCGCCCCGCGGACCTGGCCACGTACAGCTCGCCCCACGCCCGCCCGTGCAGCACGATCGGGGCGACGACACAGCAGCCCCGGCCGCGCCGGCGCAGCGCGTCGACGCGCTGGTGGCTGTAGCCGTGTTCGCCGGCCGCCGGGCCGTCCGCCGTCTCGACCCAGGCGCGCGGCGCTCCGCCGCCCGCCCACTGCTCGTGCAGGAACTCCGTGATCTCCGGGAAGCGGTGCACCGGATATGTCTCGCCGTCCGGGAACTCCTCCTCGTCCGCGGCCCGTTCCCCCGCGTTGACGAGCACCTTCAGCCTGCCGTGGTCCCGCTCCCAGACCGACAGCGCGGCGAAGCTCCCGGACAGCGCCTCGCGCGCGCCCACCGCCGCCGCGCGCCACGACTCCCGCGGTGTACGCGCGGCGGCCATCGACTGTGCGAGCGCCACCACCGCTCGCAGTCGGACATCCTCACCCATCACCCCAGCTTAGGGACAATCAGGATGATTTCACTCGCCAGGCCACACCGGCTTGCGCTTCTCGTTGAACGCCGCGACGCCCTCCGCCCGGTCCCCGGAGAAGGCCACCGACCGCCATGCCGCGTCCTCGACCTCCAGCCCCGCCCGCAGGTCGAGCCCCTGTCCGAGCCGCATGGCCCGCTTGGCCGCCCGCAGCCCGACCGGGGAGTTCGCGGCGATCCGCGCGGCCAGCTCCAGCGCGGCCGTACGGGCGTCCTCGGCGACCTCGTCCACCAGGCCCAACTCCCGCGCCTCGCCCGCCTCCACACGCCGCGCCGTGAAGACCAGCTCCGCCGCCCGCGCGGCCCCGACCCGCCGCGGCAGCAGCTGTGTGCCACCGCCGCCCGGGATCACCCCGACCGACACCTCGGGCAGCCCGACGACCGCCGTGGCGTCGGCCACGATCACATCGCAGGCGAGCGCCAGCTCGAACCCGCCGCCGAGCGCGAAACCGTGCACCGCGGCCAGCGTCGGCATCGGCAGTTCCAGCACTCCCGTGTACGCCGCACGGGTCGTCGGCCGCTGCCGCACCAGGTCCGCGTCGCTGAAGGAGTTCCGCTCCTTGAGGTCGGCGCCCACGCAGAAGGCGCGCTCGTTGGACGACGTCAGCACGGTCACCCGTACCGAGGAGTCCGCCGCCAGCGCCTGGCACGCCGCGCCGATCGACCGTGCCATGTCCGTCGAGACCGCGTTCATCGCCTTGGGCCGGTCGAGCACCAGCTCGGCGACGTGGCCGTCCTCGTGCCGGCGTACGGCGACGAATTCCCCGAAGCGCTCCTCGGACATGTGCACACCCCTCCTGGTCAACGGGTTAACGATGGTTCACCAGGGGATCCTAGGCCCTGTCGTCGAAGTAGCGCCGTCCGCCCGCAGGGGCGGGCCCAGCGGCGGCTGGTGCGGTGCATCGCAAGGCGGAGAGTCGTCCTCGCAGTGGGCTACTCGGACGATTCGACAACGCAGCGTGGGGGCACCTCCCGTGCCCGAAGGGTTACGGGGGAGTGCCGTGCCAGGCGTCGCGGGGCAGGCGGGACTTCGACGACATGGGCCTAGGTGGTGCGCCTCGTCAGCAGCCAGGGCTCCACGACGCCCAGTCCGCGCACCGGCCGCTGCCACATGGGCTGGAGCGCGAAGCGGTACTTCGGCCGCTCGGCCGGCTCCTCGCCGTTCTTCTCGGCCTCCTCGGCCGCGGCCGCCTCCTCCGCCGCCCGCGCCTCCGAGACCGGCGCGTCCCCCGTGCGCGACAGCTCCTCCGCGAACGCCCCGTCCACCAGGACCGCGTCCTTCGGCGCTATCGAGGTGAGCCGGCTCGCCAGGTTCACGGTGGTGCCGAAGACGTCGCCCATGCGCGTCGTGACCGTCCCGAAGGCGATCCCGACCCTCAGCGCGGGCATCGACTCGTCGTTCGCCATCGTGTCGATCAGCCGCAGCGCGATCTCCGCCGCCGTACCCGCGTCGTCCGCCGCGTACAGCACCTCGTCGCCGAGCGTCTTGATCAGCCGGCCGCCGTGGGCGGCGACCAGGTCCGCACAGGTCGTCTCGAACGACTCGACGAGCTCGCCGAGCTCCTCCTCCTCCAGGCGCCTGGTCAGCCGGGTGAAGCCGACGAGGTCCGCGAAGCCGACCGCGAGCCGCCGGTCGACCATCTCCTCGTCGTCCCCGGCCTGCACGACACGGCCGGTCGCGGCGGCGAGCTGGCGCCGCCACACGTAGACGAGGAACTCCTCCAGCTCCGGCAGCAACAGCTCGACCAGGGGATACGTGACCTCGGTGCGGGTCATCCCGGGCTCGGGCGGCTCGGTCAGGCCCTCCAGGAAGGAGTCGATCTGCCACTCGGCGAGCCGTGCCGTGGTCTGGCCGGTCGACCGGGCCACCTGCACCGCCATCGGCTCGCTCAGCAGCCCCGCCTCGACGAGGCCGGCGAGCCGGCGCAGGGCGAGCACGTCGGCCTCGGTGAGGGCCTTGGCCTGGCCGATGTCGGCGAAGCCCATCGCCCGCCAGAACCGGGAGGCGAGGTCCATGGAGACACCGGCCGTGCGGGCGGCCTGAAAGGGGGTGTAGCGGCGGTCGGCGCCGAGGATCAGCTGCTCCAGGCGGATGGCCAGCGGGTCCTTGGTCGGCTCGGCCGTGTGGTCGACCTCGTGGTGGGGGGTGGGGTAGCCGCCGGACTCCGACCGCTTGCCGGACCCGGACCCACCGGATCCTCCGGAGCCGCCGGAGCCGCCAGAGCCACCGGAACCTGAACCGGACCCACCGGACCCGCCGGAGCCGCCAGAGCCACCGGAGCCGCCAGAGCCTCCGGAACCCGAGCCGGAACCGGACCCGCCGGAGGGCGTTCCCGACCCACCACCGGAACCCCCGGTAGCGCCCGCGCCGGAACCGGAAGTCGTGTCGTCGACGGTCACCGGCCGCCTCCTGCCCGTTCCCTGCGCACTGTCCTGCCGATCTGTCATGCCGTGCCGGCCCGCACATGCCGCGGACCCCCAGCGCGGCCTCAACGATACGACAGGTGTGCCCTGGCTCACGTCCCGGTGGCCGACCGGGTCAGCGAGTCTCCGGCCGCAGGTGGACGATGTCGCCCGCCCCGATGGGGTGATCCTCGCCGTCCGGCGTGGTCACCACGAGCCGGCCGTCGCCGTCTATCGCGACCGCCTCGCCGACGAGCGACCGGTCGCCGGGCAGCTCGGCGCGGACCGTGAGACCGAGGGTCGAGCAGCCCGCCGCGTACGTCTCCTGGAGCCGCGAGAGATGCGGGTCGCCGTTCGCGGCGCGCCACTGCCCGTACCAGTGCTCCAGCGAACGCAGCAGCGCTCGCAGCAGCGGGTCGCGGTCGGTGGACACGGCGTTCGCGAGGGCGAGGGAGCCGGCCCCCGGCACCGGGAGCTCGTCCTCGCGCAGCGAGACGTTGATGCCGAGCCCGATGACGACGCCGTCGTCCCCGGTGCGCTCGGCGAGGATGCCGCCGGTCTTGCGCTGCTCGCCGGCGACCTTGACCAGCAGGTCGTTCGGCCACTTGAGGGTGAGGTCAGCGCCCGCGGCCCTGGCCAGTCCGGTCGCGGCGGCGACGCCGGTGAGCAGCGGCAGCCAGCCCCACCGCCGGACCGGCACTCCGGCCGGCCTGAGGAGTACGGAGAGGAAGAGCCCGGAGCGTGCCGGAGCGCTCCAGCCGCGGTCGAGACGGCCGCGTCCCGCGGTCTGCTCCTCGGCGACGAGCACGGCGCCCTCGGGGAGGCCGGCGGCCCGGGCGACGAGGTCGGAGTTGGTGGAGCCGGTCGACTCGACGACGTCGAACGAGGTCCACAGCCCGCCGGGGCGCACGAGGGCGCGCCGCAGCGCGGGGGCGTTGAGGGGCGGGCGGTCGAGGTCGGACCAGCGTCCTGCGGATGCGGCGGGAGGCGTCATGCGGCCCAGCTTGGCCCCTCGCCCCCGGCGGACGCGAACCGGCGGCGCGTTTCCACACCGGTTCGCCCTCCGCCGGTGTGTGGCCAACGCCGCACTGCCGAACCGTATCCGCGCCGATACGCTACGAGTCAGTAGCCGTTCGCCACCACCCCCGTGACCAGGCAGGGAGCCGCATCCCGATGTCCGAGCCGGCAGAGCCCCAAGAGACCGCCCTCCCCACAGCTCGAAGCAGCCACACCACCGCTGGGAAGCTCGCGGATTTCCAGCGCCGTGTCGAGGAGGCGACACACGCGGGCTCGGCCCGCGCGGTCGAGAAGCAGCACGCCAAGGGCAAGCTGACGGCCCGTGAGCGGATCGAACTCCTCCTGGACGAGGGCTCGTTCGTGGAGCTGGACGAATTCGCCCGGCACCGTTCCACCGACTTCGGCATGGAGCACAACCGCCCCTACGGAGACGGTGTCGTCACCGGCTACGGCATGGTCGACGGCCGTCCGGTCGCGGTGTTCTCCCAGGACTTCACGGTCCTCGGCGGCTCCCTGGGCGAGGTCTTCGGCCAGAAGATCATGAAGGTGATGGACTTCGCGCTGAAGACCGGCTGCCCGGTGATCGGGATCAACGACTCCGGCGGCGCCCGTATCCAGGAGGGCGTCATGGCCCTCGGCATGTACGGCGAGATCTTCCGCCGCAACACCCACGCCTCCGGTGTGATCCCGCAGATCTCGCTGGTCGTCGGCCCCTGCGCGGGCGGCGCGGTCTACTCCCCGGCGATCACCGACTTCACGGTGATGGTCGACCAGACCTCGCACATGTTCATCACCGGTCCCGACGTGATCAAGACCGTCACCGGCGAGGACGTCGGCTTCGAGGAGTTGGGCGGGGCCCGTACGCACAACACCACCTCCGGTGTCGCGCACCACATGGCGGGCGACGAGAAGGACGCGATCGACTACGTCAAGTCGCTCCTCTCCTATCTGCCGTCGAACAACCTCTCCGAGCCGCCGGCCTTCCCCGAGGAGGCGTCGATCGAGCCCACGGACGAGGACCGCGAGCTGGACACGCTGATCCCGGACAGCGCCAACCAGCCGTACGACATGCACACCGTCATCGAGCACGCGCTGGACGACGGCGAATTCCTGGAGACGCAGGCGATGTTCGCGCCGAACATCGTCACCGGATTCGGCCGGGTCGAGGGCTTCCCTGTCGGTATCGTCGCCAACCAGCCGATGCAGTTCGCCGGCTGTCTCGACATCAACGCGAGCGAGAAGGCGGCGCGGTTCGTGCGCACCTGCGACGCGTTCAACGTCCCGGTGCTGACCTTCGTGGACGTGCCCGGCTTCCTCCCGGGCGTCGACCAGGAGTACAGCGGCATCATCCGGCGCGGCGCGAAGCTGATCTACGCCTACGCGGAGGCGACCGTCCCCCTGATCACCGTGATCACGCGGAAGGCGTTCGGCGGCGCGTACGACGTCATGGGCTCCAAGCACCTCGGCGCCGATCTGAACCTGGCCTGGCCGACCGCCCAGATCGCGGTCATGGGCGCACAGGGCGCGGTCAACATCCTGCACCGCCGCACCATCGCGGCGGCCGAGGACCAGGAGGCCGCCCGGGCGCGGCTGATCGCGGACTACGAGGACACGCTCCTCAACCCGTACATCGCGGCCGAGCGCGGCTACATCGACGCGGTGGTCATGCCGTCCGACACGCGTGCGCATATCGTGCGGGGCCTGCGTCAACTGCGCACGAAGCGGGAAAACCTCCCCCCGAAGAAGCACGGCAACATCCCCCTGTAAGCCCGCAGGCCCGCGAGCCTGCAAGCCCCCGGCCGAGAGGAGCCGCTGTGATCAAGGTCGTACGGGGAAACCCGACCCCGGAGGAGTTGGCCGCCGCCCTGGCGGTGGTCCAGGCGCGCGCCGCGGCGACGGCTTCCGCCGCGTCCGGCGCGCCCCGGGTGCCGGAGGACTGGTCGGATCCGGCGCGGATCGTACGGGCGCGGGCACGGGCGCTGCGGCCGGGTCCGCGGGCGTGGGCGCGCACGTTCTGGCCCGGCTAGGCCCGCTCGTGATCAATACACCTAGGCCCTCTCGCCGCGTTCCGTTCACCCCCGCGGTGCCGTGAATTAGTCCTTCGGCACCGCGGGCCCTGAGTACGGATACTCAGGCGCCCCGCACACCCGCCGCAGCACGATCGGACGCATGCTCTGGTCCGACCCCGAGAACGAACCCCCGCAGGAGATGCGGGACATGCAGGCGATGATGCGCCGCGCGGGCATCCTGCTGGCGCTCGCCATGATCGTCGCGATGATCGTCGTGGGACTGCACTGAGCGCTCCCGGACCGCCCTCCGCACCCTCCGCTCCGGCGCCTACCATGGCCCGCATGACCGATCAGCCGCGCCGCCGCGTCGTCCTCGCCTCCGCGTCCCCCGCCCGCCTCGGACTGCTCCGGCAGGCCGGGCTCGCCCCCGAGGTGATCGTCAGCGGGGTCGACGAGGACGCGCTCAGCGCGCCGACCCCCGGCGAGCTGGCGCTGGTGCTCGCCGAGGCGAAGGCGACCGCCGTCGCGGGCCTGGACCGGGCCGCGGGGGCGCTGGTGATCGGCTGCGACTCCGTGCTGGAGCTGGACGGCGAGGCCCTCGGCAAGCCGGCCGACCCGGAGGAGGCCACCGCCCGCTGGAAGGCCATGCGCGGCCGCGCGGGCGTGCTGCGGACCGGTCACTGCGTGATCGACACCGCCACCGGCAGCCGGGCCTCCGCCACCGCCTCGACGACGGTGCACTTCGGTGAGCCGACGGACGACGAGATCGCCGCGTACGTGGCGAGCGGCGAACCGCTGCACGTGGCGGGCGCCTTCACGCTGGACGGCCGCTCGGCGCCGTTCGTCGACTCGATCGAGGGCGACCACGGCAATGTCATCGGGCTTTCGCTGCCGCTGCTGCGGCGGCTCCTCGGCGAGCTGGGGATCCGGATCACCGATCTCTGGACCTGAGCCGCACCGCAGCCGCATGGCACCGCACCCGCTACTACGCGGGCGCGGCCGTACTACGCGGGCGCGGCGCCACCGTCCGCGGCCGCCGGCACGGGACCGTCGCCCCGGCCCGCCGCGGCCGGCTCCTCCCGCTTCCCGTACGCCACCAGCGTCAGCACGATCAGCCCCAGCGACACCATCATGAACGCGAACGCGTGCCAGCCGACCAGGCCCACGCTGACCGCGCCCAGCACCGCGTGCGTGACCGCGCAGCAGATCAGCAGGATGCGCCCGAAGCGGCCGGGTGCCCGGTCGCGCAGGCCGGCGAGCAGCGCGACCAGCCCGCACACGGCGAGGAAGAGGCCGAAGACGCCGCCCATCACCCAGGTTCCTGTCTGCATGGCATCGGGGTCGAGCCCGTCCAGCGACATGTTCTGGGCGCCGACGAAGGTGGCGAGTATCCCGTTGATCACCACGATCCCGACGGCTTCCAGGAAGAGCACGAGCGCGGCCACCACGGCCACCGGTCTGCGCGCCACGGCGCCCACCCCTCAGTTCCCACGTTCCGAGCGACTGTTGCCTCTGTTACCTGCAGTACGAATGACACCGCGCACGCTACTAACGGGTAAACCTCCGGACAAGGGCCCGGACACAGGCAAAGAATCATTCGGCCATTCGTAGGGACTCCACAAAGAAACGTGTCGCGCCGCTGACCCGCCACGCAGAGACCTTGACCACATGAGGGGGCTACGCTGCTCAGCAGGAATCCGGCGTACCGTGGTGCGACAAGGGGTTTCGCGGTGCACGGACGTCCCGGATCACCCTCCGTATGGGCAAGCTCACGAGTGGGAACGGGTCGAAAGGCCGTGTCGGTAGTCCCTAAACTCAGCGTGTTTGAGCGAAGTCTTCGGCGCGGTGACCCGCCGAGTGCTCCGGCCGTGGCGAGTGAGTCCGACCGGGGTTCCGGCCCGCGGCGTAGCCGCAGACCGGGGGTGGCATCCCCCCGGACAACACAGCAAGGAGGGAGCCATCGTGCGCAAGGTGCTCATCGCCAACCGAGGCGAGATCGCTGTCCGCGTCGCCCGTGCATGCCGGGACGCCGGGATCGCGAGCGTAGCCGTCTACGCCGATCCGGACCGTGACGCACTGCACGTCCGTGCGGCCGACGAGGCGTTCGCCCTGGGCGGTGACACCCCGGCCGCCAGCTACCTGGACATGACGAAGGTCCTCCAGGCAGCGGCCGACTCGGGTGCCGACGCCATCCACCCCGGCTACGGCTTCCTCTCCGAGAACGCCGACTTCGCCCAGGCCGTCATCGACGCCGGGCTCACCTGGATCGGCCCCCCGCCGCAGGCCATCCGCGACCTCGGTGACAAGGTCGCCGCCCGCCACATCGCCCAGCGCGCCGGCGCCCCCCTCGTCGCCGGCACCCCCGACCCGGTCTCCGGCGCGGACGAGGTCGTCGCCTTCGCCAAGGAGCACGGCCTCCCCATCGCGATCAAGGCCGCCTTCGGCGGCGGCGGCCGCGGCCTGAAGGTCGCCCGCACGCTGGAAGAGGTCCCCGAGCTCTACGACTCCGCGGTGCGCGAGGCCGTCGCCGCCTTCGGCCGCGGCGAGTGCTTCGTCGAGCGCTACCTCGACAAGCCCCGCCACGTCGAGACCCAGTGCCTGGCCGACCAGCACGGCAACGTCGTCGTCGTCTCCACCCGTGACTGCTCCCTCCAGCGCCGCCACCAGAAGCTGGTCGAGGAGGCCCCGGCGCCGTTCCTGTCCGAGGAGCAGAACGCCGAGCTGTACCGCGCCTCCAAGGCGATCCTGCGCGAGGCGGGCTATGCGGGCGCCGGCACCGTCGAGTTCCTCGTCGGCACCGACGGCACCATCTCCTTCCTGGAGGTCAACACCCGCCTCCAGGTCGAGCACCCGGTCACCGAAGAGGTCACCGGCATCGACCTGGTCCGCGAGATGTTCCGCATCGCCGACGGCGAGGAGCTCGGGTACGACGACCCGGCGATAAGGGGTCACTCCTTCGAGTTCCGTATCAACGGCGAGGACCCGGGCCGGAACTTCCTGCCCGCGCCCGGCACCGTGACCTCCTTCGTGGCGCCGAGCGGCCCCGGTGTCCGCCTGGACGCGGGCGTCGAGTCCGGCTCGGTCATCGGCCCCGCCTGGGACTCGCTGCTCGCCAAGCTCATCGTCACCGGCGCCTCGCGCGAGCAGGCGCTCCAGCGCGCCGCCCGTGCGCTGGGCGAGTTCCAGGTCGAGGGCATGGCCACCGCCATCCCGTTCCACCGCGCGGTCGTCATCGACCCCGCCTTCGCCCCGGCCGACGGCACCCCGTTCACGGTCCACACCCGGTGGATCGAGACCGAGTTCGTCAACGAGATCAAGCCCTTCGCCGCCCCGGTCGGCGAGGAGACCGACGAGGAGCCGGGCCGCGAGACCGTCGTCGTCGAGGTCGGCGGCAAGCGGCTTGAGGTCTCCCTGCCGTCCTCGCTCGGTATGACCCTGGCCCGCACCGCCGCGGCCGGCGGCGCCAAGCCGAAGCGCCGCGCCGCGAAGAAGTCCGGCCCCGCCGCCTCCGGCGACACCCTCGCCTCCCCGATGCAGGGCACGATCGTCAAGGTCGCCGTCGAGGAGGGCCAGCAGGTCAACGAGGGCGATCTCGTCGTCGTCCTCGAAGCGATGAAGATGGAGCAGCCGCTCAACGCGCACCGCTCCGGCACCGTCAAGGGCCTCGCCGCGGAGGTCGGCGCCTCCCTGACGTCCGGCGCCGTCATCTGCGAGATCAAGGACTGACGCGGATGCGTTTTGTGTGGGCCCGCCGGGTGGGCCTTGCTTCCGGGTCAGGCCGGATCAGTGAGCGGGGTCTGGTGCGTGCGATCGCAAGACGGAGGAGGGAGTCGACGCGGAGCGTCGGCGACTGACTACGACGCAGCGAGCGTGCGTGCCAGGGCACGCGAGCCCGGCAAGATCCGGAAGCAAGGCCCAAGACCCGGCGGGCCCACGCGTGTGTACGGCACTGGCATGCTGGGTGCCATGACCACGAGCACGGCACGCCCGATGCGCGCCGACGCGCGCCGGAACTACGACCGGCTGCTCGTCGAGGCGCGCGCGGCGTTCGCCGAGAACGGCACGGACGCGTCCCTCGAAGACATCGCCCGCCGGGCGGGGGTGGGGATCGGGACGCTGTACCGCCACTTCCCGAACCGCCACGCCCTGATGAACGCGGTCTTCCAGGACGCGCTCGCCGCGCTCCTGGAGCGCTCGCGCGAACTGGCCTCGGCGGAGCAGCCCTGCGGGGCGCTCGTGGAGTGGCTGCGCGCCGTCGTCACCCATGCGGGTGAGTACCGGGGTGTTGCGCGGGCCCTCATGTCGGCGTCCCTGTCCCAGTGCAGCATCCCCCTGCGCGAGGCGGGCGCCCGCCTGCTGACCCGCGCTCAGGAGGCGGGCGCGATCAGGGCGGACGTCTCCATCGGCGACCTCATGCAGCTCACCAACGCCATCGCCCTCGCCGCCGAACAGGCCCCGGACGACCCGGACCTCCCCGACCGCCTCCTGCGGCTGACCCTGCGGGGCCTCAGGGGGTGTCCACCGGACACCCCCTGAGGCCTGGACCCCCGGCGGCGGTCAGCGCCTGCGGAGGTCCGCCACGCGCGCCCGGTCCGGGTGGTCCAGGGCCGCGGGCGCGGGCCGCAGGGCCGGATGGGTGCGGCGCTGGCCCGGGAGCGGGACCTCACGGCGAGGGCGGGCGCCCTCACCACCCCCCGCCCCGGAGCCCGTACCCGCACCCGAACCCGCGCCCGCCACCGCGATCTGGACCCCCTGGTCCGCAAGCGCCTGGAGCTCCGTCGCCGCCCGGTCGTCATGCGGTGGCGGCTCGTCGGTCACCAGCCGCGTGATCACATCCGTCGGCACCGTCTGGAACATCGTGTCCGTGCCCAGCTTGGTGTGGTCCGCGAGGACCACCACCTCCGCCGCGGCCTGGACCAGCGCCCGGTCCACGCTCGCCGACAGCATGTTGGACGTGGACAGCCCGCGCTCCGCGGTCAGCCCGCTGCCGGAGAGGAAGGCCCGCGAGACCCGGAGCCCCTGGAGCGACTGCTCCGCCCCGCTGCCCACGAGCGCGTAGTTGGAGCCGCGCAGCGTCCCGCCGGTCATGACGACCTCGACCCGGTTCGCATGCGCCAGCGCCTGCGCCACCAGCAGCGAGTTGGTGACCACGGTCAGCCCCGGGACCCGCGCGAGCCGGCGCGCCAGCTCCTGCGTGGTCGTCCCCGCGCCGACGACGATGGCCTCGCCTTCTTCGACGAGGGACGCCGCGGCGTCGGCGATGGCCGTCTTCTCCGCGGTCGCGAGATGGGATTTCTGCGGGAAGCCGGACTCTCGCGTGAATCCGCCCGGCAGTACCGCACCGCCGTGCCGGCGGTCGAGGAGTCCTTCTGCCTCCAGTGCACGCACGTCCCGCCGTACGGTCACTTCGGAGGTCTGGACGACGCGGGCGAGCTCACGGAGCGAAACGGCCCCGTTGGCGCGCACCATTTCGAGGATCAACTGACGACGTTCTGCAGCGAACACGAAACTGACAGTAACCCCACCGGCCCATATCCTTCAGCACTTTGCGCCGAATTGGCGAAGTTGCGCACGTGGTGCGGCGATACGTGATATGGCAACGCACCGCCAGGCCCCTGGGATTGCCCCCTCTTGCCGGGGATTCCGGGGATTGCCGCGGGTCCGGCCCGTGCTAGGCCAGGCTCGTCGTCTTCCTCGTGTGCAGCTGCCGCGCGACCTCCGCGATCGACCCCGAAAGCGAGGGGTACACGGTGAAAGCATTTGCGATCTGTTCAACCGTCAGATTGTTGTCGACCGCGATCGAGATGGGGTGGATCAGTTCCGATGCGCGCGGGGCCACGACCACTCCGCCGACGACGATCCCGGTGCCGGGGCGGCAGAAGATCTTGACGAAGCCGTCCCGGATGCCCTGCATCTTCGCGCGCGGGTTGCGCAGCAGCGGAAGCTTGACGACGCGTGCGTCGATCACGCCGCCGTCCACGTCCGCCTGCGAGTAGCCGACGGTGGCGATCTCGGGGTCGGTGAAGACGTTCGACGAGACGGTCTTCAGGTTCAGCGGCGCCACCGCGTCGCCCAGGAAGTGGTACATCGCGATCCGGCCCTGCATGGCCGCCACCGACGCCAGCGCGAAGACGCCGGTCACGTCGCCGGCCGCGTACACCCCAGGCGCCGACGTGCGCGAGACCTTGTCGGTCCAGATGTGACCGGACTCGGTGAGCTTGACCCCGGCCTCCTCGAGCCCCATCCCCGCCGAGTTGGGGATCGCGCCGACGGCCATCAGGCAGTGCGTACCGGAGATGACCCGGCCGTCCGCCAGCGTCACCTCGACCCGGTCGCCGACGCGCTTGGCGGACTGGGCGCGCGAGCGGGCCATGACGTTCATCCCGCGGCGCCTGAAGACGTCCTCCAGGACGGCAGCGGCGTCCGGGTCCTCGCCGGGGAGGACCCGGTCACGGGAGGAGACGAGGGTGACCCGGGAACCGAGCGCCTGGTACGCGCCCGCGAACTCGGCGCCGGTGACACCGGAACCGACCACGATCAGCTCTTCGGGCAGCTCGTGCAGGTCGTACACCTGCGTCCAGTTCAGGATGCGCTCCCCGTCGGGCTGCGCGTCCGGGATCTCGCGCGGGTGTCCGCCGGTCGCGAGCAGCACGGCGTCGGCGGTGAGGCGCTCCTCGCTGCCGTCCGCCGCGGTGACGACCACCTGGCGCGAGCCGTCCATGGCCTGCTGCCCGTCGAGCCGGCCGCGGCCCCGCATGACGCGGGCGCCCGCACGGGTGACGGAGGCGGTGATGTCGTGGGACTGGGCGAGCGCGAGGCGCTTCACCCGCCGGTTGACCTTGCCGAGGTCCACGCCGACGATGCGGGCGGCCTGCTCGACGTGCGGGGTGTCGTCCGCGACGATGATGCCGAGCTCCTCGTGCGAGGAGTCGAAGTTGGTCATCACCTCGGCGGTGGCGATCAGTGTCTTCGAGGGTACGCAGTCGGTCAGGACGGAGGCCCCGCCGAGGCCGTCGCAGTCCACGACGGTCACCTCCGCGCCGAGCTGGGCGCCCACCAGGGCCGCCTCGTATCCGCCGGGTCCGCCACCGATGATCACGATCCGGGTCACTGGGGTACGCCTCGTGCTCTCGCTCTGCCGGGTGGTCCGTCGAACCCATTGTCCCGCACGCCTCAAGGTGCTTCGCGCCGGGGCCACCGCCCACCCCGGCACGGGCGCTCGGAACGGGCGGCCGGGCCGGCCCGCGGGATCGCGGCGGGCGACCGGTGCCTCCCCTCCCGTACCCTCGATCCCATGTCGCTCTACGCCGCGTACGCCGGCAACCTCGACGCGCGGCTGATGTCCCGCCGCGCCCCGCACTCCCCGCTGCGCGGCACGGGCTGGCTCAGCGGCTGGCGGCTCACGTTCGGCGGCGAGCAGATGGGCTGGGAGGGAGCGCTGGCCACGATCGTGGAGGCGCCGCGCTCCCAGGTCTTCGTCGCGCTGTACGACGTCGCACCGCTCGACGAGGACTCCATGGACCGCTGGGAGGGCGTCGGGCTCGACATATACCGGCGGATGCGGGTCCGGGTGCACACGCTCGACGGCGAGGAACCTGCCTGGGTGTACGTGCTGAACGGGTACGAGGGCGGTCTGCCCTCCGCCCGCTACCTGGGCGAACTGGCGGACGCCGCGGAGTCGGCGGGCGCACCGCACGACTACGTGATGGAGCTGCGCAAGCGTCCCTGCTGACACCGGCCGCGCCGCCGGACGACGACGCCGTGCTGCGACGCCGGGCTTGTGACACCGGGCGCGCGACGCCGTGCTGCGACACCGGGCGCGCGACACCGGGCTCGACGCCCTGCTCCGAAGCCCGCTTCCAGGCCCCGCTCCGAAGCCGGAAGCCGCCCGGCCCGCCTCCGGTGCGGCCCTGCGCCCCCTCCGCACGCCCCCTTGTGCGATGCCACGAGGAATCAGTGGCCGAGTCGTGAGCATCGTCATCTACGCGCGTAGGGTTTCACGGGCTACCCTTTTCCCGTGAACGTTTCTGTTAGCCACCCGGACCCCCACGCCGCCGCCACCGAGGCCGCCGCACGCCTGCGCGAGCTCACCGGTGCCGAGACCCACGACGTCGCCCTGGTGATGGGCTCCGGCTGGGCGCCGGCCGTCGACGCCCTCGGCGCTCCCGAGGCCGAGTTCGCCGCCACCGAATTGCCCGGCTTCCCGCCGCCGGCCGTCGAGGGCCACGGCGGCAAGATCCGCTCGTACAAGATCGGCGACAAGCGCGCACTGGTCTTCCTCGGCCGCACGCACTACTACGAGGGCCGCGGCGTCGCCGCCGTCGCCCACGGTGTGCGCACCGCCGTCGCCGCCGGCTGCAAGACGGTCGTCCTGACGAACGGCTGCGGCGGCCTGCGCGAGGGCATGCGCCCCGGGCAGCCCGTCCTGATCAGCGACCACATCAACCTGACGGCGGCGTCCCCGATCGTCGGCGCGAACTTCGTGGACCTCACCGACCTGTACTCGCCGCGGCTGCGCGCCCTGTGCAAGGAGGTCGACGCGACGCTGGAGGAGGGCGTGTACGTCCAGTTCCCCGGCCCGCACTACGAGACCCCGGCCGAGATCAACATGGTCCGTGTGATGGGCGGCGACCTCGTCGGCATGTCCACCGTCCTGGAGGCGATCGCGGCCCGCGAGGCGGGCGCCGAGGTGCTCGGCATCTCCCTGGTGACCAACCTCGCCGCGGGCCTCTCGGGCGAGCCCCTCAACCACGAGGAGGTCCTCCAGGCCGGTCGCGACTCCGCGTCCCGCATGGGCGACCTGCTGACCAAGGTCCTGGACCGGATCTGACGCGCTCCGGGGGCCGCGTCCGGAAACGCCGGAGGCTGCCGCCCCGGACGAGGGCACCCCGCGCCGGGCGGCCCCCTCCAGCGGTGGTCCGTGTACGGATCCGGAGCGGCGGTGGCCGCACCGCGGTGACCCCTAGCGGGTCGGCCGGCACCGGGTCGTCTGCCGTCCGGGTGCGGTGCCGCTCCGGGGCCGTATCCCGGACTGTCGGTCCTCACGGCGCTTCGCGCCGGTTGCGGCCGCCTCTACGTCCGGAACACGACCCCTCCGCGTCCCCCTCGCGCGGTCATCGGGTATGGCTGAACCCGGTGGTCCGGCCCCCGGGCCGGTGATGGGCCGGCACAAGCGGGCAAGCACACGCAGCCCCGCCCGGCTGGGGCGGGCGACGACAACGACACCAGAAAGGCACACCGTGGCGCAGGAGCTCATCGCCCAGGCCCAGACCTGGCTCGCCGAGGACCCCGACCCGCAGACCCGGGACGAGCTCGGCAGGCTCATCGAGTCCGCGGAGGCCGGGGACACGGCCGAGCTGGCCGCCCGCTTCGCCGGAACGCTCCAGTTCGGCACCGCCGGCCTCCGCGGTGAGCTCGGCGCGGGCCCGATGCGGATGAACCGCGCCGTGGTCATCCGCGCCGCCGCCGGCCTCGCCGCGTACCTCAAGGCGCAGGGCCACACCGGCGGCCTCGTCGTCATCGGCTACGACGCCCGCCACAAGTCCGCCGACTTCGCCCGCGACACCGCCGCCGTGATGACCGGCGCCGGCCTGCGCGCCGCGCTGCTGCCGCGGCCGCTGCCGACGCCCGTGCTGGCGTACGCGATCAGGTACCTGGGCGCCGTCGCGGGCATCGAGGTCACCGCGAGCCACAACCCGCCGCGCGACAACGGCTACAAGGTCTACCTGGGCGACGGCTCCCAGATCGTGCCGCCCGCCGACGGCGAGATCGCCGCGCAGATCGACGCCGTACGGTACCTGAACGACGTACCGCGCCCGGAGAGCGGCTGGGAGACCCTCGGGGACGAGGTCCTGGACGCGTATCTGGCGCGTACGGACGCGGTCCTGAGCCCCCGTTCGCCGCGCACCGCCCGGGTCGTCCACACCGCCCTGCACGGCGTCGGCACGGACGTGGTACTGGCGGCCTGGGAGCGGGCGGGGTTCCCGGCGCCGGTGCTCGTGGCGGAGCAGGCGGAGCCCGACCCGGACTTCCCGACCGTCGCGTTCCCGAACCCGGAGGAGCCGGGCGCGATGGACCTGGCCTTCGCGAAGGCGCGCGAGGTCCGGCCGGACATCGTCGTCGCCAACGACCCGGACGCCGACCGCTGCGCCGTCGCGGTGCCCGACGACGGTGCCGAGGGCGGCTGGCGGATGCTCCGCGGCGACGAGGTGGGCGCGCTGCTCGCCGCGCACCTGGTGCACAAGGGGGTCTCGGCGCGCGACGATAACAGCACGTTCGTCGAGTCGATCGTGTCGTCGTCGCTTCTCGGCCGGATCGCGCAGGCCGCCGGGCTCGGCTACGAGGAGACCCTGACAGGCTTCAAGTGGATCTCGCGCGTCGAGGGCCTGCGGTACGGCTACGAGGAGGCGCTCGGCTACTGCGTCGACCCCGGCGGCGTGCGCGACAAGGACGGCATCACGGCCGCCCTGCTCGTCGCCGAGCTGGCGTCGGAGCTGAAGGAGCAGGGCCGTACGCTCTCGGACCTGCTGGACGACCTCGCGGTCGAGCACGGGCTACACGCCACCGACCAGCTGTCGGTGCGCGTCGACGACCTGGGCGTCATCGCGGACGCGATGCGGCGTCTGCGCGAGCGGCCGCCGACGCTGCTGGCCGGGCTCCGGGTCGTCTCGGCGCAGGACCTGACGAAGGGCAGCGAGCAGCTGCCCCCGACGGACGGCCTGCGCTACTACCTGGAGGGCGAGTTCGAGGCCCGCGTCATCGTCCGCCCGAGCGGCACCGAGCCGAAGCTGAAGTGCTACCTGGAGGTCGTCGTTCCGGTCGGCGGCCCGAGCGAGCTGGCGGACGCGCGGGCGCGCGGTGCCGAGGTCCTCGGGGCGATCAAGCGCGATCTGGCGGAGGCGGCCGGCATCTGACCGCCGACGTCCGGCGCGGGCGTCCGACCGCCGGCATCCGACGCGGGCGTCCGGACCACTGGCATCCGACCGCGGGAGCATCCGACCGCCGGCATCCGACCGCCGACGTCTGGCGCGGGCGTCCGGCCACCGGCATCCGACCGCGGGAGCATCCGGCCACCGGCATCCGACCACTGCGGCATCTGGCGGCCGATGGACTCGTGCGGGTGAATCCCGTACGGCAGTTGACGCAGCGGCCCGTGCCCGGCGGAGGCCCCGGGGCGAAGGTGACCCCGGTACCCCGCCGAGCCACCGGAGCAGCCGCAGTGCCACCGACCGCGACGCACCACCGCCACCGTCTCACCGTCCCCGCCTCCCGTCGGCCCCCGGCCCCGGGAGGCGGCGGCGTACCGGGCCGGCACGCGCGCCTGCTGACCGCGCTCGGCCGGGCGACGCCGGCGCTGTGCGGCTATCTCACGGTCCGGCTCCTCGGCCTACTGGTCCTCGCTCGCTGGGTGCACATCCAGGGCCACGGCCTGTGGCCGACGCTCGCCGCCTCCTGGGACTCCCACTGGTACCTCGGCATCGCCGACCACGGCTACCAGCGCGAGCTCGGCACCGAACTCGACTCGAACAACCTGGCGTTCTTCCCGCTGTATCCCCTGCTGATCAAGGCCGCTGCGGCCGTGACACCGGGCAGCCGGGCATCGGTGGCCCTGGTGCTCGCCGCGCTCGCGTCCCTGGCCGCTGCCTGGGGGATCTTCGCCGTCGGCGACCGCGTGGCCGGCCGGCGCACCGGGACCGTGCTCGCCCTGCTCTGGGGCGCGTCGCCGGTCGGGATCGTCCAGTGGATGGGCTACACGGAATCCCTCTTCACGGCCCTGACGGCCTGGTCGCTGTTCGCGGCGCTGCAAGGCCGCTGGCTGTGGGCGGGCTGGCTGGCGGTCCTCGCCGGCCTGACCCGCCCGACCGGCATCGCGGTCGCCGCGGCCGTATCCGTCTGCGCGCTGCTGGCGTACGTCCGCGCGCGCGAGCGGCGTGCATTGGCGGGGGCCCTGATCGCACCGCTGGGCTGGTGCGGCTTCGTCGCCTGGGTGGGGCAGCGGGTGGGGCGCTGGGACGGCTACTTCGCCGTGCAGAGGCTGTGGCGCAACCCCTGGGACGGCGGCAGGCGCACACTGTGGGAGCTCCGCCAGAACCTCGCCTACGACGCGAGCCCCATGCTGTGGCTGGTCCTGGTGTCGCTCGTCCTGATCGTCTCGGTGGGCCTGTACGCGCTGTGCCTGATGGACCGCCAGCCCCTGGTCCTCGTCGTCTTCACCGGCGTCCTGCTGCTGGTCGTCCTCGGCAGCGGTGGCGTCTACTTCCCCCGCGCGCGCTTCCTGATGCCCGCGTTTCCGCTGCTGCTGCCGATCGCGGCGGCCGTCGCGCGGGCGCGGCGGCCGGTCGCGGTGATGGTGCTGGGCGGGGCGGCGCTGATGTCGGCGTGGCTGGGGGCGTACCAGTTGCTGGTGTGGACCGGACCGCCGTGACGGCTCCTGCGGGGGGAGAGCTCTCAGAGTGCGGTACGTGAGTGATTGCCCGTTTCGCGGTTGGCTGGTGTCGGCGAGAACGGTGAGGATCTGCTGGTAGGCAGGATCACGATCGACGACTGGACAACGCCGTCACCTCACTTCGCGAGGAATAGCTTTCATCAGGAGGTTGGCGGGGTGGTTGGTGGATGTCATGACTCCCCGTACCTGCGCCCATGGGAGCGGCTCCAGATGCCACCGGCTCGCCAGGGCTGCGACCACCGTGGTCATCTCCGCGCGCGCGAACATTTCGCCGATGCACCTGTGCTTTCCAGCGCCGAAGGGAAGGAACGCGCCGCGGGGAGCGGCCTTCTGACCAGGCAGCCAGCGGTCGGGGTCGAACCTCAAGGGGTCGTGGAAGTGGTGCGGGTTCCGGTGTAGGACAAGCGCGCTGAACATGAACTCAGCACCCGGCGGAAACCGGTAGCCCGCAAGTTCGACCTCCGTGGTCGCTCGTCGCAGCGTGACGCCTCCGGGGTTGCGCACGCGCAGCGCTTCGTCCACCACCCGTTGCGTGTACGGGAGATGGCCGAGTTGTTCGAATGAAGGCGCCCCCCCGCTCCTTGTCCGCAGCTCCTCGTGGAGTTCTCGGTCGACAGCGGGGTTCCGGCCCAGCTCATGGAAGAGCCAAGCCAGCCCTCCTGCCGCTGTCTCCGTGCCCGCGACCAGCAATGTGATGAGTTCGTCGTAGACCTGTTGGTCAGTCATGGTGTTGCCGCTGTCGGTGTCCTGGGCCTGCAGGAGCATCGACAGCAGGTCCGGCTGCTCGGTGGGGAGGCCGGCGCGCCGGGTGCGGATGAGGTGGTCGATGGCCTGACGCAGCCGGTCGTGTGCGGCTGTGAGGCGGCGGTTGCCAGGAGTGGGGAGCTTCTGCCAGAGGCCGGTCGGATCGATGGCCCGGTTGTACACGCCGCGGAGCACGACGGGCACGTCGTGACGGATGTCTGCGGCAATGTGCTCGTTGAGTGTGGTCGAGAACAGCGTGGAGGTGACGATGGCGAGGGAGAGGTCAAACATCTCCTGGGTGACATCGATGACCTGTTCGGCCTGCCAGGATGCGACTCGTTGGTCGGCCAGCCGTGCCATGGTTCGCGCGTAGTGATCGATCTGCCGGTGATGGAAGGCCGGCTGCATCAGGCGCCGCTGGCGGAGGTGGTAGGAGCCCTCGGAGGTGGCGAGACCCTCGCCGAGGTAGTCGCGGAGCTTCTCGAAAGAGCGGCCCTTGGCGAAGTGGCCAGCGTCGGCGACCATCACCCGGTCGACGACCTCGGGTCCGGCGAGGACGTAGGTCGGTGTGGGTCCCAGATAGATGGCGACGATCTGGTCATACGCGGTGAGGGAATCGAGGAACTCCAGGGGGCGCCGCCACATTGCGAGCGCGTGACCGATCAGCGGCAGGCGTCCGGGAGCGGTGGGAGGAGTGGTGAGGCGCGTGGCGGTAGCCATGTGTGCCTTCCTTAGGCCGTGTGCCCGTGTCAGTCTGCCGAGTACTGCTACTTCAATGTGTTTTGGCGGGGATCTGGCGGGCGCGGTAGCGGGCGCTTTCTGCGGACCAGGCAGGGTTACCATTCATCCAGCTAGCAAGTCCGTTGAGCATCAGGCGTAGAGCGCATTGTTCGGCGGGCGGTACATGTGGAATGAGCTGTGCGTAGATGTCCTGCTCGGCTTGCAGGAAACGTTCGGTCTGCTGTGTGACCCGGATGGCAATCCGCTCGGCGGCCTCTTGGGGAGAACAGTCGTCTTGGCACTGCAAGACCGCGACGTAGTTGCATAGATCGCCCAGGCTCAGTTCCTTGGGTGCCGAGTAGAGGTCGTTGACCCAGGAGACGACGTTGTTCGCGCTTTCGCGCGCAATGCGGATGAACGGGTGGACGAGTAGGGATTCCGGGAGGGGGTGCCCAGTTGCGGCCTCTGCGATATCGAGGGAGACCAGGACGGCACTCGACGCCAAGCGGTGGGTCCGGTAGGCGTCTTCGGTAAGAGTGACACGGTGAGCGTTGACGAGGGCATGTGTGCGGTAGGAGTTCAGGTACTCCACCAAGTCTGTGGCCAGACGGCGGCACCAGGGGCCCGGCATGTCGGCGGTGGTGCGGGTCCAGAGATCATCCATGGCATCGCGGAATGGCTCAACGTCTGGATGTGGTGCGGGGCAGCGGCCGGAACTGGTGTACACGGAGTTGATGCTGTCCGCGACTAGGCGGGCGAAGTCTTGGTTCCTGCCTGCCGCGGTGTCGTCAAGGATGTCATCGAAGGCGAAGAACCAGCCCATCCAGTCGGCCATGAGCAGGATCTTGTTCTCGTCGGCGTAGGGATAGGTCCATGCGGCGAGGCGGTCAAGGAGGACGGCATCGAACTCCTCACCGTCCGGCCCGTCACCGACCAACCGCATCTGCCTTGACCATGCCCTGAGGTGATCCCGTGCTCGCCGTGCATGAGGGTTGATGTGCGCGGTGTGCGGGGTTGAAAAGGACGGTACGAAGAGGTCCATGCTTCAGTAGGCACCATCACCGGCTCGTGTCGCGACCCGCCGGAGCACCTGAACGGGTTGAACGCGTTGAACGCGTTGAACGTTTATGCGCTAGTGAACGGTCGTAGTCGTCACCCGGTCCATCGGCACACCGCTCCCCGACCTTGAGAGTGCGCTACGTGATCTTCCGTCCGGCTTGCCCTCGCTCGATGGTGTGACGTTGGCATATCGCTGCCGGTCAGCGGTTCGGGGTCCGCTTGGGTTCTGGTATGAGCATGCGCAATCCATTTCCGAGTGATCTCACCGACAAGCAGTGGGTGTTGGTCGAACCGGTGATCACGGCGTGGAAGGCCCGGCACCCCTCGGTCAGCGGCCACCAGGGCAAGTACAAGATGCGGGAGATCGTGAACGCGATCCTGTACCAGAACCGGACGGGCTGCCAGTGGCAGTTCCTGCCCCACGACCTGCCGCCGCCCGGCGCGGTGAAGTACCACTTCCACCTCTGGCGCGACGACGGCACCGACCAGACCATCCATGACCTGATGCGCTGGCAACTGCGGGAGAAGAAGCGGAGGTTAGCCGACCCGAGCCTGGTGGCCATGGACACACAAAGCATCCATGCCGCGGTCGGCGTTCCAGCCGACACGACCGGCAAGGATGCCGCAAAAGGAGTGCCGGGCAGGAAGAGATGCCTGGTCGTGGACGTTTTAGGGCTGATTATCGCGATCGCCGTCCTGCCGGCCTCGGCGCATGACAACGCCGCCGGCATCACTCTCCTCGACGGCGTCGCCGAGCAGACCGACACGGTCACCAAGGCCCTGGTCGACCAAGGCTTCAAGAAGTCGGTCGTCGACCACGGCGCCAGGCTCGGCATCGACGTCGAGATCGTCGAGCGCAACCCCACCGACCAGGGCTTTGTCCCGCAGGCAAAGCGGTGGATCGTGGAGCAGACGAATGGGATCTTGATGTTCTACCGCCGCCTGGTGCGCGACTACGAGCACCGGCTCACCTCGTCCCGCTCCCGCGTCTACTGGGCGATGACCTCCGTCATGGCCCGCCGCCTCACCGACGCCGCCCTTCCCTCCTGGAGGACCGCATGAGCAGGAACATGCAGGTCAAAGCCGTCCTGGAGTACATCGAGATCCGCGAGCGCGAACTGGCCGAACAGGCCGGGCAGATCCGCGTCCGTCTTGAGGAGCTCACCGCGCAGCCGGCCGAACTCGAGGCGGAGAGCGAGAACTCGCACGTCACCCACAAGACCCTCCTGGCCCTGCCCACCCCCGCGTCCGCCGACGAGCCGGACCGTCCCGACGTCCCCGATCACCCCGACTACCAGCAGATCCTCACCGTTCTCGCCGACACCAGCCAGCCGATGCGGGCCCGCGAAGTGTGCCAGGCCCTCGACCTGCCGATCATCGCGAAGAACACCGAAGGCATCCGCGCCAAGCTGAATCGCCTGGTCGCCAGGGGCATCCTCGCCGAGCCCGAACCCGGCTTGTTCGCTCCGCCCAGCACTTGAGCCCCAGCACACACCGGTAACCAGCAACCCTCACCCCAGCTCAACCGCGAAACGGGCAATCAATCACGTACCGCGCTCTCAGACCAGGGCGGGCAGCGAGATCCGCATCCGCAGGCCGTGCCCGTGCTCCAGCGGCTCGGCGGCGACGCCGCCGCCGTATGTCTCGGCGACCTGGCGCACGATGGCGAGGCCGAGCCCCGAGCCGGGCAGTGAACGGGCCGCCGGGGAGCGGTAGAAGCGGTCGAAGACGTACGGCAGGTCCGCCTCCGGGATGCCCGGCCCCTGGTCGGTGACGGTCACCGAACCGCAGGACGTCACGCGCACCAGCACCCGCCCGCCGTCGGGGCTCCACTTGACCGCGTTGTCGACGAGGTTGCCGACGGCGCGCTCCAGGGCGTCGGGGTCCGCGTGCACCAGGCACTCGGACAGCTCCGTACGGAAGGCGACACGGGGAGAGCGGGCCGCGGCACGGGCCACCACCCGCTCGGCCAGCAGATCCAGCCGGGTGTCCTCGGTGTGGACCGGTGCGTGCCCGTAACGGCCCAGGTCCACCAGGTCGTTGACGAGCAGCTTCAGCTCCTCGGCCTGGGTGCGGGCCTCGCGGACCAGCGCCGGGGCCTGCGGGTCGGCCACCCCCCGGGCCTCGTCGAGGAGTTCGAGGTTGGTGGTCAGACTGGTCAGCGGCGTACGCAGCTCGTGGGACGCGTCGGCGACCAGTCGCCGCTGGGCCTTCACCGACTCGTCGACCGCGGCCATCATCGCGGTGAAGGACCGGGCGAGCCGGGCGATCTCGTCCCGGCCCGGGACGTCGATCCGCGCCGTCAGGTCCTGGGTCTGCGTCACATGCTCGACGGTGTCGGTGAGCCGGCGCACGGGACGCAGCACCCGCCCCGCGGCGAGCCGGGCGGCGACCGCGGCGAGCAGGCTGCCGCCGGCGGTGATCGCGACGAGCAGCACCTTCAGCTCGTCGAGGGTGGATTCGACGACCGACTGCCGCACGGCGGTCCGCACCAGGATCCCGTCCCCCGCGTTCAGCGACGTCGTGTAGACCCGGTAGCGCTCCCCCTGGTACTCGACGTCCTGGAAGTAGGGCCCCGTCTTGCCGACGGCCACCAGCATGTCCCGCTCGCTGACGGCGATGAAGCCCGAGGTGGGCCCCCGGCCGGCGGGCCGGGGCAGGAACTGCATCAGCGTCGGACCGACCGTCACCGGCTTGCGGGGGAACGTCTCGGTGAGATGCCGCTTCTTGACCTCCGCGGGGTCGTGCTGCCGGGCGTCCAGCGCCTGCTTCGTCCTGCGCATCAGCGTGTCGAGCAACTGCCCGGCGTCGTGGTCGGCCGCCGACACCAGCGTGCTGTCGTGCTGCCGGTGCAGATTGGCGCTGAGCAGGGGGTAGATGACCAGCGAGGCGAGCACCAGGGCCGCGCACACCACGACGCCGCCCGCGAGGGCGACCCGGCTGCCGAGGCTCACGGCTCCTCCCGCAGGACGTAGCCGAGGCCGCGGACCGTCTGGATGAGCCGGGGCTCGCCCCCGGCCTCCAGCTTGCCGCGCAGATAGCTGACGTACACCCACAGGGCGTTGGACGAGGGGCCGAAGTCGTACCCCCACACCGCGTCGAAGATCAGCGAACGGCTGAGCACGCGGCGCGGATTGCGTACGAAGAGTTCGAGCAGCGCGTACTCGGTCCGGGTCAGCTCCAGCACCCGGTCGCCGCGCCGGGCCCGGCAGGCCGCCACGTCGAACTCGAGGTCGGCGAAGCGGATCACCTCCCCGTGCCCTGCACCGCTGCGCCGCAGCAGGGCGCGGATCCTGGCCCTCAGCTCGTCCAGGGCGAAGGGCTTGACGAGATAGTCGTCGGCGCCCGCGTCCAGCCCGGCCACCCGGTCCTCGACCAGGTCGCGGGCGGTGAGCATGAGGATGGGGGTGCGATCGCCGCGGGACCTGATCCGGCGGCAGACCTCCAGCCCGTTCGGCTCGGGCATCAGTACGTCGAGCACGACGGCGTCCGGGCGGGCGCCCGCGAAGACCTCCATGGCCGCGTTTCCGTTCGCGGCCTCGGAGACCTCGTACCCGTCCCTGGTCAGGGCGCGGGCCAGCGAGAGGCGCACCGCCGCGTCGTCGTCCACCACCATCACACGCATGGCCGTAGTCTCCGTGCAGCGGGATCAGGGTTCGATAAGGACCGGGGGGGGTACGGACGGCCGGGGCGGGACACGGGTGGCCCGGTCCGCGCGCCGGCCGTCACGAGGCAGCGGTGTCAGCTGCCGTTCGGCTGCTGCTCGCGCAGATCCTTCGGCGGACCTTCCCGCAGGTCCTCGCGCAGGTCCTTCCGCGCCTCCTTCAGCGCGTCGGAGAGCTGTTCCGGAGCGACCCCCAACTCCTTGGCGAACGCCGCGAACTCCTTGCTCTCCGGGTCGATGCCCTTCTGCTGCTCGCCGAGCGCGAACAGCTTGTCGACGGCCTTGCGGGCGTCGGCCTCGCCGACCCCGAGCCGGGAGACGAGGCTCTTGACCATCGCGTCGGAGACACGGCCGCGGTCCACCTTCTCCGGGCCCGCCGCATGGCAGATCTTTCCGTCGCGGACCGTCTTCCTCGGGACCGCCTTGCGCACCTTCTCCAGCTGGTCCAGCTTCTCCAGCTTGCCCTTGACGCCGGCACGCTCGTCGCCGATCAGCTCACGGAGCTTCCCGGGAAGCTCCGGGCCCGCCTCCTCCAGCTTCCTCTCGACCCTCAGACGCGGCTCACCGCTCAGCCCGCCGAGCACCGTGCCCCGCTCCGCACGGGCCTCCTTCAGCTTCTTCTCGATCCTGGCGCGGTCCTCGGCGTTCAGCTCCCGGAGCTTCCCCGGAACGACGACGCAGTGCCTGTGCTTGTCGCCCTTGTCCTCGTGGCTCCCGGCCGGCGAGGCAGCGGACGCGGCCACCGACCCGGTCGTCAACGCGGTCACCGCGGCGAACACCGCCGCCGCCGTGAGCCGTCGGGCGTTCATGCGCATGCTCGTTCTCCTTCGCTGTGCGGGTGCGCGGCTCCTGCCGTCGCCCGCCAGTGAGCAGACCATCCACGGCTCAGCGGAACTCTCGGGAAACCTTAGGAACGCCTCAGAACCCGGCGCATACAGACCTGCGGGCCCGGCCCGCGGGTGGCGAGCGAGCTCACCGACCGGGAGCCGCTCGTCGTCGGCGACGGCATTGCCCTGTCGCCGGGGCAGGCCCTTACGGCGCGGTGCGGCGTCGGCCGGTGACCTTGGAGGCGGGGAGGCGGCCGGCGCGGGAGGTGCCGGTGAGGGTCTCGCCGTCGACCGTCACGGCGAAGGCCATGGCACCGGCGTACAGCACCTCGTAGGGGGCGATGGCGTCGAGCGGATCGAAACCGTCGAACAGGACGATCTGAACGTGCATGCGGTGTCCTTGGGGGGCCGGAGCGGATGAGCCGCTTCGACGCTAGGCGCGCGGCGCGGCCCGTCCCAGTGGCACGACTGACACCTTCCAACGGAATCTCGCCAAGCCCTGCGGGCGCGGGCGCGGGGCGACGGAGGCCGGGCGCGAAATTCGCTTGACCGCCAGGGCATACCCGCAGAGGGTTCGTACGCCTCCCTGTGTCGCGGCCCGCACCGTCACGGACGGCATGCTCCAGGCCACAGCACGGACTTCTCGCAGCTCGAAGGAAGCCTGAATGGTCCCGCCCGACCTCGCGCGCCCCCGCCTCTGGACCTGGAACTTCAGCCTCTACTTCACTGCCCGCATCGCGTCGATGCTGGGCGACGCGATGATCCCCGTCGCGCTGTCGGTCGCGATGCTGTCGCTCGGGTACGGGGTGAGCGCGGTCGGGTTCGCGCTCGCCGCCTGGATGGGGGCGTTCGCGCTCTTCGTCGTCTTCGGCGGGGTGTTCGCGGACCGCTTCCACCCCAGACCGCTGATGATCGGAGCGGACGCGGCCCGGAGCCTGCTCATGGGCGCGCTCGCGGCCTACTTCTGGGTCGGCCGGGCGCCGTTGTGGTTCATCGTCGGCGTGGCCGCGCTCGGCGGGACCGCGACCGCGATGTTCCAGCCCGGCGTGTCCAGCCTGGTCCCACAGGTCGCCGCCGACCCCCACCACGCCAACGGAGTGCTGCGCGTCGCCCAGGGGCTCTCCACGATGGCCGGGCCGGCGCTCGCCGGGACGCTCGTCGCCACCGTCTCGGTGGCCCCCGTCTTTGCGGTCGTCGCCGCCACGTTCGCGGTGAGCGGGGTCTGCCTGGTGGCGCTGCGGCTGCCCCCGTTCGTGGTGGACCGTTCGGCCTCCACGCTCGCGAACCTGCGGACCGGCTGGGACGAGTTCCGTTCCCGGTCCTGGATGTGGTCGGTCATCCTGATCTGGTGGTTCCTGGGCATCTTCGTCTGGGGCCCGATCACCCCGCTCGGCGCCGCCGCCATCATCGACGCGCACGGCAAGGCCGCGTTCGGGTACGCCGAGGCGGCGTTCGGCGCCGGCTGCGTACTCGGCGGCCTGGTCGCGATCCGGGTCCGCCCGTCCCGCCCGCTGCTCGGCGGCGGGCTCGCGATGTTCCTGTTCCCGCTGATGCCGCTCGCGGCGGCCCTGGTCCCCGCCCTGCCGCTGCTCCTGCTCGGGTACGGGGTGAGCGGGATCGGCTGGGCGTTCTGGGGCGTCCAGTGGGCCACCACCGTGCAGACCCAGATCTCCGAGGACCGGCTCAACCGCGTGACGGCCTACGAGATCGCGGGCTCGATCCTCGCCGCCCCGTTCGGCCAGGCCATCGCCGGCCCCGTCAGCGCCCTCTTCACCATCCGCGACCTCCTGCTGGTCGGGACCCTCATCGCCCTCTGCTGCGCCATCGCCCTCATCGCCGTCTCCCCTGTGCGCCGGCTCCCCCGCGTCCGGGTCACACCGCCTGCCGCGCGCTCCCACCACCCGACCGTGCCCACGGGATGACCGGCCGGCCGCCCCCACTGCTCAACGGGCGTGCCATACGAGCGAGTAGCGCCAGAACAGCCGACGCCGCAGCCGCGCCCCGGGCAGCACGGCGCGGGCTTCGCGGACGATGTCGGGGAAGCTCATCTCCGCCGGCCGGGTCCGGGCCGTCATCGCGACCGGACGCGGCGCCGGACGGCCCCTGTTCTTGAGCCAGCCCGTGGCGGCGTTGAGCGGAACGGCCGCGTAGCCGAGGAGGTGGTCCACGGGTGTCCGCGCGCGGTACAGGCCGACGACCACCAGGGTCCCTCCGGGTGCCAAGTGGCGCCGGAAGGCTCTGAGGGCATCGCCGAACGGCAAGTGGTGGATCGTGGCGACGCAGGTGATGACGTCGTACGGACCGGCGGCCGGGATCCCGGTCGGCGCGTCCGCGACGGTGAAGGTGACCGGCGCCTCCGGGGACGTCAGCTCCTGCGCCCGGGCCACGATCGCCGGGTCGGTGTCGATTCCCCGCACCTCGGCGGCGCGTACGGCCAGGAGTCCGGCCAGGTCACCGCTGCCGCAGCCGACGTCAAGGGCGGTGTCGAAGCGCCGGGGGACCTGCCGCAGGATCCACCGGTGGTAATGGGCGTTGTGGTCCCAGGGGTGCGCGGCGTTGAACCGCTCGAGCGCGCCGAGGACGCGGTGCGGCAGTGTCGTCATGGCGCCCAGTCCATCACCTCGGAGCAGCAGGTCTCCAGGGGCCAGCCCGAGGGTGGACGGCTCCGGAAGCCGGCAGCCGCCGACCGCTCTCCCGCCGTGGTCGCGGCACGTTCGGTCCGACGGGACCGGTCACGACCGCATGCGGAACCGAACGGCGCGGTGACTCCGTGGTCGGGCCGGGCGCTTGCGCCACGAGTCGGCCGACGGCCCACCGCAATCGCCCCCCGGCGCGGACCACGAGTGGCCCCGCACCGCCCTGGACGCCCTGGACTGGACGCCCAGGTCGCCTGAGCCCTGAGCGCCGTCTCTCAGCCCTCTCCGCCCTGACCGGGGCCGGGGAAGTCTGCGTAAGCGGTGACCTGGGGGTGCGACCGGGCCCACTCGCGGAGCCGGGGCCCGACGTCCCCGTAGATCTCCGCGTACACCATCTCGGCGCACTGCCCCACCCGCGTCAGCAGATCCGCGGCACGTTCGTTGTGGGCCATGGCCGCATCCTCGTCGGCGTACTCCTCCAGCACCAGGTAACTGCCCTCGTCACCGGCCGAGAACCACCGGTAGGCAAGGGTCCCGGGCTCCTCGGCGGCCCGGTCGCGCAGCGCAAGTGCCAGCGCCTCGAAGCCGCCTGCTGTTGACCGTCCCGGATGTCGAACCGCGCTCGGACGAAGATGCTCATGCGGGTCATTCCAGCAGACGGGCGGGACCGGCGCCCTGACTGCCGGACGCCCCGCGCGGGGCACCCGCCAGTTGGTTGACCTGGTCCCGCCCAGCCGGTCAGCTCTCGCCGGTGAAGGCGACCGAACCGCAGTTGGCGAGCGGGCCGAAGCCGTGGAGTTCGGTGATCGCCGCGTCATAGCAGACGAGCGAGCCGCGGCCGACGAACGCCGCGGCGATCGCCGTCTCTGTCAGCCGGGCCGTTTCGACGACGACGTAGACGTCACGGGCGATCGGGAAGCTCGTGTTGAAGGTGAAGGACTGCGTGTACGGGTCCACGCCGTCGACGGGACGGATGTCCGCGGCACCGAGACGGTTCGTCGCGGCGCCGTTGACCTGGGCGATGAACTGGGGGATCGAGAACGGCATGAGATCGCCCTCGTTGACCAGCGAACGGCCGTCGTGCTCCTCGGCCCCGCCGACGCAGGACGGCGGCATGGTGGAGCTGATCCCCATCACCGCAGCCCAGTACGCGCCCGTACCCGAACCGACCTCCGGGAGCAGCGGCCTCACGGCGATGGCGCGACCGCCCACGTCGACCGTGGTGACCTTGCACCGGTAGATGTCCTGCAGCTCGGCCGTGGTGAAGTCGTGGTCCACCAGACCGCTGTCCGTGCGCACCGCCACGGTCACACCGTCCCTGGCGAACCGGAGCCAGCTCAAGTCGTTGGTGGACATGTTGTTCGGCCCTCGCGTCACGCCCGCGAAGTCGAGGCAGTGCGTGCCGAGCGCGATGTCGTTGTTCAGCGCGGCGATGGCCGCCGAGCCGTCGAGCGCGACGGCCGCACTTCATCGCCGGATTACCGGTGAGACACGCTCCAGGTAGCTGAATCCGGTGTCCGGGCCGAGGCAGCTCTGCAACGTGATGTCGCCCCAGTAGAGACCGCTGTTGGAACCGCCCTGTCCCGGGGTGATGTAGTTGGCGTACACCCGGTACTTCAGCTCGCCCTTGGGGCCGGTGATCCTGACCTCTGTGCCCACGGGCAGGTCGGCGAAGTGGTCGAATCCGCAGAAGTCGTGCCCGACGATCACCGAGGTGTTCATCTCGAACCCGTTCTCCTTGCCCGGGACCGGCCCCTCGAACAGGACCGCCGCGCTGCAGGCGTCCACCTCTTCCTGGCCGCCGCGGATCAGCGGGCGGGACCACCTGCCGATGTGGATGGTCGTCACGCTCGGGTCGGGTGTCGACTTCTGAGCCGGGGAGATGAGGGGGGCAGGTTTCGCGGTGGTTGGAGTGCCGGGCGCCGAAGGCTTGGCCGGGAGGGACTTGCTGCTCTCCGGCGTCGTGCTCCGCGGGTGCTTGGGGGCCTTTGTCGGCGCGTGGGACGAAGGGAGTCGCGCCGCGCCCCGCCCCGCGGCGCTGCCTTGGGGCGCGGGCTTCGGCGCCGGGGCGGAGGGTGCACCGGTAAGGGTGGCGCCCGGCGCTGGGGGTGCGCTTGAGGGGCGGTCCCAGTCGGCGTTCGTCTGGCGGGAGGGAGTCCCTGGGCCGGCGCACGCGGATAGCAACCCCACGACGGCAGCTCCCACGACGGCGGCGAGCGGGCGTGAGAGGCCGCCCCGTCGCCCAGGTCCGCTCACCCTGCGGCGTGTGGCATGCAGGACCACGGCGCCCTCCCTCTTCTCCTGACGGTGGATCGACATTCGTGCCTGTGGCGTCAGCTCTCGCCTTGTGCTGCGACGGACCCGCAGTTCAGGAGAGTCCGAAGCAGTAGGTCCCGATAGTCACGAACTCGTAGTCGCTCTCAACGGACTTGGCGACGCATCTGCCGAGGGGTCGTAAGACCCCCAAGAGCCGACCGCCGTCCTCGGCCGTGGCATTCAGCAGGACCGTGACCGTGGGTCGGCAAGGACGGGCTCGTCAGCCGAAGCGGCCGTTGACGTAGTCGGACGTCCTTTGATCCTGAGGCGAGTTGAACATGGTCTCTGTCGGGCCGTGCTCGACGATCACGCCCGGGGTGCCCTGCTCGGCGAGGAAGAAGGCGCACTGGTCCGAGACGCGCTGGGCCTGCTGCATGTTGTGGGTGACGATGACGATGGTCACCTCGCCCTTCAGCTCCCCGATGGTCTGCTCGATGCGGCGCGTCGACGTCGGGTCGAGGGCTGAGCACGGCTCGTCCATCAGCAGCACGCGCGGGCGCACGGCCAGCGAACGGGCGATGCAGAGGCGCTGCTGCTGACCGCCGGAGAGTGCACCGCCGGGCTGGCGAAGACGGTCGCGGACCTCCTTCCAGAGGCCGCCCTTGGTGAGGCACTCCTCGACCAGGTCGTCCCTGTCGGCGCGCGACGCCTTGATGCCGTTCATCTTCAGACCGGCGAGGACGTTGTCGTAGATGGACATCGCCGGGAAGGGGTTCGGCTTCTGGAACACCATGCCGATCTCGCGGCGCGCGTGGGTGATGCGGCGGCCGCGGTCGTAGATGTCGTCGCCGTCGAGCAGCACCTGCCCGGCGAGGGAGGCGGAGCCGACCAGTTCGTGCATCCGGTTGAGGATGCGCAGGAACGTCGATTTGCCACAGCCGGAGGGGCCGATGAGGGCCGACACCTTCTGTGCGGGCATGGACAGCGACACCCGGTCGAGGACCTTGTGGTCGCCGAACCAGGCGGAGATGTCGCGGGCTTCGAGCGTCGCGGGCCGGGCGGCTCCGACGGCGGGCAGCTTGACGGTGGAGACGTTGGTGTCGGTGATGGTCATGTCAGGGCACCTCGGGTCAGAGCAGGTTCGGGAGGAGACGGGTTACGGCGCCGGAGAGGGCGATGCCCACGGCCGTGAGAACGGGGAGGCCGACGATCCATGTCTGCCAGTGGCCCCAGCGGCGGTACAGCCACGTGACGGCACCGGCGACCACGAGGAGCAGCTGGCTCCACAGCAGGATCAGCAGCCACGCGGAGTTGTCCCCTTCGAGCGCCTCCTCGGCCTTGCTCATCTGGGCAGGGCTGAGTACACGGCTGGGACGCTGCTGGACGTCGGACGTCAGCTCGGCGTCGACGCGGAGCACCCCCGAGGGGGTGTACGGGGAGCCGGTGGCGGTGACGAGGGTGAGCAGGCCCTGGCCCTGTTTGGCGACCGGTACGCGGTCGCCGGCCCGCCGGACGCCGATGACCTGGTACGTGTGCTTGCCCTGACCGGTCGTCACCTCGATCCGATTGCCCGGCTTGAGCTGGTCGATGGCCTGGAACGGGCTGCCGTAGCCCCACTGGCGCCCCATGATGACGCTGGTGCCGGGCTGACCCGGCAGGGCCGACTTCCGGCTGTGGCCGGGCCCGCCGGTGAGAACCGAGGACGTCGTACCCTCAACGACCACCTCACGCAGGCCGATCGCCGGGGCGCGGAGGATGGCGACGGGAGCGCCGGGGGTCAGCAACTTGCCGTTGATGTCGGTCTGACCGACGGGGGCGACGCCTTCGGCGAGCTGCTTGCGAAGATCGGCGTAGCCGATCTGCTGGGCCCTGGCGTGCTGGAGGTGCCCGACGACGGTGAGGTTGGCGACGAAGCCGAGGAGCAGTGCCGCGAAGATCAGCAGCGCCGCTCCGGGGATGGCGAACGCCGGGTCGGACGGCGGGCGTTCGGACGGGGAATCGGTGGTCTTGTCAGCCGGCGAACCGTCCGTCGGCGGCTTCCATACAGCCGCGGCGTCGGTCTCGGGCGGAGACGACAGAACGGTCACGGTGACGCGCTCCTCGGTCGATGTCGATCAGTTGGTGTGGCGCGGTTGATGTCGAACCGGGCTGACAGGGGCGGTTGCCGGTTGCCCCTGTCAGCCCGCGGTTCGGGTTGCTCAGTCGCGAGGAGTCGGGCCGAAGCTCAGCAGCCGGCCGGAACGGTGCGCGTGGTAGACGACGAAGCCGCCGACCGCGAGCAGCAGCGCGGCGAGGATGCCGAGGGACAGGCCCACGGAACCGGTGGACGCGAGAGGACCGGGGTTCTCCTCCCTACCGCCGGTGCCGCCGTCGGCAGCGCCGCCGGTGTCGGTACCGCCGACGTCCACACCACCGGCGTCGGTACCGCCGGCGACGGCGCCCTCAGTGGCGCCCTCGGTCGCGCCCTCAGTGGCGCCTTCCGTCTCCCCCTCGGTGGCGCCCTCGGTCTCGCCCTCCGTGGTGCCTTCCGTGCCTTCCGTGGCGCCCTCGGTCTCGCCGCCCGCCTCACCGACGGTGAAGGCGAAGTCGACCTTGGTGCCGCCGGTGGCCCCGGTGAACGAGAGCGTGGCGTTGCCGTCCGCGGCGTCCTCGGGCACGGTGAACTCGTAGTCGTTCAGGGTGCCCTGCTTGTCGGCCTTGCCGCCGTCGAGGGCGGCCTCGCTGCCGGAGAGGGCGACGGCGACTTCCTCCTCGGGGCCGAAGCCCTTGACGGAGAGTTTGACCTTCTGCCTCGGTGCGAGAGTCGCGTTCGGCTCGACGCTGTCGCCGTTCTCGTCGCGGGCGACCAGGGAGGCGGGGTCGACGACCGCGTAGTCCGCGATCTGCGGCGCACTACTGCCGGTGAACTTCAGAGGGTCGTCCGGGATGAAGAGGGCATCCAATTCCAAACTCCGCACGCCATTACCCGGGAGAGGCGCCGCGGTCACCTCCAGGGAGGCGACTCCGCCGACCACGGGCACCGGAGTGCCTGAGTTGTTACCCCCGACCTTGAACTGGAACGATCCCACCGCGTCTGCGGGCTGCACAGTCGCAGTCAGCGTGTACTTCTGCCCGATGCGCGACTGCTTGGCCGGCTCCACCGAGAGATTCGACGACGTCTCCACCGCGGGCACCACCACCTCCTTCACCTGCCAAGTGGAGTTGTTGGCGATTTCAACCGCGAAGGTAAAGGTCTGGTCGAGCAAGTCGTCCGCGTCTGTCGGCGTCAGATCAGTGGCCGACTGGCACGTGACTCGCATCTCGTACACGCCGTTCTCCGGATTGGGAAGGGCCGAACTGAACGCTCTGCGATTGGGCGGCAGCGTGGGAGCCTGGAATGTGAATGGCGCCTGCCCGTAATCCCCTCCGCTGATGCTCTTGAAGATGAACCCCAATTTCCCGTCCGGCTTGAGCACGGATACGTAGAGCTTGTCGCGGTGACCTTCGGGGCACGCTTGGTCCACCGTGGCCTCGGTGAACATCGGATTGGCGGTGATGTTACCGCTGGTCTCCTTCAGCGTGACGGTTCCTGCCAACGCCGCATTTGCCGGCTGTGCTGTGATGACCGCCACTCCCGCGGTCAGGAACAGCGCCATCACCGCCAGGATGACCATGTGGAGTCTGCGTTTCATTTCAACTGCCCCCCAGGGGATCGTGGTGGGATTCCGCGCCTTCCCTGGAGAACCGCGGAATCTGCGGCCGCTGAAGGCCGGTGGCGGACACGCCCGGAGCCGGGCACCTGGAGGGTGCCCGGCCGGACGTTCAGTTGCGGTGCTGGTGCAACGTCAGTTCTTGCCGGTGAAGGCGACCGAGCCGCAGTCCGCGAGCGGACCGAAACCGTAGGTCTCGATGACCGCCGAGTCGCAGGCCTCGGAGCCGGTGCCGACGAAGGCCGCCGCGATGTTCGTCTCGCCCAGACGCGTGGTCTTGACGACGTTGTAGACGTCACGGACGATCGGGAACGCCGTGTTCAGCTTGAACTCCGCGGTGTAGGGAGCCACACCGCCGATGGGACGGACGTCCGCGTCACCGAGACGGTCCGGGGCGACACCATTGACCTGGGCGATGTACTGAGCGATGGAGAACGGCATCAGGTCGCCCTGGTTGAGCAGCGCGCGGCCGTCGTGCTCCTGGACCGGCTGGCCACCGTTGGTGTCCTTGACGCAGGAGGGCGGCGTCACGTCGTTGATGCCCATCTCGGTGGCCCAGTAGGTGCGCGTACCGGAACCGGCCTGCGGGAGCAGCGGGTTGAGCGTGATGTTGCCGACACCGGGAACGTTGATCACGGTGGTGCTGCACTGGTAGATCGACTGCAGCTGGGCCTTGGTGAAGCTGTGGTTGATCAGACCGCTGTCCGTGCGGACGGCCACGGTCACCGCGTCCTTGGCGAGCTTGACCCAGCTCAGGTCGTTGGTGGACGTGTCCTTCGGGCCGCGGGAAGAACGGGCGGCGTCGATGCAGTTGGTGCCGGCGGCGATGTCGGCGACCAGCGCGCTGATACCGGCCGAGGAGCCGTTCGGGCGCGCCACGCTGTCACAGACGCCGGCGGCCGAGCGGGTGTCGATCGTCGCCGAGCCGGTCGCGTCGTAGGAACCGATCAGGCTGCCAGCGGCGCTGATGCCGTTCATGACCTCCTGGGTGGTGTCCGAACCGACCGCGACGACCGGACGGAAACCGGTCGGGTCGGCCTGCGCGGGGGCGCCGAGGACGCCGACACCCAGAGCTGCGGCGCCGAGGACGACACCCACGCGCTTGACGGACTTCGCGTTCATTTTTCCTCCGTGATTCGGATGGAACTAGAAACGAGACACTGCACAGAATCCTGGATTCTTTTCTGCACCCAAACCCGTCGGCCGGGCAGTCATGACTATTCCGAGGAGCTTTCGTGACCGCAACAAAATTCCCGGCGTCGTTTGGTTAACGAACACCCCTCTAAGACATCGGGGAGTTTCCTTCCAAGTGAGACCCAGGGGCCCCCGCGGCGCGCATTACCCCTACGCGCATGAGAATCGGTCCCGCAACAGCGCCGGCAACTCCGGCGATCAGGGTTGCCAGCAGCACCCAGCGGATGATGCCGAGGATCTTCTCCGGAGTCGCCGGTCCGGTCTGCGCGATGTTCTCCGGATCCGATGGGCCTGGGGACGGGCCGCCGGCCGCGGGAGAAGGGCTTGCGCTGTCCGTCCCGTTCCCGCCGGTGGAGCCGCCTTCGGGTCCGCCTGCGCCCGCTCCCGCCGAGGTGCCTGCGTCGCTGCCGGAAGTCCCGCCGCCGTTCCCGGAGCTGCCGCCGGCTCCCCCGGAGGCGGTGGAGCCTCCGCTGTCCTGCGGCCGTTTCCGGGCCAGCTCGTCGGCTGCTTTGACGGCCTGCTCCCGCAGGTCCTTGGAGAGCGGGGCATAGCCCGGTGGCAGCTGGCCGGGCTCGATGCCCGGACTCTGCCCCGGGCCTGCCGCGTAGCGGATCAGGTCCGCGTACTCGGTGCGCAGTTCGGCACCCATGCCGGTCGAAGCGGCACCGTAGGTCACCGCGGTGAGCGGGTATGCGCCCTTGGTCTCAAGGCCCGGGTCCTGATCGAGGACCCCTTCGGGGCCCTTCTTCATACCGGCGACGGCCTTGGTGAACGACTCGGTGCTGGGAGCGACCCACTCGCCGTTGGCGTTGCGCAACTCCGCGGTGCCGAGCCCGTAGAGGGCCGCTGTCGCAGAGTCGACGAGGGAGAGCTGGAAGCGCTGACCGGAGCGCTGCGGATTGCCGATGAGCTTGGGCGGCGTGGCGGTGCAGTCTTCTCCTTCCAGCATCCCGTTGTAGCCCCTGCGCGTTCGCAGCGCGGCATTGTGCAGACTTCCCGTGTACGGCCGGTGATCGAGCAAGCTGATCTTCAGTCCCGTGCACCCCCGTGGCGGCTGGTACTCGTACTGATCGGCCTTGGGGAAGTCGGTTCGCTCCTCGTCATTGTCCAGATGCAGGTCCAGATAGTAGGGATTCACCGTCATACCCCACGGATCCGCCTCACCGGCCAGGAATTCCCGGGCTTGCTTGTCGCTGCGCAACCAGCTCCACAACATTTGCCCATAATCCGAGTTCCCCGCGGGCAGCATTATCCCGACGTCCAAATTGACTTCCGACCACTGCCGCATTTCCGGATTAAGGTCCAGAAATTCAGGGTCCAGACGCAGACGGCGAGGATTTCCCTCCGACAGCCCCTCTCGCGGCACTCCGTTGGGTCCGGGCAGGTCCTCGTGGTACGAGTAGGTCAGCAGCTTGGCAACGAGCCTGGCCGTGAGCCGCAGCCGCGGGACCTGCTTCGTCGACCCCGGGTATTCGATGCTGTAGCCGACGACAAGACCGGAGACAGTCAGGGGCGCGTGGACGACAGGCGCTTCATCCTCCCCGGTGGTCACCGGCAATTGGGTGAGGGAGAGGCCGGTAGCCGCCTTGACGCGAGCCTGGCTGTCACTCATGACGACGTGGTTGTAGCTGAGGTTCTCGGCGTCACACAGCGCGGCCTGCCAGGAGCCGGTGGCCTCCTGGGCCATTTCCGAACCGTAGGTGGGGCGCGAACGAAGCTCCAGTGGGCAGGCGGTTCCGATGGGCTCGAACTCCAAAGGGACCACCATGCGGTTGGCCCAGTTGGACGTGGACAGCGCCGAGCTCTTCAGTCGGGAGTCGGGCAGGTGCGCACCGCTCGCCTCGTACTCGCCGCGGGGCACGATGACGAGCCAGCACCGCCCCACCTTGCCCGCCTCCACGGCCCCGCAGCCCAAGTGGGCGGCCTGGAGGGCTGTCTGCATCTCGAAGACGGTCTCGCCAGTCCCGTCGGGACCGGTGTTCAGCCACGGCTGCTCGTTGGTCGTGTACTTGCTGAAGTACGTGGCGTCGTTGGGGGCCGTTGTCGGTGGCTCACCAGTGGCCGGACGGAAGGGCACCCAGCCGAACCCTCCGACAGTTCCCGAGTGTGGATACTCGGTCTCATTCGGGTCGAAAGCCGAACTTGCAGCGCTTTCCATTCCGACGATCCGATCGCCCGTGTACTGGGCGTCGTTCGACTTCTCCGCAGATCCGAACTGGCACTGCTCGCGCTCCGGCCCTTCCGGGTCATCCCCCCAGCACTGCATGATTTGCAGGTAGTTGGCGGGGAACCCGATTGCCGTCTCCTTCCCCCCCTCCCAGGAAACCTTGACACCCTGACTCCGAAGCCCCTTCGTCTGATGAACCGTCACCCGAAGCCCGGAGAAGTCCTCGTACGCCCCCTCCTTGCCGTTGACGGTGATCGCCGAATCCTCCAGCTCGGCCGCCCGCGCCTGACCCGCGCCTCCGGTGGGCGGCAGCACCACCAGGCCGACGGCGGCGAGCAGGGCCGTGAGCCCCGATATCAGGCGGACCCTACGATGTGCGCGCACGACGCCTCCCTCGGCTGTTCAGGTACCGCGAAGCGATGGGCGGGGCCACGACGACGCCGATGAGCATCGCGCCGGACAGGAGCATCAGCGCCATGCGCAGACCGAAGGTGGACTCGGCGCCGATCGCGACGTTGGTGCCGTAGACCTGCTCGCCGCCGCCGGCATCGGTGCCGGAGTCGAGGATCTCCCCGGTGTCCGGGTCGATGACCGCTCCCTCGGTGCCTCCGTCGGCCCCGCCGGTCGCACCTTCCGTGGCCCCTCCGTCAGCACCACCGGTTGCGCCGCCCGAACCGTTCGCGCCACCCGAGGAGGACGCGCCGCCCGAACCGTTCGCGCCGCCCGAGGAGGACGCGCCGCCCGAACCACCGGAGGCCGAACCGCCGTTCCTGGGCGCCGGCTTGCCGTCCTTGGTGCACTGCGTCGGGCCGCCCTTCTTGTCACATTCCGGCGGGTTCGGCGCGTTCTTGGCCAGGGTGTTGGTCACACCGTCCGGGGCGAAGGTGGGGTTGTTGCAGCCCTTGAGATTGACACTGCGCTTCTCCGAGCCCGGAATCCTCGCGACCTGCTCAAGCCCCGCCCTGGCCAGGTTGATCGGCAGTGGCGAGTACCCCAGCTCCGCCATCTGCTGTTGCCCCTCGCACAGGAAGTAGTACGAGAAGGCGCTCAGCGAGCGGCCCTTGCCAGTGGTGAAACTGCCCTCGGTCGTCGTCGGGAGGATCATGTAGCTGTAGCTGGACAGCGGATAGGCACGCTTGTCGTTGCTGTTGTAGACGCCGTCGAGGATCTGGGTCAGATAGTCCTTCGACTTCTTGTCCGTGTTGATCCGAGCCTTCAGCAGGCCGACGGCGACGGCCTGGGCGGTCGGGGCCACGTAGTAGTTGCTCTTGTTGAGCATCTTGACGACGGGGAAGCCCTCGTTGAGCGCGTAGGAGTACTCGACGTAGGTGATCGATCCGTGGTTGTGGTCCTGCTTCACGAACCCGGACACACCCAGCGAGCCGCTCTTGCCGTAGAAGCCGGAGCCATTGACATTGGGGTAGTACGAGGTCAGACCACAGGGGTTCGACTTCCGCCCAGCCCGCTTGCAGTAGTCGTTCCACAGACTGGGGTACTGCTTGGACATCCACAGGGTGAACTGCGCGGTGGTACCGGAGCCGTCGGACCGGTAGACGGGAGTGATCTTCACCGGCGGGAGGTTCAGGCTGGGGTTGTCCGCCTTGATGGCTGCGTCGTTCCAGCGGGTGATCTTCCCTGTGAAGATCTTGGTGACGACCTCACCGGACAGCCGCAGGTTGGTGACCCGCTTGCCGCCGACCTTGAGGTTGTACATGAACGAGGTACCGCCCGCCACGATGGGCATGTAGGCGAAGCCTCGCGTCGGGCGCGGCTCGACCACGCCGTTCTCGACGAGGCCGTAGGGGATCTCGGACACACCGAAGTCCGCCGTGCCGCTGGTGAACTCCTGACGCCCTCGGGACGAGCCGGAGTCGTCGTAGGTGACGGTCATCTGGTGCGAGACGTTGCGGATCCACTGCTGGATGGCGTTGGCGCTCCAGGTGGACCCGACGCCGTTGATCGAGGTGTACGTCGCGGCGTACGCGCGCGGCGGGTCGACGGCCAGCATCGAGCACAGCACCAGGACGATGCCGGTGACCAGGGCGGGCACGCGCATCCAGCGCGGCAGGATCCCTGCCTGCCGCCACCCCGGCGGGCCGCTGCTCGTGGGGACGTTTGCGGATGTCACTGCTCACTCCTCGTGGGTTCCTGGGCGAGTGCGGTGGAGAGCTGTTCGGTGGAGCGTCGGCCCTCGATCCGGCGCAGGTCCTTGCGCGATCCGAGGACTTTGCGGTGCAGCTGACGTCGTGTGAGCTGGCCTGGCCCGCGTCCACCGATGACACGGGCGATGACGAAGAGGACCAGCACGAGCAGGAGCAGGGTGGCGGCCGTGCCGAACCCGCGGTCGATGAAGGTCTGCTCGGGGGACTTCACGAACTGGAAGGTGGCCAGTGGCAGGGAGATCATCGGCCCGGACAGCGGGTTGAGGTTCGTCACGGTGGTGACGCCCGCGGTGAGGAGCACGGGGGACGTCTCGCCGATGCCGCGCGCGGTGCCGAGGATCACTGAGGTGGTCAGACCGGACCGGGCGGTCGGCAGGACCACGTGCCAGGCCGTCCGCCAACGCGGCGCGCCCAGTGCGTAGGAGGCCTCGCGCAGAGTCCCGGGCACCAGCCGGATGACCACGTCGGAGGCCCGGATGACGATCGGCAGCATCATCACGGTGATGGCCAGCGACGCGGCGAGTCCGGACTTGTCCACGCCGAGAGCCACGATGGCGAGGGCGTAGATGAACAGGCCGGCCACGACGGACGGCAGCGCGGTCATCGCCTCGACGATGGTGCGCACGAAGCGCGCGTAGCGTCCCGGGACCTCGTTGAGGAAGACCGCGCACAGCAGGCCCGCCGGCACGGTGACGGCCAGGGCCAGGGCGATCTGGATCAGGGTACCGATGACGGCGTGCCGGATGCCGCCCACCGAGAGCGGCTCCAGTGGCCCGGCATTGGTCATGTCCTCGATGAAGAAGTTCATGTGCGGCAGTGCCCTCCGGGCCTCCCACAGCGTGTAGAGCACGACAGAGACCAGGGCTATCAGCAGGAGCACGCCCATGCTGTGGACGAACGCGGACACGATGCGGTCCCGCACGGCGGGCCCGGACTCGTCGAACGAGATCAACAGCGCGTACAGGCCGATGAAGAGCACGTACGCGATGACGACGAAACCCACGAATCCGGTGAATCCGGTGAGTCGTGTGTACAGCAGGCCGGTGATGCTGAGCGAGGCCGCCGCCGCGCCGACGGCGGCGTACACGTCGGTCGCGCGGAGGCCCGAGGTGCTGCGGCGCGTCTCCGGGCGCATGCTCTTGACGGCGGCGGGCAAGCTGGTGGCGGCGGCGGTGGTTGCCGCCTTCGACTCCGCGGCCGGTTCCGTGCCGGGGATCGACTCGGTGGCGAGCGTACCCATGCGGTTGCCGCCCCCTTTCACTGTCTGGATGGTGGGATCAGGCATCGGAAGCTTCACCGGAGCGGCTCCGGGCCACGATCGTCGAAGCGATGAAGTTGACGACGAGCGTCATCAGGAAGAGCGCGAGGCCCGCGGCCATCAGCGCCGACATGTCGAAGGGGTTGGCCTCGCCGTAGCGCAGGGCGATCAGCGCCGAGACCGAGTTGGTCCCGGCCTGCAGGATGTGCGGCTGGATGACGAAGCTCGGCGAGATCACGAGGAAGACGGCGATCGTCTCGCCGAGCGCCCGGCCAAGGCCCAGCATCGTGCCGCCGATCATGCCGCCCTTGCCGAAGGGGAGGACGACGGACTGGATCATGCCCCAGCGGGTGGCGCCGAGGGCCAGGGCGCCCTCGCGCTCGCCGACCGGGGCCTGGGAGAAGACCTCGCGCATGATGGAGCAGATGATCGGCGCGACCATCATCGCGACCACGATGCCGGCGATGAAGGTGGACGAGGTGTAGATGGATCCGGCGGCCAGCGGATCGCGGGGATCGGCGCCGACCACCTTGAACGGCGGGAACCAGCCGAGGTACGTCGACAGCCAGCGGGCCACGTCGACGGCGTATGCCTCCAGGAAGAACATGCCCCACAGGCCGTAGACCACGGACGGCACGGCAGCCATCAGGTCGACCACGCTGATGAGCGTCCGCTTGAAGCGGGCGGGCGCGTACTCGGAGATATACAGGGCGGTACCGGTGGCGAGCGGTACGGCGATGACGACGGCCACCGTCGCGATCAGCACCGTGCCCGTCAGTACAGCGGCGATGCCGAAGTTTCCTGAGCTGGGCTCCCACGCCTCGGTGGTGAGGAAGTCGAACTTCGCCACCTTCAGCGCCTGCAGTGCCTGGTACGTCAGAAAGCCGCCCACCAGGAGCATGACCACCAGAACGGCGGCCCCGCCACCCCGCAGTGTGCCCCTGAACAGCCGGTCAGGCAGGCCCGAGTCGGCATGCAGTTGGCGTGGCGCGTCCTCGACGCCAGTCGCGGTTGCCACTGAAGTCCCCTCCCCTACAACGCATTCGCACGGTGCGAATACCTGCGCGACTCAGAAGCTGTCGGCATCCGGCGTACCGGCGAGCAAGCCACTGTGAACGAGGGGCGCCCTGGGGGGAACGTCCGGCCACCGCCCGGCGGCAGGCACGCAACAACCGGTCCACCGCCCACGCGGGCGGTGGACCGGTCCAGGTCGGCCGGGCAGTCCGATGCCGGTGTCCCGACTTCCCGGCGCACCCGTCGTTTCAGTCGTCACGGCTGCGACAGTCCTGGCGGATCGTTGACGTGGGCGCACCAAGATGTGAACGAGGTGTGCCCAAGGGGCAACCTCGGGTGACCGGACCATGTCAGCCCGTGCGCGTCGGACCGGGTGTTGCGGATGCCCATGGGTCCGGCTCGGGACCTCTGCCCGCAACGACTCGGACACCGGCAGCGGAGGCACCCGAATCCGCGCTTCGAGTGCAGAATTGCTGGTGCGCGGCCCGGGCCCCGCGAGCGGCGTCGGCGGACGGGGCGGCGGACGGGTGCACGGGTGGTACGGATCCGTGGCCGCCGAGTCGTCTGGAATTCCGGCCGAGTTTCTCCTTCGGCCGCCCGGAAAGAGGGCGTAACCGATATTCGGCTTCGACCCTTTCGGGGATGACTCGGACTGCTTCCCACCTACAGGGAATCTTCCCGAACTCTCCACATGATGAGTACGCTGCCCGCGTCAATTCGGGCCTGACGGGGGGTTATTGGCAGGCCGTGGCACTCACCTTGGGGAATTCATATGCGTGTCAAGTCAGTTGTCGTCGCCGCGTCCGGCGTCCTGGCCCTTTCCGCCCTCGCCGTCCCGGCCGCTCACGCGGACGTGAAGACCGGCGACGCCGACATCACCAGCGTGGCCGTCAACGGCAGCGAGCCCGTCGTCGTCGGCACGACCGACAGAACCGTCACCGTCGATGTGACCGCGACCGACCCGTCCGGTTTCTGGCAGATCAACGCCACCCTGTACCACGGCTCGGTCAACAGCCCGGACGGCAGTGTGCGTTCGACGGCTGCCTGCAGGCCGACGACCGCCGCCACCACCACGTGCACCCTGACGTTCAACCTCAAGCCCGGCACCGCCCTCACCGACGACGCACTGGCCGGCACCTGGAACGTCACCGCCAACGCCCTCGCCAACGACGGCGACACGGTGTTCCTGGAGAACGCGGCCACGTTCACCATGCAGCGCGACACCCAGGTGACCGCCGAGGCCGCCCCCGAGACGGTGAAGTGGGGCAAGACCCTCACTGTCACGGGCGGTGTGCAGCACGCGAGCTGGGCGACCGGCGCGTACGCGGGCGCCGAGGCCGGCCAGCCCGTCGAGCTGCAGTTCCGCCCGGAGGACTGCGAGGAGTACTTCACCGTCAAGACCGTCCCGACCGCCGCGGACGGCACCGTCTCCACCACCGTCCGCGCGTACCTGGACGGCTCCTACCGCTGGTCCTACGCGGGTACGGCCGGCACCGCGGCCGCGGTCTCCGCGGACGACTTCGTCGACGTGCGCTGAGCTCTGAGCCACGACCTCTGAGCCCTACACCCTGGGGCACGCAACGCAATCGGCGCCGGGTCGGCCTCTCATGGCCGGCCCGGCGCCACCGTTTACCACGGAGAAGGCCCGACGGTCCGGCCCACCGCCGCCGGGCGATGGGCCGGATCACCGATCCGGGTTTGCCGGTGTCGGCATGCAGCCGTCGGCGCACTTCCGGTTACGGCGGAGTGATCGACAACAGCACCTCCCCGTCCGCGTCGAGCAGCGACCTGAACCGCTCGTATGCAGATCGGCACGTGGAGTGACGCTCGTAGGCACGGCCGGAGACCGCGGTCGCGGCCCCCTCCGCGTCCCGCAGCAGCCACATCCAGCCGGTACCGTCCGGTGCGTGCTGCACTCCACCGGCCATGTCGGCGTGGCCGGTGCAGAGCACCCCGAACGCGTCGCGGCAGGCCGCGTAGTCATGGAACACTTCCGCCGAAACGGCCACAATGCGCCCGTTCTGGGCGATCAACCTCCATCCGTAGGCACCCCTGGCATCGATGTCAATAAGACATCTGATGCCGGAAGCGGTTGCTCTGCCGCCCTCCCCGGGCTGCTTCATGTCGCCCCCACCCCCACTGTGTCGGCAGGAGCAATTTATTGAGACGCGCGTGATGCTTGGGGTCTAAACCAATTCAACTGAGCATGCTTCATACGACCGTTGCCCCGCGGTTACCCCTTGGGTACCAAGGGTCCGTTGACTGTCCGTGGAAGTACGGACGGTATACGCATCGCGTACTAAGCGAACACGAAAGGGCTTACTGCGGACCAACTGGTTCCGGTTTGGCCGCGGTCAGCGGGTGGCCAGCAGGACCACCAGGAAGACCAGGCCCGCGACGATCGGGGCGAGGATCTCGTACGCCCACTGCACCCGCGGCTCGCCCTGTGCGCCCGGCCGGGAGGCGCTGCGCTCGGCGAGGTCCCTGAGGTCCGCGACCGTCCGGTCGGCGGGCGCAAGGCGGGAGGCGTCGTCGACGCGCGCCGTCACGGACGTACGGCCGTGGGGATCGTCCTGTGCGGCGGTCGCCTGCCGGCGCGCGGCGCGCTTGCGCCGGCGCAGCGACACCGGGATCGCCCACAGCTGGTACTTCGCGCCCTGCTGTGTGAAGACCTCGCTGGAGTACCCGGCTCGCACATCGGCGACCGCCGCCCAGGGGATGGTGATCGTGCGGAACGGGTTGCGGACACGGAGCCGGTCGTCGCCCGCGAACACGGCGGGCCGCAGCGTGAAGGCGACGATCAGCGGCACGACGAACAGCATCGCCGCGAGCCCCAGCCACGGCGCGCGCCCCTGACCGCGGATGAGCGCGTCCCCGCCCACCCAGGCGACCAGAGCGAGCAGCAGCACGCCGGTGGCGATCCCGGAGTTCGACCGGAAGACACGGTCGGCGTTCGCCGGCTCGGCCGACGACGGCGCCGCCGGCTGCGACGGCGACCGGGGCTGCGACTGCGGCTGCGGCTGTCGCTGGGACTTCGCGCGCGGTCGCTGCTGCTCGGGGTCCTGGCCGGGGGTGGGGCTCGTCATGCGTCCGATTCTGCCTCACGCCGTCGCCCGGCCCCGCCGGCGGTGCGGGCGATCAGGCCCCCGAGGACACCGCGTCCGAGGTGACCGCGGGGCGGCGGCAGCGGCCCGCCGCCGCCGCGGCGAGGCGGCCGAGGGCCTCCTTCTTGCCGCAGGGGTGGGCGCCGAGCGCGGTCTGGCGGGCCACGATGCCGCGTTCGGCGCACATCAGGCGCCAGCCGCGGCGCAGCAGGAAGAGGACGGACTTGCGGCCCTCGCGCAGATCGCGCAGCAGCCGGCGGCGGAAGGTCGTGGACGGCCGCCCGCGCAGGCAGAGCGCGTCGGCGAGGACGCCCTGCTGCCGGCAGCGGGCGACGATGTCGGCCGCGAAGATGCCCTCGGCCACGAAGAGCGGTGTGCGCTCGATGTCGAGGGACTCGCGCCCCGTACGGGAGCTGGTGGCGATGTCGTACACGGGCACGGTCGTACGGCCCGTGCGGCACAGCTCCACGACCGCCTCGACCGCCGCGTCCGCGTCCCAGGAGGCCGGGGAGTCCCAGTCGACGGCCGTGGTGCCCGCCATCAGCGGGAGCGTGGGGTCGTCCCCCTCCTTGTAGAAGTCGTCGAGGCGCAGCACCGGGAGACCGGAACGGGCGGCGAGGGACGACTTTCCGGAGCCGGAGGGCCCGGCGAGCAGGACGACGCGCGTCGGAAGGGGTTGGGAACTCACGGGACACCAGTGTGAGGCATTGACCCCTGCGGGGGACCCCCCGGGGATCCGGTTGGTATCGAGCATCACAGCAGAACTACGCTTCGTGTCCATTCGGTTACTTCGGCGGCCGCGGGAGTGGCCGGCCAGGATTGAGGATGCTCATGGCGCTGATGGCACGTCACACATTGCTGAGGGCCGCCGGCCTCAGCCTCGCCGCGGTGGGCGCGGCGCTCGGCGGCGGTGGGGGCACGGCCCAGGCGGCGCAAACGCCGCACGTGGGCGACCTCGACCCGGCGGCAGCCGTGGGGCCCACGACGGACGCCATCGGGTACACGGGCGCCGCGGTCAAGTCCCTTTCGCTGAACCCGCTCGCGGGGACCCCTGTCAACCCGCTCGACAACGGCGTCAGCACGCAGGTGGCCGACTTCCGCTCGCTCGACACCCGCACCCTCACCGGCTCCCTGGGCCGTCCGTCGGAACTGCCCGTCGCCGGCCCGCTGCTGGGCGGCGTAATTCCCGGCTGATGCCCCGCGGGGGCCCTCAGGCATCGGCCTGAGGGCCCCCGCGGACACGCCGATACGTCAGTACGCGGAGCCGGACGCGCCCAGCGAACCCGTGGGGTGCCAGACCGTCTTCGTCTCCAGGAACGCGGTCATCCGCCCCGTACCGGGGTCGGCCGACCAGTCCTCGCCCGCGCGGGGGCGCAGCACCCGCTTGAGGTTGTCGGCGGCCGCGACCTCCAGCTCCTTGGCGAGCTGCTCGTCCGCGCCGGTCAGGTCGATCGCGTTGACGTCCTGGTGCGCGGCGAGCGGGGCCGCGAGTTCGGCCGTACGTCCCGAGAGGACGTTGACGACACCGCCGGGCACGTCGGACGTGGCCAGCACCTCGCCGAGCGACAGGGCGGGCAGCGGGGCCTTCTCGGAGGCGACCACGACGACCGTGTTGCCGGTCGCGATCGCCGGGGCGATGACCGACACCAGGCCCAGGAACGACGACTCCTGGGGCGCGAGGACCGTGACCACACCGGTCGGTTCGGGGGTGGAGAGGTTGAAGAACGGGCCCGCGACCGGGTTCGCCCCGCCCACGATCTGGCCGATCTTGTCCGTCCAGCCCGCGTACCAGACCCAGCGGTCGATCGCGGCGTCGACCTGGGCGGCCGCCTTGGACTTCGACAGGCCCTCGGCCTCGGCGACCTCCCGGACGAACTGGTCCTTGCGGCCCTCCAGCATCTCGGCGACGCGGTAGAGGATCTGGCCCCGGTTGTACGCCGTCGCGCCCGACCAGGCGCCGAACGCCTTGCGCGCCGCGACGACCGCGTCACGGGCGTCCTTGCGGGAGGAGAGCGGCGCGTTGGCCAGCCACTTGCCCTTGGAGTCCGTCACCTCGTACACCCGGCCGCTCTCGGAACGCGGGAACTTCCCGCCCACGTACAGCTTGTAGGTCTTGAAGACGTTGAGACGCTCAGACATCGAGGTAGGCCTCCAGACCGTGGCGGCCGCCCTCGCGGCCGAAGCCCGACTCCTTGTAGCCGCCGAAGGGCGAGGTCGGGTCGAACTTGTTGAAGGTGTTGGCCCACACCACACCGGCGCGGAGCTTGTTCGCCACCGCGAGGATGCGGGAGCCCTTCTCCGTCCAGATGCCCGCCGACAGGCCGTACTGGCTGTTGTTGGCCTTGGCGACGGCCTCGTCCGGCGTGCGGAAGGTCAGCACGGAGAGGACCGGGCCGAAGATCTCGTCGCGGGCGATGGTGTGCGCCTGCGTGACGTTCGTGAAGAGCGTCGGGGCGAACCAGTAGCCGGAGGAGGGCAGCTCGCACGGGGCGGTCCAGCGCTCGGCGCCCTCGGCCTCGCCGGTCTCGGCGAGGGCCGTGATCCGGGCCAGCTGCTCGGCCGAGTTGATCGCGCCGATGTCGGTGTTCTTGTCGAGCGGGTCGCCGAGGCGGAGCGTGGTGAGGCGCCGCTTGAGCGAGTCGAGCAGCTCGTCCTGGACCGACTCCTGGACGAGGAGGCGCGAGCCCGCGCAGCAGACCTGGCCCTGGTTGAAGAAGATGCCGCCGACGATGCCCTCGACGGCCTGGTCGATCGGGGCGTCGTCGAAGACGATGTTGGCGCCCTTGCCGCCCAGCTCCAGGGTGAGCTTCTTGTCCGTACCCGCGACGGAGCGGGCGATGGCCTTGCCGACGGCGGTGGAGCCGGTGAACGCGACCTTGTTGACGTCCGGGTGCTCGACGAGCGCGGCGCCCGTGTCCCCGTAGCCCGGGAGGATGTTGACGACACCCTTCGGCAGGCCCGCCTGGCGGCAGATGTCCGCGAAGAAGAGGGCGGACAGCGGGGTCGTCTCGGCGGGCTTCAGCACCACCGTGTTGCCGGTGGCGAGCGCCGGGGCGATCTTCCACGCGAGCATGAGGAGCGGGAAGTTCCAGGGGATGACCTGGCCCGCGACACCGAGGGGGCGGGGGTCCTGGCCGTAGCCGGCGTGGTCGAGCTTGTCGGCCCAGCCCGCGTAGTAGAAGAAGTGCGCCGCGACGAGCGGGAGGTCCGCGTCGCGGGTCTCCTTGATCGGCTTTCCGTTGTCGAGGGTCTCCAGGACGGCCAGCTCGCGGCTGCGCTCCTGGATGATCCGGGCGATGCGGAAGAGGTACTTGGCGCGCTCCGAGCCGGGCAGCGCCGACCACTTCTCGAACGCCTTGCGGGCCGCCTTCACGGCGCGGTCGACGTCCTCGGCGCCCGCCTGGGCGACCTCGGAGAGGACCTCCTCGGTGGACGGGGAGACGGTCTTGAAGACCTTGCCGTCGGCGGCGTCGGTGAATTCGCCGTCGATGAAGAGGCCGTACGACGGCGCGATGTCGACGACGGACCGGGACTCGGGTGCGGGTGCGTATTCAAAGGCAGTCATCGTGAATCAGTCCACCGTCACGTAGTCGGGGCCGGAGTAGCGGCCGGTCGCCAGCTTCTGGCGCTGCATCAGCAGGTCGTTGAGCAGGCTGGACGCGCCGAAACGGAACCAGTGGTTATCCAGCCAGTCCGCGCCGGCCGTCTCGTTGACCAGCACCAGGAACTTGATCGCGTCCTTGCTGGTGCGGATGCCGCCGGCGGGCTTCACACCCACCTGCACTCCGGTCTGCGCCCGGAAGTCGCGGACGGCTTCGAGCATGAGCAGGGTGTTCGCCGGGGTGGCGTTGACCGCGACCTTTCCGGTCGACGTCTTGATGAAGTCGGCCCCGGCCATCATGCCGAGCCAGGAGGCGCGGCGGATGTTGTCGTACGTGGAGAGCTCGCCGGTCTCGAAGATGACCTTCAGACGGGCGGCACCGGAGGCTTCCCTGACGGCGCGGATCTCCTCGAAGACCTTCATGTAGCGGCCGGAGAGGAAAGCGCCCCGGTCGATCACCATGTCGATCTCGTCGGCCCCGGCGGCGACGGCGTCCCGCGTGTCCGCGAGCTTCACGTCGAGCGCGGCGCGGCCGGCCGGGAAGGCGGTGGCGACGGAGGCGACCTTGACGTCGGCCCCGCCGAGCGCGGCCTTCGCGGTGGCCACCATGTCGGGGTAGACGCAGACGGCGGCCGTCTTCGGGGTCGTGCGGTCGGTCGGATCGGGGTTGACGGCCTTGGCGGCGAGCGCCCGGACCTTGCCCGGGGTGTCCGCGCCTTCGAGCGTCGTCAGGTCGATCATCGAGATGGCCAGGTCGATGGCGTACGCCTTGGCCGTCGTCTTGATCGAACGGGTGCCGAGGGACGCGGCGCGCGCTTCCAGGCCGACGGCGTCGACACCGGGGAGCCCGTGCAGGAAGCGGCGCAGTGCGCTGTCGGACGAGGTCACGTCAGCGAATGCAGGTGCAATGGTGGGCATGGTCACCAGGGGAGCATATCTACGCGCGTAGCGACTGTACAGCCCGGTGGACCGGCGCCCAGGTCGCATCGGCCGCATCGGCCGCATCGGCCGCATCGGCCGCATCGGCCGCATCGGCCGCATCGGCCGCATCGGCCGCATCGGCCGCATCGAGCGTATCCGTCGCATCCGGCCGCACGATCGCGCCCGTCACATGCGCCCGCATCCGGAACGAGCGGAGGGCCGGCCCGGACCTCTCGGTCCCGGCCGGCCCCTCGCGTCTTCCCCCGTGTCCCGCGTGCGATCCCCCGTGTCCGCCCGCGCGATCCCCCTTGGATCCGTACGTTCCCCCGTGGATCCCCGTTACTGCCGCCCTCAGGCCACCAGCTCGCCGAAGGACTCCTCCTCGTCACGGCCGAAGCTGAGGACCTGGTCCTCGCGCAGCCGGCGGAGCGACCGCCAGATGCTCGACTTCACCGTGCCGACACTGATGTCCAGGATCTCCGCGATCTCGGGATCCGTCCGGCCCTCGTAGTAGCGCAGCACCAGCATCGTGCGCTGGAGCTCGGGCAGGCGGGCCAGGGCCTGCCACAGCACCGCGCGCAGCTCCGTGCCGCGCATCGCGTCCGTGTCGCCCGCCGTCTCCGGGAGCTCCTCGGTCGGGTACTCGTTGAGCTTGCGCCGGCGCCACGCGCTGATGTGCAGGTTCGTCATCGTCCGGCGCAGATAGCCGCCGACCGCGGCCTTGTCGCTGATCCGGTCCCAGGCCCGGTACGTGGAGAACAGCGCGCTCTGGAGCAGGTCCTCCGCCTCGAACCGGTCACCGGTCAGGTGGTACGCGGTCGCGTACAGGGAGGCGCGGCGCTCCTGCACGTAGGCGGTGAACGCCGCTTCGGCGTCCGCAGCCTCCGAGCGGCCGGTCCGCTCCCCCGTGGCCTCCCCGTACGCGCTTCCCCCGTGTCCCCCCTCGAACTGCGTGTCCTGCGTGCCGGGCGTGCCCGGCGCGGGCAGCACGGACGTCGCGTCGATGACCGTCATGTACGACGGCTGCGGCGACGGCTTGTGCTGGCGCCCGGCGCCGCGAACGCACCCCCGCCCGTTCACGGCGCCGGACTTCTCACTGCTCCTGCCGACGGTGACGTCGTGCAGACGCGTGACAACTGCGCTTGAGGTCGTGCTGTGCAGTGCGTTCATCTCGCGCCCCCCGTCGGTTGGAGTCTGCTGGCGTCGGCCGGTGTCCGGCCGCTGGGAAAAGACTGCCCGGGCACCTTCACGCCACTGTCCGCCGACTGTCACAGGGGTGTCACAGGGGGCCGTCCGCACTCGTGTCCGCACCCGTTTCGGCACCCGCGTCCGCACGGGACCGGCCCGCAACTGTCGAACTCCGGCTGCCCCATGCGCCAGAATGACCTCTGTGCCTTTCCTGTTGCTGATCGAGGACGACGACGCCATCCGCACGGCCCTCGAGCTCTCGCTGTCCCGTCAGGGCCACCGCGTGGCCACCGCGGCCACCGGCGAGGACGGTCTGAAACTGCTGCGCGAGCAGCGGCCGGACCTGATCGTGCTGGATGTGATGCTGCCCGGCATCGACGGCTTCGAGGTGTGCCGGCGCATCAGGCGCACCGACCAGCTGCCGATCATCCTGCTGACCGCGCGCAGCGACGACATCGACGTCGTGGTCGGGCTGGAGTCCGGCGCGGACGACTACGTGGTCAAACCGGTGCAGGGACGGGTGCTGGACGCCCGGATCAGAGCGGTGCTGCGGCGCGGTGAGCGCGAGGCGACGGACTCGGCGACGTTCGGCTCGCTGGTGATCGACCGCTCCGCGATGACGGTCACCAAAAACGGCGAGGACCTCCAGCTGACCCCGACCGAACTGCGGCTGCTGCTGGAGCTGAGCCGCCGGCCCGGCCAGGCGCTCTCGCGCCAGCAGTTGCTCAGGCTCGTGTGGGAGCACGACTACCTGGGCGACTCACGGCTGGTGGACGCGTGCGTGCAGCGGCTGCGGGCGAAGGTCGAGGACGTGCCGTCCTCGCCGACGCTGATCCGTACGGTCCGTGGCGTGGGCTACAGACTGGATGCTCCTCAGTGAGCGAAGGCGAGGACAAGGGGCCCGCGAAGAGGGGGATACTCGCGGGGCTCGGACTGAGCAGCCTGCGGCTGCGGCTCGTCGTCGTGTTCGGGCTGGTCGCGCTGACGGCCGCGGTGTCGGCGTCGGGGATCGCGTACTGGCTCAACCGCGAGGCGGTGCTGACCCGTACGCAGGACGCGGCACTGAACGACTTCCGGCAGGAGATGCAGAACAGGGCCGCCTCCCTGCCCGTGCGGCCGACGCAGGACGAACTCCAGACGACCGCCGAGCAGATGGCGGCCGGGACCGCCGGGTACAGCGTGGTGCTGATCGGGGAGCGCGAGGCGGGCAAGCCGATCGTCGGGGCCTCCGACCCGGACCGGTTCGCGGTCGACGACGTGCCGAGGGCGCTGCGTGACGCGGTCGCCGACAAGGACCATCTGTTCTGGGTGCGGACGCAGCGCGGCAACACGCCCTATCTGGTGGGCGGTACGAGAATCGTCGGCGGCGGGCCGACGGGCTACATGTTCAAGTCGCTGGAGCAGGAGCGGGCGGACCTCAACTCGCTCGCCTGGTCGCTGGGGATCGCCACGGCGCTGGCGCTGGTCGGCTCCGCGCTGCTGGCGCAGGCCGCCGCGACGACGGTGCTCAGACCCGTACGGCGGCTCGGCGAGGCGGCCCGGCAGCTCGGCGAGGGCAAGCTGGACACCCGGCTGAACGTCTCGGGCACGGACGAACTGGCGGAACTGTCGCGGACGTTCAACAGCGCGGCGGAGTCGCTGGAGAAGCAGGTCGCGGACATGAGCGCGCGGGAGGAGTCGAGCCGCCGCTTCGTCGCCGACATGTCGCACGAGCTGCGGACCCCGCTGACCGCGCTGACCGCGGTCACCGAGGTGCTGGAGGACGAGCAGGAGAGCCTCGACCCGATGGTCGCGCCGGCCGTCGCCCTCGTGGTGAGCGAGACCCGGCGGCTGAACGACCTGGTCGAGAACCTGATGGAGGTCACCCGCTTCGACGCGGGCACCGCCCGGCTCGTCCTCGACGAGGTCGACGTCGCCGACCAGGTCACCGCCTGCATCGACGCGCGGGCCTGGCTGGACGCGGTCGAGCTGGACGCGGAGCGCGGCATCGTGGCCCGGCTGGACCCGCGCCGGCTCGACGTCATCCTGGCCAATCTGATCGGCAACGCGCTCAAGCACGGCGGCTCCCCGGTGCGGGTCTCGGTGCACACGGACTCCGGCGGCGCGCAGGGGGACGAACTGGTCATCGAGGTAAGGGACCACGGGCCCGGCATTCCCGAGGACGTGCTGCCGCATGTCTTCGACCGCTTCTACAAGGCGAGCGCCTCACGGCCGCGTTCGGAGGGCAGCGGCCTGGGCCTGTCGATCGCGATGGAGAACGCCCTGATCCACGGCGGCGGCATCAGCGCGGCCAACACGACGGACGGCGACGGCGGTGCGGTGTTCGTGCTGCGCCTGCCGCGCGACGCCTCGGGCATCACGCCCGCGGGCGGCGACCGGAACGGCCGGGGAGAGGCTGGCGACGCGCAGTGACGACCGTACGTGAAGCAGGGACGCCCGCCCGCGGGCACGACGAGGACCGGGCCCCGTCCCGGGACGGGGCCGCGGGCACGCGGCGCCGGGTGCGGCGTGCCGGTGCGGCGCTCGCCGGGGCCGCGCTCGCGGCGGCCGTCGCCGCCGGCTGCGGGATCAGGACCACGTCCGTCCCCGTCGACGCCGGGGAGGCCCCGTCGCGGATGCCCTGCTCGCTGGGCGGGAAGGAGACGGCCGCGCAGGCGCAGCCGGGGCTGCTGCCGGTGCGGGTGTATCTGCTGTGCGCGTCGGCGCTGGTGGCGGTGGACCGTACGGTCCCGCTCCCCGAGAAGGCCGCGGGCGACCGGGGGCTGATCGCCGGGGCGCTGCTGAACGAGCTGCTCGCGGATCCGTCGGCGGCCGAGCGGGAGGCCGGGTTCGTCACGAACCTGCGGAGCCCGCTGTCCGTAAGGCCGGCACGGGAGAACGACCCCCGGGGCACCCTGCGGCTCAGCCGGCAGCCGGAGGATCTGCCGCCGGCGGCACTGGCGCAGCTCGTGTGCACCTTCGCGGAGAGCGAGGCCGCGGCCGACGGCGGGACGGTGGTCCTGGGCGGGCCGGGGGACTACGCCCCGCGCGGCTACCGCTGCACGGACGCGGCCAAGGAGCGGCCCGAGACGGTGCTGCCGACGGTCGGCCCGCTGGGCGGCGCGGGCGGCGCGTGACGTAGGGCCTGTCGTCCGGATCAGCCCGGGCAGCCGGACGCCCGGCCTGGAGCGGGCCGGAGCGGGCCGCGATCGGCCCGGAGCGAGTCAGCCCGGCCCGGAGCGAGCCCGGATCGGCCCAGATCGGGCCCGGATCGGCGAGCGGGGTCCGGTGCGTGCACGCTGCGGGGCTTCGCCGAACGGCAGCGGCCGAGGCCGTGTGCGCCACCGCACGCGCAACCCGCGTGGGCAACTCCGCACGGGCGACCCGCGTGGGTGACACCGCGCGAGCAACACCGCACGGCCAACCGGCACGGGCAACACCTCGTGGGCAACACCGCACGGCCAACCGGCACGGGCAACACCTCGTGGGCAACACCGCACGGCCAACCGGCACGGGCAACACCTCGTGGGCAACACCGCACGGCCAACCGGCACGGGCAACACCACACGGGCGACCCGAGCGAGCAACACCGCGCGGGTAGGCGGAACCGATCCCGCCGGTCATATCGTCTTGGGGATCGTGCAGCGTCAAGGTTCGGGCGGCAGTGCCGCCATCCGCTTCCGCGTGGCGGGGGGCGTCCTCGTCCTCGCGCATCTGGCACTCGTGGGATGGCTGACGCTCCGCCCCCTCGACGTGATGTGGGTGACGGCGGCGAATCTGGAGCCACTCGCGGGTATCAAGGCGGACCTCGCCCTCGGCCCGGTGCAGGCAGCCCGCCGGATCGGCGAGGGACTGCTCCTGCTCGCCCCGCTCGGGATACTGCTGCCCATGGCGGGCGGGCGGCTCGTCGTCTCCCCCCTGGCCTCGCTGGCCCGTACGGTCGCGGCGGGAGCGCTGCTGTCGCTCGGCATCGAGCTGCTCCAGACCGGGGTGCCCGGGCGGGTCGTGGACGTGGACTCGCTGCTGCTGAACACGGCGGGCGTGGCGCTGGCCCATCTCGCGGTCGTCCCGGCGGGCCGGGCCCGGCTGCGGCGCAGGCGGGCCCGGCGGTCGGCGGACGCCGGTTCGGGGAAGCGGCCGGGGGGCCTGCGGCGGGGCGGCGCGGCGCAGGGGCCCAGGGGGTCCCGGACGGCCGGAGGCGCTCAGACGGCCAAGGGTTCTCAGGGGCCGACCCCGACGATTCCCAGGGTCGGGATCGCCCCGTAGAGCGACGCTTCGTCCCCGTTCGCGGCGCGAGTATGGAGTCATCGGGAGCCCGGAGGAGCGGCTCCCGGCAACGGACTCGGAGGAGCCCACCATGGCCGCACTTGCCCGCCCCCGTGACGGACGCATGATCGGCGGAGTGTGCGCAGCGCTGGCACGGCGCTTCGGCACCTCCGCGACCACGATGCGCGTGATCTTCCTGGTCTCGTGCCTGCTGCCGGGGCCGCAGTTCCTGCTGTACCTGGCGCTGTGGCTGCTGCTGCCGGCCGAGAAGTCCGCGTCGACGGCCTGGTGAAGGCCATCACGACGGAGCGGTGACAGCACGGAGCTGTCGAGCACCGCGCACCGCGCACCGAGCACCGACAGCACAGTGGGGCGCGCACCCGGACCGGGTGCGCGCCCCACGTGCGTCGGGGTACCGCGGTGATGTCGGGAGCTACTGCGCGAGCGGCAGTGCGCTGCCCGCCAGGCCGCTGCCCGCGAGCTCGGCCACGGACAGACCACCGAGGAGGCGGGTCACCTGATCGGTGGCGCCCGGAGGCAGCGCGTTCGCACCGAGACCCTGGGCGGCCTGGCCGGCGGCGGAGGTGGCGGCCGGGCCCTGGAGGGTGGAGAGCAGCCCGAGCGGGGTGCCGAGCTGGGGGGCCTGCGGCGCGGCGGCGGCGGTACCGGCACCGGCGGCGCCGAGTGCGACAGCGCCGAGCGCGGCGGCACCGAGGGTCTTGGCAGCGTGCTTCATCAGCGACTTTTCCTTGGGGAGGGAATATGAGCGGAATTGGCAAACTAGCCAGCGCGCGCTCCGCGCCGCAAACACTCACGCGACACGGACAGGACCGGAAGTTGACGCTCCCGGCCCTTTCCGCGATCCGGCACTCAGCCCTCGCCGCGTGAGGATGCGCTGGTCGCGGCGGTCTGCCGGAACAGCCATTCGGATTTCAGCTCCGCGTAGCCGGGCTTGATCACGTCGTTGATCATCGCGAGGCGTTCGTCGAAAGGAATGAACGCGGACTTCATGGCATTGACGGTGAACCACTGCATGTCGTCGAGCGTGTAGCCGAAAGTCTCGGTCAGCAGCTCGAATTCACGGCTCATGCTGGTGTTGCTCATCAGCCGGTTGTCCGTGTTGACGGTGGCCCGGAAGTGCAGCTGCCGCAGCAGTCCGATGGGGTGCTCCTCGTACGAGGCGGCCGCGCCGGTCTGCAGGTTCGACGTCGGGCACAGCTCCAGCGGGACGCGCTTGTCGCGCACGTACGCGGCGAGCCGGCCGAGCTTCACCGAGCCGTCGGCGGCGACCTCGATGTCGTCGATGATGCGGACCCCGTGGCCCAGGCGGTCGGCGCCGCACCACTGGAGGGCCTGCCAGATCGACGGCAGCCCGAACGCCTCGCCCGCGTGGATGGTGAAGTGGTTGTTCTCGCGCTTGAGGTACTCGAACGCGTCCAGGTGGCGGGTGGGCGGGTAACCCGCCTCGGCGCCCGCGATGTCGAAGCCGACGACGCCCGAGTCGCGGTAGTTGTTGGCCAGTTCGGCGATCTCCAGGGCGCGGGCGGCGTGCCGCATGGCCGTGAGGAGCGCCCCGACCCTGATCCGGTGGCCGCCCGCGCGGGCGCGCCGCTCGCCTTCCCGGAAGCCCTCGTTGACGGCCTCGACGACCTCTTCGAGGGTCAGGCCCGCTTCGAGGTGCTGCTCGGGGGCGTACCGCACCTCCGCGTAGACGACGCCGTCCTCGGCGAGGTCCTCGGCGCACTCGACGGCGACGCGCTTGAGGGCCTCGCGGGTCTGCATGACGGCGCAGGTGTGCGCGAACGTTTCCAGGTACCGCTCCAACGAGCCCGAGTCGGCGGCCTCGTGGAACCAGATGCCGAGTTTGTCGGGCTCCGCCTCGGGAAGGGCTTCATAGCCGGACTCCCGGGCGAGATCGATGATCGTGCCGGGGCGCAGCCCGCCGTCGAGGTGGTCGTGGAGGAGCACCTTCGGGGCACGGCGGATCTGGTCCGCGGTGGGCCCCTCGGGCCCGGGGGCGGCGCCCCGGGATGGGACATGGGTGGTCTGGCTCGTCATCTGCGCACTCTAATCCCTACGCGCGTAGAGGGCACTGGTGGCGCTCCCCGCCGACCCCGGCAATCCAGGGATGCATGATTCCACCGGGCATGGCACCTCACTACCCACGAGCGGCTCGGGTCGGGAATTCACACAGAGAAGCAAGAGTCGAGCATGTGACCCTTCCTCGCCCCTGTCGTTGATCTGACAGTCGGGCCGAACGCGGGGCACTCCGGGGACGCCGAGAGTGGACGAGTCGCTGGGAGGGGAGCATGCTGACGGGTCGCAAATACGTGGCTGCCCTCACGGAAGACCAAGCGACGTTCGCTGAAGAGATCGGTGGCGCGATTCGATCAGTGTGGAACACTGCGCTGGAGCAGCGCCGGGAGTATCGCCGTCGCGGGAAGTGGATCGGCTACCGCGAGCAGTCTCGCGAGATGGCCGAGGCGAAAGGGGACTTCCCCTGGCTGAAGGCCGTTCCCGGGCATTGTCTGCAGCAGGCACTCATGGACTTGGACGTGGCGTGCCGGACGCACGGCCCGTTCATGATCCGATGGAGATCGAAGACCCGTTGGTCCCCCTCGTTTCGGTTTCCCGAGGGGTCGAAGATTCCAGTGAAGCGGATCAGCAGGAAGTGGGCACAGGCCCGACTTCCGAAGATCGGCTGGATCACCTTCCGCTGGACCCGTCCCCTCGGCGGCGCCATCAGATCGGCGACCATGACCCGCGACGGAGAACGCTGGCACATCAGCTTTCTCGTGGAAACCGGTGCACCCGCGCCCGCCGTGAATCTTGAGCGTGGCCGAGTAGGGGTGGACCGTGGCGTGGCCGTACTGGCCGCGACAGACGACGGGCGGCTCTTCGAGCGTAAGTTCATCAGACCTGGCGAAGCCGAGCGCTACCGGCGCCTGGAGAAACAGAGAAACCGCACCGAACGGGGCTCGAAAAGGCGGCGGGAGTGCATACGCAAGCAGAGGGTCATCATGCGCCGAGTACGCAATCGCCGCCGGGATTTCCATGCCAGGACCGCCTGCAGGATCGTCGACGGCAACGCACTCGTCGCCCTCGAAGACCTGTCGACAAAGAAGATGAGCGCCTCTGCCAAGGGCACCGTCGCCGAGCCCGGAAGGAACGTAGGCGCCAAGGCCGGCCTCAATCGTGCCATCCTGGACAAGGGCTGGCACGGGCTCGAACTGGCCATCCGCAACCGTGCCCGTAAGTCCGGCACGGTGGTACGGAAGGTCCCGCCCGCGTACACGTCACAAACGTGCCCGACCTGCGGAAAGGTGGATGCGAACTCACGTCAGAGCCAAGCGGATTTCGTGTGCACCACCTGCGGATACGCCGAGCATGCCGACGTCGTAGGCGCACAGAACACATTGGCCCGTGGACATACGGGTTACAGGGCGTGGAGACCTCGGGGTTGCCCGGTCCGTGAATCGCCAACCGGTAGCCGGGGCAACCCGGTGGACAGTAGCCTCAGCCACGAGGCTGGAATCCCCCGGCCATGACCGAGGGGGAGGAACGTCACACGTAACAGTGACCGTCCAGACAGGTGGAGTTCACCGAGGTGTCTGAGACTGTTCTGTCATGGCAAACGCATTGCTCCAGTGGTGGGGGCGTCCAGCCGACGACGCCGGACGCGCACGTGCCAGTGCCGAAGCGGTCGCGTCCTCCACTCGAGGGCGCCACTCAGTGGCGCGAGCGGGACTCGGCCGGCCCGTGCGGGGGGCCGCGACCGGCGCCGTGAGCGGGGTGGTGCTGCTGCTCCCGGACGGCGAACCGGAGTCCGCCCGCGGCCCCTCGACGGTCTCGCACGCCGCCGCGCTGCCGCTGGCACGCTCCCTGGCGCGCGCGGGGCGGGCGGAGGGCCTCGTCACGCACGTCGTGCGCTACCGCGGCCGCGGCTGGAACGGCCCCGACGCACGGCTCGCGGCGGACGCCCGGTGGGCGGCGGACGAGGCGGTACGCCGCTACGGGGACGTCCCCGTCTGCCTCGCGGGCCACGGCATGGGCGGCCGCGCCGCCCTGCACGCCGCGGGGCACGGCGCCGTCAACTCCGTGCTCGCCCTTGCCCCCTGGCTGCCGGAGGACGATGTCGCGGCACAACCCGAACCGGTGAAACAGCTCGCGGGCCGCCGGGTGCTGATCGTGCACGGCACGAACGACGCGCGGACGGACCCGGAGCTGTCGTACCGGCTGGCGGAGCGGGCGAAGCAGACGAACCGGGACACGTGCCGGTTCGAGGTGCACACGGACGGGCACGGGTTGCGGCAGTACCAGGACGAAGTCCTGGCCCTGGCCGCGGACTTCGTGCTCGGTTCCCTCTTCACGCACGCCTACGCCCGCCCTGTCGCGGACGCGCTGGCGGCTCCCCCGCCGCTGGGCCTGCGCATGCCGCTGGCGGCGGGCTTCGGTCGCAGACGCTGACGCCTGCGGCGGGCCCCTCCGGCGGAGCCGGGCGGTGTGAGCCGCGGCGGGACGCGCGCCCGCCGCCGGACGGATCAGTCCGGCAGCAGCTTGCCCCGCCGCGACAGCAGGAACTTCTTGAACGCCGCCACCGGCGCCGTGTCCGGGTGCCCGTCCAGCCACGCGACGCCGATCTCGCGGACGGCACGCGGCGCCGTGACCGTGAGTTCGACGACGCCCGGGCGGGGGACGGCCGGTGGGGGCAGGAGGGCCACGCCGAGGCCCGCCGCGACGAGGCCGCGGAGGGTCTCGGCCTCCTCGCCCTCGAAGGCGACGCGCGGGGTGAAACCGGCTTCGGCGCACAGCGCGTCGGTGATGCGGCGCAGGCCGTAGCCGGGTTCGAGGGTCACGAAGGTCTCGTCGGCGGCCTCGGCCAGCCGGATCCGCTTGCGCACGGCGAGGCGGTGGTCGTCGGGGACGACCAGCCGCAGCCGCTGCTCGTCGAGACGGCGGGCCACGAGGTCCGGCGCGTCCGGCACCGGCGAGGTCAGGCACAGGTCGAGCTCACCGGCCCGCAGGCGCTCGATCATCGCCTCGCCGTAGTTCTGCACGAGCGTGAAGCGGACCCGCGGATGGTCGACGCGGAAGGCGCGGATCAGTTCGGGCACCGTCTCGGAGCCCATCGTGTGGAGGAAGCCGAAGGCGACCTTGCCCCCGGAGGGGTCCGCGTCGGCCCGCACCGACTCCGCGGCCCGTTCGACCTCGGCGAGGGCCCGCTCGACGGAGGTGAGGAAGGTGCGGCCGGCGGCGGTCAGCGACACCGTGCGGCCCTTGCGGGTGAACAGCGCGACGCCCAGGTCCTGTTCGAGCCGGACCATCGCCCGCGACAGCGTCGACTGCGGTACGGCGAGCTCCTGTGCCGCCCTGGTCACGTGCTCGTGCCGGGCCACCCCCGCGAAGTACGCGAGGCGCGGTGCGAGCAGCAGCCGCATGTCTTCTTCGTAACTGTTCAGTGACACGCGCGCCTGTGAGCTGTATTCATGCGCCATGGGAACGATTAAAGCCGTTCCATGCATTGGACGCATCAAAAGGATGTGCCTACGGTCGAAGACATGCCTTCCGCAAGTACCGGGGCGCCCACCACCGTGGGTGCCCTCACTCCGCCGTCCCGTCAGCAAGACCCCGCGAGCCCGGCAGGACCGGCCGGGCACGGCCTCGCCCCCGGCCTGCCCGGCTACCGCCGCATGAGCTTCGCGCTCTTCGCCGCGGGCGTCGCGACCTTCGCCCTCCTCTACTCGACCCAGGCGCTGCTGCCCGCCGTATCCGCCGGCTACGGCGTGACCGCGAGCGCGGCCAGCTGGACGGTCTCCGCGGCCACGGGCGCGCTGGCCCTGTGCGTACTCCCGCTGAGCGCGCTCTCCGAGCGCTTCGGGCGGGTGCGGCTCATGACGGTGTCCCTGGTGGTGGCGTCCCTGGTCGGGCTGCTGGTGCCGCTCGCACCGAACCTGGAGTGGCTGGTCGTGCTGCGCGCGGTCCAGGGCGCGGCGCTGGCCGGGATCCCGGCCTCGGCGATGGCCTATCTCGCGGAGGAGGTACGGCCGAAGGCGCTCGTCGCCGCGATCGGCCTGTTCGTGGCGGGCAACAGCATCGGCGGTATGAGCGGCCGGGTCGTCACCGGCTGGGTCACGCAGCTGTGGGGCTGGCGCGCGGGGCTCGCCGCGGTCGGCCTGATGGCCGTCGTGTGCACGGTGGCCTTCCGGCTGCTGCTGCCGAAGGCCCGCCACTTCACGCCGGGTTCGCTGGACCCGCGCGCGCTGGCGGCGACCGTCCGCGGCCACCTCGCCGACCCGCTGCTGCTGCGCCTGTACGGGATCGGCGCGCTGTTCATGACGGTCTTCGGCGCGGTCTACACGGTGGTCGGCTACCGCCTCGTCGACGCCCCCTTCAGCCTTCCGCAGGGCGTCGCCGGCTCCGTCTTCCTCGTCTACCTGGTCGGTACGGTCTCCTCCGCCGCGGCCGGGAAGCTGGTCGGCCGCCTCGGCCGGCGCGGCGCGCTCTACCTCGCCGTCGGCACGACGGCGGCGGGCCTGCTGCTCTCCCTGGCGGACTCGCTCACCGCGGTCCTGCTCGGCCTGGTGCTGATCACGGCGGGCTTCTTCGCGGGCCACGCGGTCGCCTCCTCGTCGGTGAGCCGTACCGCGAAGACCGGGCGTGCGCAGGCGTCGGCGCTCTACCAGTCGGCGTACTACCTGGGCAGCAGCGCGGGCGGCACGCTCGGCGCGATCGCGTTCCACTCCGGCGGCTGGGCGGCCACGGTGCTGCTGGGGCTGCTCGCCGTCCTCGGCGTCGTGTCGATCACGCTGGTCGGCTCCTACGCGGCACGCGCGCAGGAGCGCCGGTTCGTTCCCCAGCACTGACCGCGCCACGGGCCACGGCACCAGGGAAATTTCCTCCCGCTCCCCTACAACCAGCGGTACCCCTCCGCGCGTCCAATGGTCAGAGCAACCGCTCTGCGGGCACTGGGGAGTTGGGACCGTGGAACGCACACAGCACACACAGCGCACAGGGAACATAGGCAGACGGGGCGGCGTCGTCCTCGGCATCACGGGGATGGTGGTGCCACTGACCCTGGCACTCGGCGCCGCCCCGGCACAGGCCGCGTCCTGCAACATGAGCACGGGGCCGCACCAGAAGGCGGTGGAGAAGTTCCTGGGTCGCCCGGTGGACGGGCGGCAGTCGGCGGGGGACTGCCAGGCGATCAAGGCGTTCCAGGCCAAGCACGGCATCACGCCGACGATGGGCTACGCCGGGCCGGTCACCTGGCGCACGATGGGCACGATGATCGCCCAGCGCGCCGCGGGCAAGACGCCGAACAAGGCGGGGACGTGCCCGACCAACCGGGGCCGGATCGCCTGTGTCGACCTGACCCGGCAGCTCAGCTGGATCCAGGACGGCTCGCGGCTGACGTACGGACCGGTGCCGGTGCGTACGGGGCGGGACGGCGCGGAGACCCGCACCGGCTCGAAGAAGATCTACTACCGGAGCGTCAACCACTGGTCGACGATCTACAAGGTGTGGATGCCGTACTCGCAGTTCTTCGACGGCGGGATCGCCTTCCACTCGGTCACCAAGTCGATGTACAACCCGCCGGGCTCGGGCGGCTGCGTCAACATGACCCCGACCCACGCGAAGGCGTACTGGAACCTGCTGAAGAAGGGGGACGACGTCTTCGTCTACGGCCGCAAGCCGGGAACCTGACCCCCGCTGTCAGTCCCCTCCTGTAGCGTCCGAAGGGCTGGTGCCGATGGGCGACAGGGGTGGACCCGATGAGTGATCTGGCAACGACGCAGGACCTCGAATCCCGGCTGGAGCAGTACCGCACGGAGCTGACCGGCTACTGCTACCGCATGCTGGGCTCCGCCTTCGAGGCGGAGGACGCCGTCCAGGACACGCTGGTGCGCGCCTGGAAGAGCTTCGAGAAGTTCGAGGGGAGGTCGTCCCTGCGCTCGTGGCTGTACCGCATCGCGACGAACGTCTGCCTGGACATGCTGAGCGCGGGCAACCGCCGGGCCCGCCCGATGGATCTGACCGCAGCGACGCCGGTGGCGCAGGCTCAGCTCACCGCCCGTCCGGAGATCACCTGGCTGGAGCCGGTGCCGGACGGGCGGGTACTGCCGTCGGTGGCCGATCCGGCCGACCGGACGGTGGAGCGGGAGACGATCCGGCTGGCGTTCGTCGCGGCGCTCCAGCACCTGCCGCCCAAGCAGCGGGCCGTGCTGATCCTGCGCGAGGTGCTGGCCTGGAAGGCCGCCGAGGTCGCCGAGCTGCTGGGCACCTCGGTCGCCTCGGTCAACAGCGCGCTGCAGCGCGCCCGCGCCACGCTCGCGGAGTCCGCGCCGGCCGAGTCCGATCCGGCCGACCCGCTCGACGAGGACCAGCAGAAGCTGCTGGAGCGCTATGTCGCCGCCTTCGAGGGGTACGACATGAAGGCGCTGACCGCGCTGCTCCACGAGGACGCGACGATGTCCATGCCGCCGTACGACCTGTGGCTGCGCGGCCACGACGACATCGTGGGCTGGATGCTCGGCGTCGGCGAGGTCTGCCGGGGCTCGAAGCTGCTGCCCGCCGTGGCGAACGGATCGCCGGCGTTCGCGCACTACCACCCGAGCCAGGACGGCGAGGGATACGAGCCGTGGGCGCTCATCGTGCTGGAGGTCTCGGGCGGCCGGGTCGGCGCGATGGACTTCTTCCTGGACACCAAGCGCTGGTTCCCGCTGTTCGATCTGCCGGGGCGGCTCGACCGGGAGGGGCACGCGGTGGAGGTCAGCCCTGAGGAGGTCAGCCCGGAGGAGTGAGCACGGCCGGGCGGTCCGGGCCGTCCTCGCCGAGCCCGACGAGGTCGAGCAGGGCGAGGAGTTCGGGCGCCGCGTTCCTCAGCAGCAGGCACCGGCCGAGCCGACGGGCCGTGAGCCGCAGCCGGGCGATGGCGTTGACGGCGGTGAGGTCGGCGACCATGAGCCGGCCGGCGTCGCAGATCACCTCACCGGCAGCATCGCTTTCGGCATCGGTATCGGTATCGGTATCGGTATCGGCGTCAGCATCAGCCTCGGTGTCGGCCCCGGCAGCCCTGCCGGATCCGTCGCCGGTGACCGCCTGTTGCCGCAATTGTGCGCACAGCAGCGGCACATCGGCCGGGCTGATCCGGCCGATGAGCTCCAGAACGATCGGCTCCCGCGGGCTGTCCACATCAAGAAGACCGAGGAGGCCGGGGGAACTCATCGGCCGTCGTCACACACCGTCGGTCAGGCGATGCGCTCCAGCACCACCGGAGTCGCCTCGTGCGCCGTGCCCGCCGGGGCGATGTCGTAGGCGCCGTCCAGGGACTTGAGGGCGTAGTCGAACTTCTCCGGGGTGTCCGTGTGGAGCGTCAGCAGCGGGGCGCCCGCGGTGACCGTGTCACCGGGCTTGGCGTGGAGCTCGATGCCCGCACCCCCCTGTACCGGGTCCTCCTTGCGGGCGCGGCCCGCACCGAGACGCCAGGCCGCGACGCCGACGCCGTACGCGTCAAGACGGGTGAGGACACCGGAGCGCGGCGCCGTCACGACGTGCTGCTCGCGGGCGACGGGGAGGGCGGCGTCGGGATCGCCGCCCTGGGCCGCGATCATGCGCCGCCAGACGTCCATGGCCGAACCGTCGGCCAGCGCCTTCGCCGGGTCGGCGTCCTTGATCCCGGCCGCGTCGAGCATCTCGCGGGCCAGCGCGAGGGTGAGCTCGACGACGTCCGCCGGGCCGCCGCCCGCCAGCACCTCGACCGACTCGCGCACCTCAAGGGCGTTGCCCGCGGTCAGACCCAGCGGGGTCGCCATGTCGGTGAGCAGGGCGACGGTCCTCACCCCGTGGTCGGTGCCGAGGCCGACCATGGTGGAGGCGAGCTCCCGGGCGTCCTCGACGGTCTTCATGAAGGCGCCGCTGCCGACCTTGACGTCCAGCACCAGGGAGCCGGTGCCCTCGGCGATCTTCTTCGACATGATCGAGGAGGCGATCAGCGGGATGGCCTCGACCGTGCCGGTGACATCGCGGAGCGCGTACAGCTTCTTGTCGGCGGGGGCCAGGCCGTCGCCCGCCGCGCAGATGACGGCGCCGGTGGAGTCGAGGACGTCCAGCATCTCCTCGTTGGAGAGCAGGGCGCGCCAGCCGGGGATGGACTCCAGCTTGTCGAGGGTGCCGCCGGTGTGACCGAGCCCGCGGCCGGAGAGCTGCGGCACGGCCGCGCCGCAGGCGGCCACGAGCGGCGCCAGCGGAAGGGTGATCTTGTCGCCGACGCCGCCGGTGGAGTGCTTGTCGGCGGTGGGGCGGGACAGCGACGAGAAGTCCATGCGCTCGCCGGACGCGATCATCGCGGCGGTCCAGCCGGCGATCTCGGCCCGGTTCATGCCGTTGAGCAGGATCGCCATGGCCAGCGCGGACATCTGCTCGTCGGCGACCTCGCCGCGGGTATACGCGTCGATGACCCAGTCGATCTGCTCGGGGGTGAGTTCGCCTCGGTCGCGCTTGGTGCGGATGACGGAGATGGCGTCCATGTGTTTCCGGATTCCTTCCAGGTACGAAAATGTCGCGGCCCCTCCGCCGTGGGGGATCGGAGGGGCCGCGGGTCTAACCGAGCGTGTCCGGGCCGAGCTTCTCCGGACCCAGCTTCTCCGGACCCAGCTTCTCCGGACCCAGCTTCTCCGGGCCGAATGCCTGGGGAAGCATGTCGGACAGCGGGAGGATGCCCGCCGCGGTCTCCAGCAGCAGACCGGGCCCGCCGAACTCGTACAGCAGTTGGCGGCAGCGCCCGCAGGGCATCAGCACGTCGCCCTTGCCGTCCACGCAGACGAAGTGCGTGAGCCGGCCGCCGCCGGTGGCCTGGAGCTGGGAGACGAGCCCGCACTCGGCGCACAGCGACAGGCCGTAGGAGGCGTTCTCGACGTTGCAGCCGCTGACCGTGCGGCCGTCGTCGACGAGGGCCGCCGCGCCGACCGAGTAGCCCGAGTACGGGGCGTAGGCATGGGACATCGCCTCCCGCGCGGCCTCGCGCAGGGCCTCCCAGTCGGCGCGGGCCGTCACTTGCCCTGGCCCTTCTTGTAGGGCATACCGTCGGCCTTGGGCATGCGCAGCCGCTGCGCGGACAGCGCCAGGACGAGCAGCGTCGTCACGTAGGGCGCGGCGTCCACGAACTGGCTGGGCAGCGACTCGGTGAGCGTGTACCAGACGAAGAGGCCGGCCGACACGGCGGCGGCGATGGCCCCCTGCCAGTACTTGCGCTTGTACAGCTGCCAGACCACCAGAGCGGCCAGCAGGATCGCCAGCAGCAGGAGCATCGCGTGGACGTTCTCGGCGCCGCCGCGCAGCTTGAGGCTGTCGGTGAAGCCGAAGAGGCCCGCGCCCAGCGCCATGCCGCCGGGCATCCAGTTGCCGAAGATCATCGCGGCGAGGCCGATGTAGCCGCGGTTTCCGGTCTGGCCCTCCTGGTAGATGCCGGTGGAGACGATGACCAGGAACGCGCCGGCGAGACCGGCGAGACCGCCGGAGACGATGACGGCGATGTACTTGTACTTGTAGACGTTGACGCCGAGGGACTCGGCGGCGACGGGGTTCTCACCGCAGGACCGCAGCCGCAGGCCGAAGCCGGTGCGCCACAGGATCCACCAGGTGGCGGGGATCAGCAGGATCGCCAGGATGGTCAGCACCGACAGGTTGGTGACCAGACCGCCCAGCACACCGGCCAGGTCGGAGACGAAGAACCAGTGCTTGGCCTGGAGTTCGGCCAGCCAGTCCGAGAGTCCTGGCACTGTGATGTCGGTGATGCGGTCGATGCGCGGGGACTGCTTGGAGGAGCCGCCGGCGGCCTCGGCGAAGGTGAAGTTCGACAGGTAGCGGGTGACTCCGACGGCGAGGATGTTGACGGCCACACCGGAGACGATGTGGTTCACGTTGAACGTCACCGTGATGATCGCGTGCAGCAGACCGCCGAGCGCACCGCCGACGATGCCCATGAGGACGCCCGTCCAGGGGCCCCACTGGTAGCCGGCCCAGGCGCCGAACCAGGTGCCGAGGATCATCATGCCTTCGAGGCCGATGTTGACGACGCCCGCCCGCTCGGCCCACAGACCGCCCAGACCGGCGAGGCCGATCGGCACGGCCAGCTGGAGCGCGCCGGAGACCTGGCCGACCGAGGTGAGGTCGTTGGCCCCGCTGATGACGCGGACCAGTGAGAACAGCGCGAGGCCGCCCGCGATGATCAGCAGGACGACGGGCAGGGACAGCTTGCGGCGTCCGCCGCCCATCTTCGGCGCGGTCGCCGCGGCCGAAACAGTGCTCGTGGACTCGCTCATGCCGTCCTCATCTCGTTCTCCCCCAGAGCTGACGCCTGGGAGGGGCCCCCATCTCCGCCCGCGCGGCGCAGAGGTGCGGCTTTCGTGGTAGTCAGCGGCCCGGCGGCCTTGCGTGCGTCGCTCACAGGACCACGTCCTCCTTCTTCATGCGGGCCTGGGCGGCAAGCTCCTCGCCGACCTTCTGCTGCTGACGGCGGAGCCCGTACTGGCGGACGAGCTCGTAGGACACGACGACCGAGATCACGATCAGGCCCTGCATGATCGTGGCGATCTCCTTCTCGTAGCCGTACTGGTCGAGGTCGGCCGACGTCTTCTCCAGGAAGGAGATGAGCAGCGCGGCGAAGAAGATGCCGATCGGGTTGTTGCGGCCGAGGAGGGCGATGGTGATGCCCGTGAAGCCGACACCGACCGGGAAGCTCAGGCTGTACGTGTGGGTCTGGCCCAGCAGCAGCGGCATACCGGCGAGTCCGGCGACCGCGCCGGAGATCAGCATGGCGGTGAGGACCATCTTCTTGGCGTCGACGCCGCTCGCCTGGGCGGCGGACTCGCTGGCGCCGGTGGCGCGCAGGTCGAAGCCGAAGCGGGTGCGGTTGAGCACGAACCAGTAGACGAGGCCGAGCGCGAAGGCGACGAAGGTGAAGCCGTAGATGGTGCCGCCTTCGAGCTCCACACCGGGGGCCCAGCCGGACGCGGCGATCTCGCCGGTGGTCAGGTCGTTGGAGCCCTCCGGCTGCACGCCGAGGTTGGCCGGCAGGATCATCCAGGCGATCAGGCTGGTCGCGATGGCGTTCAGCATGATCGTGGAGACGACCTCGCTGACACCGCGGGTGGTCTTCAGGATTCCGGCGATGCCGGCCCAGAAGGCACCGACGAACATGGCGACGAGCACGATCAGCAGGACGTGCAGCGGCCCGGGCAGCTCGACGCTGGCACCGACGACGGCGGCGAGCATCGCCGCGAGGCGGTACTGGCCGTCGACGCCGATGTTGAACAGGTTCATCCGGAAGCCGATGGCGACGGCCAGCGCGGCGAGGTAGTACGTGCCGGTCTGGTTGATGATGTTGACCTGCACGTCGGTGTACTGGGCCGTGTCGAACATCAGCTGGTACGGCTCGACCGGGTTGCGGTCGGAGAGCAGCAGCACCACCGAGGTGAGCAGGAAGGCCACGACCAGGGCGAGCGCCGGCCCGGCGAAGCCCAGGATCAGCCGGTCCTTGTCGAACTTCTTCATCGGCCCTCACCGGTTCCGTTCTCGTGGTGCTCAAGGTGGCCGGTGGCGGCGCCGGTCATGGCCGAGCCCAGCTCCTCCGGGGTGATCGTGGCGGGGTCGGCGTCCGCGACCAGACGGCCGCGGTACATCACCCGCAGGGTGTCGGAGAGCCCGATGAGCTCGTCCAGGTCGGCGGAGATCAGCAGCACCGCCAGGCCCTCCCGGCGGGCCTCGCGGATCTGGTCCCAGATCTGCGCCTGCGCGCCGACGTCCACACCGCGGGTGGGGTGGGCGGCGATGAGCAGCTTGGGTGCGTGGCTCATCTCGCGGCCGACGATCAGCTTCTGCTGGTTGCCGCCGGAGAGGGACGCGGCGGTGACCTCGATGCCGGGGGTGCGGACGTCGTACTCGCGCACGATCCGCTCCGTGTCCCGGCGGGCGGCCTTGGGGTCGAGCAGGCCCCGCTTGCTGTTGGGGCGCTCGGTGACATGGCCGAGGATGCGGTTCTCCCAGAGCGAGGACTCCAGCAGCAGGCCGTGCCGGTGGCGGTCCTCGGGGATGTAGCCGATGCCGTCCTCGCGGCGCTTGCGGGTCGGCGCGTGCGAGATGTCGGTGCCGTCGAGGGTGATGACGCCGCCGTCGGGGTCGCGCATGCCCATCAGCGCCTCGATGAGCTCGGTCTGGCCGTTGCCCTCGACTCCGGCGATGCCCATGACCTCGCCCTTGTGGATGGTGAAGGTGATGCGGTCGAGGACCGCGCGCACGACGCCGTCGGGGTCGGTCTCGCTGAGGTGCAGCTGGTCGACCTGGAGCATCGGTACGTCCGTGACCGTCGACTCGCGGGTCTCCGGCGAGGGCAGCTCGCTGCCGACCATCAGCTCGGCGAGCTGCTTGGGCGTGGTGGTGCGCGGGTCGGCGGTGCCCACGGTGGTGCCGCGGCGGATGACGGTGATGTCGTCGGCGACGGACAGCACCTCGCCCAGCTTGTGGGAGATGAAGATGACGGTCAGGCCCTCGGCCTTGAGCTCGCGCAGGTTGTCGAAGAGCGCGTCGACCTCCTGCGGGACCAGGACGGCGGTCGGCTCGTCGAGGATGAGGGTGCGGGCGCCGCGGTAGAGGACCTTGAGGATCTCCACGCGCTGCCGGTCGGCGACGCCGAGCTGTTCGACCAGGACGTCGGGGCGGATGTTCAGCCCGTACGCGTCCGAGATCTCCTGGATCTTCCTGCGGGCCTTCGCGCCGATGCCGTGGAGCTTCTCGCCGCCGAGGACGACGTTCTCCAGCACGGTGAGGTTGTCGGCCAGCATGAAGTGCTGGTGGACCATGCCGATGCCGGTGGCGATGGCGTCGGCCGGGCTGTGGAAGCTGACCTGCTTCCCGTCGATGGTGATGGTGCCCTCGTCCGGCTTCTGCATGCCGTAGAGGATCTTCATCAGGGTCGACTTGCCGGCACCGTTCTCACCGACGAGGGCGTGCACGGTGCCCTTGCGGATGGTGATGTCGATGTCGTGGTTGGCGACGACGCCGGGGAAGCGCTTGGTGATGCCGTGCAGCTCTACGGCAGCAGCCGGCGGCGATGACGGACTGGACGCGTTGATGACGCACTCTCCTTGGCGGGAAAGGAGCGAGAAGCGGGAAGCAGGAAGCGGTGTGGGCAGGGCGGGGCCGGGGCGTTCGCGGGCAGGGGGTGGGGGCGAAGGTATCGCGCCCAAGAGTGTTCTACGCGCGTAGCGATCCCAAATAGCAAAATGCGGAAACCGGAATCCGGCCCGGGGCCCGGAGGGCGGCTGCACGCCACCCGACCGGACCCCGTACCGCTGGTTCCGGCCGCTCGCTTACGGAGCGGTCTTGACCGTGATCTTGCCGGCGGTGATGTCGGCCTTGGCCTTGTCGACCGCGGCGATGACGTCGGTCATCTTGGTGAAGGCCGGGTTCGAGGTGGCCAGGCCGACGCCGTCCTTGGCGAGGCCGTAGCGGACCTCGCCGGACTGCGGCTTGCCGTCCTCGACGGACTTGATCAGGTTGAACACGGAGTCCGAGACGTCCTTGGTCACCGAGGTGAGGATGTGGTCCTTGTACTCGGCGAGACCCGCCTGGTTGTACTGGTCGGAGTCGACGCCGATGGCCCACTTCTTGGCCTTGGCGGCGGCCTCGATGGAGCCCGAGCCGGCCAGGCCGGCGGCGGCGTAGATCACGTCGGCGCCGGCGTCGAGCTGGCCCTGCGCGGCGGCCTTGCCCAGGTCGGGCTTGGAGAACCCACCGAAGTCCGGCGGCTGGGTCAGGTACTGGACCTTGACGTTGACGTCCTTGTTGGTGTCCTTGACGCCCTGGACGAAGCCCGCCTCGAACTTCTTGATCAGCGGGGTCTCGACGCCGCCGATGAAGCCGACGGTGTTGGACTTGGTCACCTTGGCGGCGGCGACGCCGGCCAGGTAGGAGCCCTGCTCCTCGTTGAAGACCAGGTTGGCGATGTTCTTGCCGGTCTTCGAGGTGTCGTCGATGAGGCCGAAGGTGGTGTTCGGGAACTTCGGCGCGACCTCGGCGATGGCAGGGGCGTAGGCGAAGCCGACACCGATCACGGGGTTGTTGCCGGCGCGGGCCAGCGACGTGAGGCGCTGGACCTTGTCCGGGTCGCCCTCGCCCTCGCTGGGCTCGGCCTCGGTGCCCTTGACGCCGAGGTCCTTCTCGGCCTTCTCCAGGCCGGCGAAGGCGGCGTCGTTGAACGACTGGTCGCCGCGGCCACCGATGTCGTAGGCGATGGCGGCCCTGCCGCCCTTCTCCGAGCCGGCCTCGGAAGACGTTTTGCCGCCACACGCGGTGGCGGACAGTGCGAGAGCCGCGGACGCGACGCCCACGGTGGCGATCCTGGTGATCCGGCGCACTGGGAGGCTCCTTTGAAAACCTGTCCGAAAGCGCCACTTCCGGCGCTGGGTTCGCGGGCGATCGTAACGCGCGTAGATGTCAGGTAAAGATGAGTTCGACAGCTGTTATCGGATCGTCGCGAACGGCGAACGAAAGGTGAACTGTCCGATTACGAACGGTGCACATCGAGCAAGGCCGCGGCGGTGAAGAGCTCCACGCCCACCGCGATGGCGTCCTCGTCGACATCGAAGTCCCCCCGGTGCAGATCCAGCCTCGCACCCGACCCCGGCGGGCGCACTCCCAGCCGGGCCATGGCGCCCGGAACGTGCTCCAGGTACCAGGAGAAGTCCTCGCCGCCGAGGCTCTGCTCGGTGTCCTCGATCGCATCCGGTCCGCGGCGGGCGGCTTGGGCGTCGCGCAGCAGCTCGGTCACGGCGGGGTCGTTGACGACGGGCGGGACCCCGCGCACGTAGTTGATCTGCGACTTGGCGCGGTGGAGGGTGGCGACCTCGTCGATCGCGGCGTGCACCAGGTCGGGGGCCTCGCGCCAGGCGTGCAGGTCCAGGCAGCGCACGGTGCCGGAGAGCTCGGCGTGCTGCGGGATGACGTTGCAGGCGTGGCCGGACTCGATACGCCCCCAGGTGACGGCGAGCCCGGCGCGGGCGTCGACGCGGCGGGAGAGCACCGCGGGGACCTCGGTGACGATCTTGGCGGCGGCGGTGACCAGGTCGGTGGTGAGGTGCGGCCGGGCGGTGTGGCCACCGGGGCCGTCGAGCGTGACCTCCAGCCGGTCGCAGGCGGAGGTGATGGCTCCGATGCGCAGCCCGATCCGGCCGGCGTCGACCCGGGGGTCGCAGTGGACCGCGATGATCCGGCCGACCCCGTCCAGGACGCCGGACTCGATGGCGTCGGCGGCGCCGCCGGGCAGCACCTCCTCGGCGGGCTGGAAGATCAGCCGTACGGCGCCGGGCAGCAGACCCTGCCTGTCCAGTTCGGCGAGGACGAGACCGGCGCCGAGGACGGTGGTGGTGTGCACGTCATGGCCGCAGGCGTGGGCGCGGTCGGGCACGGTCGAGCGGTAGGGCACGCCGGTCTTGGTGTCCGGGATGGGAAGGGCGTCGATGTCGGCGCGGATCGCGAGCATGGGGCGCGCGGCGTCCGGGGTCCCGATGTCGCACATGAGCCCGGTGCCGGTGGCGAGCACCTGCGGCCGCAGCCCGGCGGCCTCCAGCCGCGTCATGAGCGCGGCGGTGGTGCGGAACTCCTGATTGCCGAGCTCGGGGTGCATGTGCAGGTCCCGGCGGAAGGCGATCAGCTCCGCGCGCAGGGCGTCGGGCAGCGTGCCGGGCAGCAGGGCACCGGCATCGCCGGCCAGATCGGGAACGGCGTCGGGGTCGCGGGACATCAACTGGCTCACCCGTTGAAGGGTAGGCCCCTTTGAGTCCCAACTAACTCGAGATCAACAAAAGTTCAGCCCGTTAGGGTAAGAAAAATCGCCTGACGATGCATAGCGGTGCGCCGGTGTGGGTAAGCTCACGCGATCTGTACCACGATGCGGACACGACGGGAACTCACCGGCAGTGCGGGTGCCGGGTCCGGTCGTACAGGGGCGCGGTCGCACGGCGTCGGGCCGTGCGGAAGTCCCGGTCAGGCGGGGGCGGGGATGCGGTGGACGTCCCGGGCCGTGCCCGTGACCACCGCCAGGAAGCCCTCGGCCCGCGGCGACGCCGACTCCCTGAGCCATTCGGGTGCGATGTCGCAGACCGCGATCGTGATCCCGGTGCCCGCAAGGGCGAGCGGCAGGGTGTGCACCACGGTGGACGGGAAGCTGAGCACGGTACGCCCTATCGGGCCGCGCCTGGCGATCAGCTCCAGCGGCAGATCGGGCCGGACGATCTCCAGGCCGGTGCGCTCGGCGAGCTTGTGCAGCTTGTCCGCGCTCTCACGGCGGTGCGCGAAGTAGCGGGTGGCGCCGTGCTCGGCGGCGAGCGCCGCGACCGCCTCCTCGTACTGCCCGGGGTCGACCACCCCGGTCTCCACGAGGGAGGTGCCGACGAGGTCCGCGCCCCGGGTGAGGCGCGGCGGGCCGAAGCGGGAGCGGGTCCAGGCGAACGTGTTCGCGGTGACCGTGATCCCCTCCGGCGGATCCACGGGCATCGAGGTGAAGACCTCGACCTCGCGGGTGGGTGACGGCGAGAGACGGCGGCGCGCGACGGCGGAGACCGGCGCGAGCACAAGCTCACGCGCCCCCCGCCGCCCGCGCCGGTGCCAGCGGACCAGCCGCTCGCCCCTGGCCACCTGGGAGACGTACTCCATGGTGGCGGTGCCGTCGTCGACGACGGTCAGGTCCTTCGTCCCCGCCAGCGTGAGCAGCAGCTGCACATAGCGGGAGAACGGATCGCCTATGACGACCCGCTCCGATGCGCGCAGCAGCGGGACGAGCTCCCTGATCGTCTGCAGGGGCGCGCCCGCGTTGTCGCGCGCCTCCTGCCAGCGGACCTTGAAGCCTTCGTCGCGGGCGAGCTCGGCCATGCGGCGCAGCTGACCGCGCGACATGGGGTCGGTGGGCGACAGGACGACGACGGTGAGGTCCCGTATCGCCGCCGCGCCGTCCGGGCGCCCGCCCGGTCCCGTCCGGCCGGCCCGGACATGCTCGTCCGGGTCCGGGCCGGCGGGCTGCGCCGGGACTCCCGGCAGCGGCTCCGCCGGCCTGCTGTGGGCCCATTCCAGGACGTTCAGCAGCTGGACGGGGCTCTCGACGAAGGCGAGGTCCATGCTCGTCAGACCGCGGCGGTTTCGGTCTGCTCGGTCTCCGCGACGACGCCCGCGACGCGGCGGAGCTTCTTCATGGGGGCGAGCTCGGAGTCGTACACCTTCTTGACGCCGTCACCGAGGGCGTCCTCGATGATGCGGATGTCGCGGACGAGGCGCTGCAGACCGCCCGGCTCGACGGAGGCGGCCTGGTCGGAGCCCCACATGGCGCGGTCGAGGGTGATGTGGCGCTCGACGAAGGCGGCACCGAGGGCGACGGCGGCGAGCGTGGTCTGCAGACCCGTCTCGTGGCCGGAGTAGCCGATCGGGACGTTCGGGTACTCCTGCATCAGGGTGTTGATCACGCGCAGGTTGAGCTCCTCGGCCTTGGCCGGGTAGGTCGACGTGGCGTGGCAGAGCAGGATGTTGTCGCTGCCGAGGACCTCGACCGCGTGGCGGATCTGCTTCGGGGTCGACATGCCGGTGGAGAGGATGACCGTCTTGCCGGTGGCGCGCAGGGCGCGCAGCAGCTCGTCGTCGGTGAGCGAGGCGGAGGCGACCTTGTGGGCCGGGACGTCGAACTTCTCCAGGAAGGCGACGGCCTCGGTGTCCCACGGGGAGGCGAACCAGTCGATGCCGCGCTTCTTGCAGTGCTCGTCGATCTGGCGGTACTCGTCCTCGCCGAACTCGACGCGGTGGCGGTAGTCGATGTACGTCATCCGGCCCCAGGGCGTGTCGCGCTCGATGTCCCACTGGTCGCGCGGGGTGCAGATCTCCGGGGTGCGCTTCTGGAACTTGACCGCGTCACAGCCGGCCTCGGCGGCGGCGTCGATCAGCGCGAAGGCGTTGTTCAGGTCGCCGTTGTGGTTGATGCCGATCTCGCCGGTGACGTAGACGGGGTGGCCGGGGCCCGCGGTCTTGCTGCCGAGGGTGCGCAGACGGGAGTTCATCTGGGGATTCCTTACAGGGTCGGGGTGTTGAGGGTGGGACCGAGGAGCCATGCGGCGATCTCACGGATCGCGCCGGCGCCACCTGGGGTGGTGGTGACGGCGCGGGCTGCGGCGCGCACGGAGTCGTGCGCGCTCGCGACGGCAACGGGCCAGCCGACGAGCCCGAAACAGGGGAGGTCGTTGACGTCGTTCCCGGCGTACAGGACCCGCTCGGGCTCGACCGCGTTCTCCTCGCACCACTCCTTGAGGGCGAGGTCCTTGCGGTCGATGCCGTGCAGAACGGGGATGTTGAGCTTCCGGGCGCGCGCGGCGACCACGGGGTTCTGTTCGGTGGAGAGGATCAGCAGCTTCAGACCGGCGCGGCGGAGCGCGGCGATACCAAGGCCGTCCCCGCGGTGCACGGCGACGAGCTCGCGGCCGTCCGAGTCGATCAGGACGCGGTCGTCGGTCTGGGTGCCGTCGAAGTCGAGCACGACGGCGTCGACATCGGACCGCGTGGGCACGGGCGCGGGGTCTCGACCCTCCCCGGTCGGTCCTGCCGGGCTCGCGTGCCCTGGCACGTGCATCTGCGGCGTTGTCGTCGGTCGCCGACTCCCCCGTAGCCCTTCGGGCACGGGAGGTGCCCCCACCGCGTCGACTTCCTCCTCCGTCTTGCAGCTGCACGCACCAGACCCCGCTCGCTCATCCGGCCTGACCGGCCGGGGAGGGTCGAGCAGCGGAGCGAGCGCGCGGGCGCGGGCCAGCTCGTGGTGGTCGTCGATCTCCAGGACGCGGGCCGGGTCGGTCTCCACGAGCGCGGTACGCCCGAAGAAACGGTGCCCGTGCACCCGGAAGCCGGCGGCGTTCATGGCGTACGCGGCGCCGGTCTCCACGAAGTCCTCGGGACGGTCCTGGCGGCGGGGCCGGTAGGACTTGTCGTGGTTGACGCCCTGGGCGTCCTCGGGGCTCTCCGTGACCTCGGAGGTGCGGCGCCAGACGAAGGCGTGGAACGGGGCGACGGTGACGGCCGTGTCCGCGCCGTCCTCGACGACCGCCGACGCGACGCCGTCGACGTCGGCGCTGGTCAGGAACGGGCTGGTGCACTGGACGAGCAGCACCGCCTCGGCCGCGGCGCCGTGGATCGCCTCGTGGGCGTCCATCGCGTGGAGCACCGCGGACTCGCTGGTGGCGGTGTCGCCCGCGATGGCCGGCGGGCGCTGGACGACCTCGGCACCGGCGGCGCGGGCCGCGCCCGCGATCGCGGCGTCGTCGGTGGAGACGACGACGTGGGTGACGAGACGCGATCCGAGGCAGGCGCGCACGGCGCGGGCGACCAGCGGGACGCCGCCGACCTGGGCCAGGTTCTTCGCGGGCACGCCCTTGGAGCCGCCCCTTGCGGGGATCACGGCGAGGACGGTGGACATGGCGGAGGGCTCCTTCGAAGGGGTCACAGTGCGCCCATGCGGCGGATGACGGGGGCGACGCGCTGCACGCCGTGGCGGTACGCGCCGCGCGCCGCCCCCCGCACCGCATCGCGCACCAGTCGGCGCACGCCGGTGGGTTCCTTCTCCACGGCCGCGCCGGGCAGCGGGGTGCCGTCCGCGGCGAGGTGGTGGCGGGCGAGGATGCCGGGCAGATAGCCGGGCGCGGTGGTGGTCGTGTAGTAGGGGGCGACCGGCGGGAGCTCGGGGCGGCCCAGCAGTTCGGCGACCCGCTTGCGCGCCTCGTCGAAAGCCGTGGCGTAGGTGCCGTCGGCGGCGACGCCCTGGCGGGCCAGCCACTCCTCGTCCGGCTGCGGCCGGTGGCCGGCGTCGAGCTGGTCCCAGGAGGCGAGCAGACCCGAGCCGAGGAAGTGGTGGTTGCCGAGCGCCTCGCGCACGCCGAGGTCGGAGAGCACGACCGTCGGGATGCGGCGGTGCAGCGCCTCCAGGGCGGCCGTCGAGGAGACGGTGACCAGCAGGTCGGTGCGGTCGAGGACCTCGCCCATGTGTCCGTAGACGAGGCGGAAGTTGGCCGGCAGCCCGCCGGGGAGCTTGTCCGCCAGCTTCTGGTACGGCAGCTCCTCCAGGTGCGTGGTGTGCTCGCCGGGCTTGGAGCGCAGCTTCAGCAGGATCTCGCGGCCGGGGTGGAGCCGGGCGTGCTCGACGAGCCTGCGCAGCAGGTACGTACGGTCGGCGCGGCTTTCCGGTACGGACGGCTGGGCCGCGAAGACGACGGTGTCGCGGCCCTCCTCCTGCTCGTACGGGGCGCCGCCGAGGAAGGGCAGCGCCGCCTCGGTCACGGCGGAGGCGTCCGCCCCGACGCCCTCGTAGACCGCGCGGAAGCGGTCGGCGTCATGGCGGGAGTTGGCGAGGACGACGTCCGCGCCGTGGCGGAGCAGCAGACCGTCGGCGAGCTTCTCGTAGACGACGCCGACGTAGCCGGTGACCAGCACGGGCCGACGCGGCATACGCAGCGCGGCGAGGCCGTGCAGCATGGCCTGGACGGCGCCGCCGACCAGCGCGAGGACGACGAGGTCGTAGCCCTCGTCACGTATCGCGCGGAGGAATTCGACGCCGGTCACTTCGCGTAGATCGTCCGCTTCCACACCGACTTCGGCGAGCTGGCGGGCGGTGGGGGTGGCTCGGCCGCGCAGGAGGAAGCCGGTGAGCTCGGCTTCGTCCTCGGTGATGCGGCGCGCGGTGAGCGCCCCCCACTTCCACCGGGTGTCGGAGTCGGCGAGCACGGCGACGCGCAGCGCCTGGCTGGTACTTGATGGCACGTCCAGGACGTTAGGAAGGCATTCCGGTTGATGGCCCAACGGGACGGCAACAGATGGTTAACAGCAAGTCGACGATTGGCGAAAGGGCCTATCAGTCGTACCGCTTAACAATTCCGCCGCACCCTGTTCACCTGTCGTCCTCCTTGTCGACAGAGTTCATGGCGCGCCTGCGCCTAACGTCCGGCGGGTGGTCAAGCTCTCCGTCATCGTGCCCTTCTACAACGTCTTGTCCTACGCTCCGGAAACGCTCCGCAGTCTGCGCGCGAACACGCGCGAAGACTTCGAGTTCCTGCTCGTCGACGACTGCTCGACGGACGGAACCGTGGAACTCCTGGAGCAGGCGGAACGGGAGATTCCGGGCACAGTCCTGCTCAGACACGAAAAGAACGGAGGACTGGCCACCGCCCGGAACACCGGACTCGACGCCGCCCGCGGCGCGTACCTGACCTTCCTCGACGGCGACGACTGGCTGGCCCCCGGCCACCTGGAGCGACTGCTCGCCTCGATCGAGGAGCTGGACGTCGACTTCGTCCGTACCGACCATGTCCAGTTCACCGGGCGCTCCCGGGCCATCCACCGCGTCCCGGTCGGCCGGCGCGGCGAGGTGCTGCGGCCGCGCGACGCGATCCTGCCCGCCGACCGCTCGACCTCCGTCGACTACCCGATGGCCTGGGCCGGCATCTACCAGCGGCGCCTGCTCGACCAGGGTCTGCTGCACTTCACGGACGGGCTGCGGACGGCCGAGGACCGGCCGTGGATCTGGCGGCTGCACCGCGAGGCGGAATCCTTCGCGGCGGTGGGCCTGCTCGGTACGTTCTACCGGCGCGGTGTCGCCTCGTCGCTGACCCAGATCGGTGACATCCGCCAGCTCGATTTCATCAGGGCCTTCGACGAGGTACTCGAAGAAACGGCAAAGGACCCGGATGCCGATCAATTGCTGCCCAAGGCCGTGCGCACCTACTGCGCCGTCATTTCCCATCATCTCGGCTCGGTGGAGAGGTTCGAACCGGCAGTGGCCCGGAAATTGCGATCGATGAGTGCGGCGGCCTTGCGCCGTATGCCGCAGGACATTCTGAAGGACGCGGTCGGCTCGATGGACGCCGAGCGGGCGACCCGGCTGCGCCGGGTGCGGCGCAGGCCGCTGGGTGTGCCGGTCCCGTCGGTGGCTTCCGCGGGGGCCGCGGCCTGATGCGTACGACCCAGATCTTCTTCGCCTCCACCCTGTACGGAGCGGCGACGCTCGCCGCGGCGCTCGACAGCGGCTGCTTCGGCCCTGCCGACCGGCGGCTGCTGCTGGTCGCCAACAACGCGGCGAACCCGGAGACCACGCCCGCCCTCGACGCGCTCCCGGGCTTCGAGCGGCTGCGCGGCCGCTTCGACGGCGTGCTGTCCTGGAACGAGACGATCTCCCCGTTCCACCCCGCCGGCTGGCTGCCGCGGCCGGACGACGTCCCGATGTGGGAGCGGTACCTGCGGGCGCTGTGGGGGCTCGGCGACGACCGGCTCGAACTGGCCGTGGAGTCCATCCAGGTCAACCCGTCGCTGGCACTGGCCCAGCTGTTCCCGGACGCGCGGCTCGATGTGTACGCGGACGGGCTGATGAGCTACGGCCCGACCCGCAACAAGATCGACCCGCTGGTCGGCGAGCGGGTGCGGCGGCTGCTCCACCTGGACCTGGTGCCGGGCCTGCGGCCGCTGCTGCTCGGGGAGTTCGGGGCGGAGCCGCGGCTCGTGCCGACGGAGGCGTTCACGAAGGTGGTCGGCGAGCTGGCGCAGGACGCGGGCGAGCTGCCCGGCCCTGCGGACCCGGACGGTGAGCCCCCGGCCCTGCTGCTCGGGCAGTACCTGGCGGCGCTGGAGATCATCAGCGCCGAGGAGGAAGAGGACCTGCACCTGCGGATGGTCCGGGGTGCGGTCGCGCTCGGCCACCGGCGCCTCGTCTTCAAGCCCCACCCGACGGCGCCGGCCGCGTGGTCGCGGGCGCTGGAGCGGGAGGCGGAGAAGCACGGCGCGGAACTGACCGTCCTTGACCGGCCGGTGCTCGCGGAGGTGCTGTACCGGGAGCTCACGCCCGCGCTCGTGGTCGGGTGCTTCTCGACGGCGCTGCTGACGGCGAGCACGTTCTACGGCCTGCCGGTCGCGAAGCTCGGCACCGAGCCGCTGCTGGACCGGCTCACCCCGTACCACAACAGCAACCGCGTCCCCCTCACGATCGTCGACGCGCTCCTGCCCGACCTGGAGGAGGGCGGCTCCGGCGCGGCGGGCGCTCCGGGCGCTCCGGGTACGGCGGTCGCGGCGGGCGCTCCGGTCACGGCGGACGAGGAGCTGTCCGGGCTCGTACAGACCGTGGGATTCGCGATGCAGCCGCAGATCCGCCCGGATCTGCGCGAGGCAGCGGTGTCCTATCTGACGGCCCATCTCTCCGCCCGCACCTGGCGCTACTTCAAGCGCCGGCGCCTGACGGTCCTCGGTCTGCCGGGCGGCATCCCCGTCCCCCGCAACGCGGCGGTCCGCCGCGTTGCCCGCCGCGTCCGCCGCCTCAAGCGGGTGGCCCTGGGCTGACGTCCGGGCCCGGGCCCGGCGTCGCCGGACGCGACCGCCGGGCCCCGATCCACCAGGCGCCGGTCCACCGGGCCCCGGTCAGGTGCTGCTCAGCGACAGCTTCACCGCGAAGCCGAGGAACAGCGCGCCCGCCGCGGACGTGGCCCCCGCCGAGAGCCGCTTACGGCGGCGGAACGCGGACGCCAGATGCGTGCCGGTGAATATCAGCAGCGTGAGATAGAGGACGCTGGCCAGCTGGGCGAGGCTGCCGAGCACGACGAAGGAGAGCGCCGGGTAGGCGTACCCGGGATCGACGAACTGCACGAAGAAGGCGACGAAGAAGAGGATCGCCTTGGGGTTGAAGAGGCTGATCACCAGGGCGCGCCGGAACGGCCGCTCGGCGGCGGCGGGGGCGCCCGTCGCCGCCGCCGTCTCGTCCACGGTGGCCGCGCGCTCGTGGCGGCTGCGCCACATGCCCCACGCGGCCCGCAGCATCCCGATCGCCAGCCAGGTCAGATAGCCCGCACCGGCGAACTTCACGATCCCGAACAGCACGGCGTTCGCCTGGAGCAGCGAGGCCACTCCGGCGGCCGACAGCGTCATCAGGACCGTGTCGCCGCACCACACACCCGCCGCGGCCGTATATCCCGTGCGCACCCCGCGGCGCGCGGCGACGGAGAGCACGTACAGCGAGTTCGGCCCCGGCAGCAGAACGATGAGGACAAGGCCGACCAGGTAGGTCGGCAGATCGGTCACACCCAGCATGGACCGGAGTCTCGCACAGGGGTACGACACTCCGCGCTCGCATTCCACATCCCGAAATCTCCCCCACGCGTACGGGAGACAGCGGCCTGGCGGGGACGCCTGCCGGAGGGCCCGGGACGCGTCCCCGGAACAACACCACCCCGGCGCAGGAGCGCCGTCACGACCACTGGATGCCGCGTCCCCGACGGGGTCCCGGGGCGGAACCCCGGACCCGCACCGGGTGCCGGTCGCCAGCGCCCAACCGCCCGAGACCGAACCCCCGGAGACCAGCCCCCAAGCTGGCACCCCGGAACCAAGCCCGACACCAAGCCACCGACGCCCAACCGCCCGAGACCGAACCCCCGGCGGACCCGCGCCCGGCGCCGAGTCGCCGGCACTCGACCCGCCCCAGACCGAACCCCGGAGACCAGCCCCCAGACTGGAACCCCGGACCCGCGCCCGGTGCCGGTCGCCAGCGCCCAACCGCCCGAAACCGAAACCCCGGAGACCAGCCCCCAAGCTGGCACCCCGGAGCCAAGCCCGACACCAAGCCACCGGCGGAACCGAGCCCGACACCAAGCCGTCGACGCCCGGTCGCCGGAAGCCGCACTCTCCCGGGACGGGGCCCGGGGCCCCGTCCCGGAGGGTCCGGCAGTCACGGGCCGGTTACGGGCGCAGTACCGCCGCGACGCCCGCTACCACCGCCTTGAGCCCGGACTCGAAGCCGGCGTCGTGGCCGCGGAAGAGCTCCTCGCCGGCCGCCGCGGCGAGCGGGTACGCCGCGAGGCGCTCGGCGCGCGCGGCCAGGTCGTAGCCCTCCGCGCCCGTGGCCGGGTCGGGCCCCATCGCCTGCTCCTCGATCACGTAGCCGATCGTGTAGCTGTACGCGGTCAGCCATGCCCGCGCAGCCGCGCCCGGCGTGAAGCCGCGGTCGACCAGCATGCGCAGATGCGCCTCCATCGGTCCGGCGTAGCTCGTGTCCGTGAAGCGCGTACCGCTGTAGACCTTGGCGCCGTCGCGGTAGCGCAGCAGATGCGCCCGCAGTCCGCGCATCGCGTCGGCGAGCCCGTCGCGCCAGTCCGCGGGGCGTTCCTGCGGCAGGTCCGCGTTCATCCGGCGGAGCATCTCCGTCGCCATCTCGTCGAGCAGCGCCTGCTTGTCCTTGAAGTGCCAGTAGAGCGCGGGCGCCTTGACGTCGAGCTCCTTGGCGATGGCCCGGAGGGTCAGCCCTTCCAGGCCCACTTCGTTCAGCAGCCGCAGCGCGGTCTCGGCGACCTTGGCGCGATCGATCTTCGTAGGTCCCACCTTGACAGTTTAACGCCGTTAAGGGCACGCTGAAGCCATGGAACTTAACAGCGTTAAGGAAACCGGCGTGCTGATCGTCGGCGCCGGCCCCACCGGCCTCGCCCTCGCCGTCGACCTCGCCCGCCGCGGCGTCCCCGCCCTCGTCGTGGAGCGGGCGGACGGCCTCTTCCCCGGCTCGCGGGGCAAGGGCATCCAGCCGCGCACGATGGAGGTGTTCGACGACCTCGGGGTCGTCGACGCCGTACGGGCAGCGGGCGGCCCGGCCCCGACCGGGGCGGTCTGGCAGGACGGCAGACGTGTCGGCGAGCACGTGATGTTCGCGCGCATCGAGCCGTCGGAGGCCGAGCCGTACACCGGCCCCTGGCTGCTCCCCCAGTGGCGCACCCAGGAGATCCTGCACGCCCGCCTCACCGAGCTCGGCGGACGCGTCGCCTTCGGCGCCGGGCTCACCCGGCTCGGCCAGGACGCCGACCTGGTGACCGCCGCCCTGTCGGACGGCACCACCGTCCTCGCCCGGTACGCGGTCGCGGCCGACGGCGGCCGCTCCACCGTGCGCGGTCTGCTGGGCATCGGCATGACCGGCGAGACCGTCGACCCGAAGCCGATGCTGGTCGCGGACGTCCGCATCCCGGCGCTCGACCGCGACAACTGGCATGTGTTCCCGCCCGCCGACGGCCATGGCTTCGTCTCCGTCGCACCCCTGCCCGGCACCGACGACTTCCAGCTCGTCGCCCAGTACGCCGACGGGGAGAGCCCCGGCACCTCGGCCGAGGCGGTACGGGCCGTCGTCGCCGCCCGCACCCATCTGACGGCGGATCAGGTCACCGAGGTGCGCTGGGTGTCGGACTTCCGGCCGCGCGCCGCCCTCGCCGACCGGTTCCGCGAGGGCCGCGTCTTCCTCGCCGGGGACGCCGCGCACATCCACTCCCCCGCCGGCGGCCAGGGCCTCAACACCAGCGTGCAGGACGCCTACAACCTGGGCTGGAAGCTCGGCCAGGTGCTGCGCCACGGGGCACCGCCCGCGCTCCTCGACACCTACGAGCAGGAACGGCGGCCCGTCGCGGCCGAGATGCTGGGCCTGTCCACCCGGGTCCACCGCGGCGAGGAGCAGCGCGGCCGCACCACCCAGCAGCTCGGCATCGGCTACCGCGGCGGCCCGCTCTCCACCGGCGCCGCGGGCGCCCTGACGGCGGGCGACCGCGCCCCCGACGGACGCCTCCGGGACGGCTCCCGCCTCTTCGACGCCTTCCGCGGCCCCCACTTCACCCTGCTCGCGGTGGGCACGGACGCCGAACTGCCGCCGGGGCTGCCCGGCCTCGTGCACGTCCACCGCACCGGCCCGTACGAGCCCTACGGCAAGGGCCTCTTCCTGGTCCGACCCGACGGCTACGTGGGCTGGGCGGGCGAGGACGCGACGGGCCTGGTCGACCACCTCGCGCGCGTCACCGGCTGACGCCGCCCATGGCTCAGAAGGCGTCCGCCGGCACGTACGTCCCCCAGACCTCCCGGAGCGCGTCGCACACCTCGCCGACGGTCGCCCGCGCCCGCAGCGCGTCCTTCATCGGGTAGAGCACGTTGTCCGTGCCGGCGGCCGCACGCTTCAGCGCGGCGAGGGCCGCGTCCACCGCCGCCCCGTCGCGTCCGGCGCGCAGCTTCGCCAGCCGCTCCGCCTGCTGGGCCTCGATCGCGGGGTCGACGCGCAGCGGCTCGTACGGCTCCTCCTCGTCGAGGGCGAAGCGGTTGACGCCGACCACGACGCGCTCGCCGCTGTCGGTCTCCTGGGCGATCCGGTAGGCGTTGCGCTCGATCTCGTTCTTCTGGAAGCCCTGTTCGATGGCGCTGACCGCGCCGCCCAGGTCCTCGACCCGCTCCATCAGCTCCAGCGCCGCGGCCTCCACGTCGTCGGTCATCGCCTCCACGACGTACGAACCCGCGAACGGGTCGACGGTCGACGTCACGTCCGTCTCGTAGGCGAGGACCTGCTGGGTCCGCAGCGCCAGCCGGGCGGACTTGTCCGTCGGGAGCGCGATGGCCTCGTCGAAGGAGTTGGTGTGCAGCGACTGGGTGCCGCCGAGGACCGCGGCGAGGCCCTGGACGGCGACGCGGACCAGGTTCACCTCGGGCTGCTGGGCCGTCAGCTGCACGCCCGCGGTCTGGGTGTGGAAGCGCAGCATCATCGACTTGGGGTTCCTCGCCCCGAACTCGTCCCGCATCACCCGCGCCCAGATCCGCCGCGCGGCGCGGAACTTCGCGACCTCCTCCAGGATCGTCGTGCGCGCCACGAAGAAGAAGGACAGCCGGGGGGCGAAGTCGTCCACATCCATGCCCGCCGCTACAGCCGTTCGGACGTACTCGATACCGTCCGCAAGGGTGAAAGCGATCTCCTGCGCCGGGGATGCCCCGGCCTCGGCCATGTGGTACCCGGAGATCGAGATGGTGTTCCACCTCGGGATCTCGGCCTGGCAGTACTTGAAGATGTCGGCGATCAGCCGCAATGACGGCTTCGGCGGGAAGATGTACGTTCCGCGTGCGATGTACTCCTTGAGCACATCGTTCTGGATGGTTCCGGTCAGCTTGTCGGCGGGCACGCCCTGTTCCTCGCCCACCAGCTGGTAGAGCAACAGCAGAAGGGCGGCAGGGGCGTTGATCGTCATCGAGGTGGAGACCTTGTCCAGCGGAATCCCGCCGAACAGGACCCGCATGTCGTCGAGCGAGTCGATCGCGACACCCACCTTGCCGACCTCGCCGTGCGCGATCGGAGCATCGCTGTCGTGGCCCATCTGGGTGGGAAGGTCGAAGGCGACCGAGAGCCCCGTCGTGCCGTGCTCGATCAGTTGACGGTAACGGGCGTTGGACTCGACGGCGGTGCCGAAACCGGCGTACTGGCGCATCGTCCAGGGCCGACCGGTGTACATCGAGGGATACACGCCGCGAGTAAAGGGGTACGAACCCGGTGCCCCCAGCTTCTCGGCCGGTTCCCACCCCTCCAGGGAGTCCGGTCCGTAGACCGGCTCGATGGGCAGACCCGATTCCGACTCGCGCGCCATGTGCTGTGCCTCCCACTGGTTACTCCGTGGTACCCCCATTCGCGACGGACTGTAGCGGCGGGCGTTCGGCGCGTGGAGAGCCGGCCGCTGGGACCTTGCTCACAGGACGCCGTCCTGTTCGCAACCAAACACGGCCGAAAAGCATCAGTACTGACACACACGACGACCCCGGGGGGCACCTATGAACCGTACGTCCGTCTTGCGCAGATCGCTCGTGACCACACTGGCCGTCGCCCTGGCCGCGGGCTGCTCGGCCCAGGCCGTGCAGGACGACGGGACCTCGGGGAAGAACCGCGCCCCGAGCTCCGCGTCCTCCACCTCGCCCGGCGCTTCGGCCGACAGCGTCTCCGACGCCAAGCCGAGCGACCCCGCGTCGCCGTCGGCGTCGGCGTCCGCCTCCCCGCCCGTGTCGCCGACGGCCCCCGGGGCCACGCCGTCGGCGGCGCCGAGGGTGCTCATGGCGGAGGGGACGGAGAACGAGCAGGTACGCGAACTACAGGCGCGGCTGCGGCAGATCGGCTACTTCCACCGCTCGCCCACCGCGTTCTACGGCTCGATGACGGCGAAAGCGGTCGGTGAGTTCCAGGGCAGGCGCGGGCTGCCGGTGACCGGTTCGGTGGACGAGGCCACCTGGGCGGCGCTGCTCGGCATGACGCGCCGGCCGACCGCGGACGAGCTGCGGCCCGCGACCACCAACACGCTGGACAGGCCCGACGCGCGGTGCATGACGGGCCGGGTGCTCTGCATCAGCAAGGAGAGCAGGACGCTCGCCTGGATGATCGACGGCCGGGTCGTCGCCGCGATGGACGTGCGCTTCGGATCGGAGAACACCCCGACCCGCGAAGGCACGTTCGGCGTGGGCTGGAAGGCGCGGAAGTGGACGTCGACGATCTACCACACGCCGATGCCGTACGCGATGTTCTTCAGCGGCGGCCAGGCGGTGCACTACTCGGCGGACTTCGCGGCCCGCGGCTACAGCGGTGCGTCGCACGGCTGCGTCAACGTCCGGGACAAGGCGAAGATCTCGGCGGTCTTCGACCAGGTGCAGGTCGGCGACAAGGTCGTCGTCCACTGGTGAGCACCGGCGGCAGCGGGAGAGAGAGTGGCGCGGGCGGGACCGGGGGAACGTGTCCCGCCCGCGCCATGTGCGCCGAGCCGTAGGTACGGGGGGAACCCCGGCTCAGGCGCGGCCGATGACCAGTCGGCTCACTTCTTACTGCGCCGTAGCGCCGAAAAACGTCACACCTGGCCGGAAGTTTTTCCAGCAAGGAGGAAAACCGCAGGTCAGGGTGGGTGCGTAAAAGTCTGCGCGCCCTCTTAACGGCCGTGAAGAGGGCCGTCGTCACGGCAGAGTTCGAGGCCGGGTTCGAGGCCGGGTTCGAGGCCGGGTTCGAGGCCGGGTTCGAGGCGGCGCGGCGAGTCGGTCGGGGCGCCGTCAGCGAGGCGTGAGCGGCGAGGGCACCGTCAGCGAGACGGACGCCGGACCGAGCAGCGGCGTCAGCGGGCGGTCCGGAACGACGGGCAGCACGGGCAGCACCGGACGGACGGGGCTCAGCGGAAAGCCGGGGCCTGCGGCAGCGCCCCAGTCACCACCGTCACCGTCGCCGTCACCGCTGTTGTCACCACCGCTGCCGCCACTGCCGTCTCCGTCACCGCCGCCGCTGCCGTCGTGGTCACCGCCGCCGTCCGCGCCGTCGCCGTCCGAGCGGTCGTCGCCCGAGCCGTCGCCGGAGAGCAGCCGGTCGCAGAACCGCTTGATCCGCTCCGGGCCGTTGGCCGCGGACTCCAGTTTGCGCCTGCGCTCCTCGTCGAGCCGCCCGCTGCGGTAGTCGCGGCAGGCGTCGAGGGTCCTGCGGTACCGGTCACCGCTCCCGTAGCGGTCCCATGTGCCGTCGCCGCTCTTCTCGTCGCCACGCGCGTCGCCGCCGCCGGCCGTGTCGGCCGGGCCCGAGCCGCCCGTCGCCCCGGTGGCACCGCTGGACGGGGACGCCGGCGGGCTGCCCGTACCGCTCGGCGGCGCGGCCGGGGTCGTCGCCCCGTCAGGACCCGTCGGTGAGCCGGAGGCCGGCGGTCCCGGCGTGGCGGCGGCCGATACGGAGGCGGCGGGCGACGGGTCGCGGTCGTCGCCGAAGGGCGCGGGCAGCACTCCGGTCCCCGCGGCGACGGCCACGCCGCCCACCGCGATCCCGGCCAGCGAGGCGGCCAGTCCCCAGCGCATGGTCCGGCCCCAGCGGGGCCGGTCGGCCGGGGGTGACGGGGGCACAGCGGCCGCGAGCCGTACGGTCGTCGGCAGCAGCTCGTCCGCGCCGCCGTCGCGTGCTTTGCGGAAGGCCGCGAGCGCGGCCTCCTCACCGCGCAGCGGCTCGGCGGCCGGAGCCGCCGCCGCGCCCGGTGTCCGTACGGAATCCAGCGCGTCGGCGAGCCGGCGGGCGGAACGGCGGTGTGCGTGATCGCCGACGGCCCCGACCTGTTCGCCGCGCAGCAGTCGCTCCGCCACCTCCGGGTCGAGCCATTCGCACCGCTCGTCGGCCATCACATGTCCTTCTGCGTCCGCAGACGCGAATGCGTCACACCGGCCGAGCGCGCCGCGCCGGGGCGGGGGCCGCGCTGCGGCGGTACGGCACCGAGTCCCGGGCCCCGCCCAAGGCTCCCGGGCTCGCCGCGGCCCAGGTGACCGCCCTGGCCGGAACCGTGATCGGGGCCCTGGCCGGGGTCGTGACCGGGACCGTGTTCGCCACTGTGATCACCGTGATCGTCGCCGAGCAGTTCGGCGAGCCGCTTCAGCCCCCGGTGCGCCGCGGTGCGTACGGCGCCGGGCCGCTTGCCCAGGGTCTTCGCGGCGCTCTTCGCGTCGAGCCCGACGACCACGCGGAGCACGACGGCCTCGGCCTGGTCCTGCGGCAGTTGGGCGATGAGCTCCATGGTGTGGCCGGTGGCGAGGGCTTCCATCGCCTCGTCGGCGGTGTCGGACTCGGCGGGCTTCCCGGTGAGTTCGGTCTCGTCGCCGCCGATGGCGGGGCGCCGGCCGCGCATCCGGATGTGGTCAAGCGCACGGTTGCGGGCGATGCGCGCCGCCCAGCCGCGGAAGCGGTCCGCGTCCCCGCTGAAGCGTTCCAGGTCCCGCGCGATCTGCAGCCAGGACTCGGACGCCACGTCCTCGGCGTCCGCCTCGCCGACCAGCGTGCGTATGTAGCCGAGCAGCCGCGGGTGCACGGCGCGGTACACAGTCCGGAAAGCGTCTTCGCTCCCGTCCTGAGCCGCGAGCACCGCGGCGGTCAGCTCCGCGTCGTCCCCCAGCACTCCCACTACCCGTTCGTCATCGCGGCTGGTCACAACCCCCGCACGCGCCATCGCGCAGAAGCACGCTACGTGGCTACCGCTGCGTACGTCCATGTCTTGTACAACTTGCAACATTCTGCCGATGCCGCCTGTGTGACAGAAAACGCACCCACGGCGCTGAGAGAAGTACGGGGCCGCTCAGCGGCCCCGGCGGACGACGACCGGGGCCTCTCCTGTGGGGGGTGGCGGCCCCGGTCGTCCTTTCCGGACCTCCCCGTGGCGACTCTGGCGACTCTTCGCGATTCGCGAGCCATGACGCCTCCGGCGACACGTGACCGCCCGTCAGGAGAGCGGGCGTGACGTATCGCGGCGGCTGTGCGCTGGGGTAGGTGCTCAACCTGTGCAGCATCCACCCCAGACCACCGCGAACCTAGGGATTACGTACCGGTCATGAGATCTCGTCGAATATGGGTCACGGCTGCCACCGTGGTGGCCGGGCTCACCGGAGTCCTCCTCTTTCAGGGGGTGACCGGCCAGCCGTCGGCGGACGCCGGCTCGGACGTCAAGTCCGGTCCCGTCAAGGCCGATTCCCGGACATCCACCCTGAAAATGGAGGCCGGCGGACGCAGGGCCTCGCTCGCCCAGAGCGACACCGAGCCCTTCAGCATGCTCGGCGTGACGTGGACCGACCCGGCCGCCCGGGTCACCGGCACCGTCGAGGCGCGCGCCCGCGCGGCCGGCTCCGGCAAGTGGTCGGACTGGCTGAAGCTGGACGGCGACGGCGGCCTCGGCGAGAGCTCGGCCGGGCGGGGCGGGACCGAGCCCGCCTGGGTGGGCCCGTCCGACGGTGTGGAGGTACGGGTCACGGCCGGCAGTACGACCTCGTCCCGGCTCCCCGCCGGGCTGCGCCTCGACATGATCGACCCCGGCGACGGCGGTGCGGGCTCAGGCGGTGTCTCCACGGCCATGGAGCCCGCCGCGTTCGCCGCGGAGACCCTTGCCCCGGCGACCGAATCGGCCTCCCCCGCACCGGAGGACACGACATCGGCACCCGTCTCGCCGACCCCGACCGCGGAACCGACCGACGTCCCGTCGGACCCGCCCTCGACGGAGCCCACGCCCACGCAGAGCACGGCACCGAGCGAGTCGGCCTCCCCGTCCGCCCCGTCCTCCGCCTCGCCGACCCCGACGGCCACGGTCCCGACGGCTCCGCCGTCGACCGTCCCTCGCCCGCCGGTCACCTCGCGGGCGGGCTGGGGCGCGGACGAGTCCATCAGCCCGGAGACACCGGAGTACCTCCCCGGCGGGAAGATCAAGGCCGTCGTGGTCCACCACACCGCCGAGAGCAACACCTACACCTGCGCGGACGCCCCGGCCGTCGTGCGCGGCGTGTACACGTACCACGTGAAGCAGCTCGGATGGAAAGACATCGGCTACAACTTCCTCGTCGACAAGTGCGGCACGGTCTACGAGGGCCGCAAGGGCGGCGTCGACCTGCCCGTGCTCGGCGCGCACGCCTACGGCTTCAACACCGAGACGACCGGTATCTCCGTCCTCGGCACATACACGGACGCCGCGCCGACCACGGCCGCGATGACCTCCGTGGCCCGTATCGCGGCCTGGAAGCTCGGCCAGTACGGCGTCAGCCCGACCGGGACGGCGACACTGACGGCGGGTGCCGCCGGGCAGAACCTCTTCGGGCAGACGTGGGCGCAGGGCGCGCAGCGGACGCTGCCCGCCATCCACGGCCACCGCGACGGATACAACACGCAGTGCCCGGGCACCGCCTTCTACAACCAGCTCGGCACCATCCGCAGCTGGGCCGCCGGCCCGGTCACCGGACTCACCGTCAAGTCCGTGACGGGCGGCGGTGTCTCCGGCTCCACGTACTACACGAAGGCGGGCATCACCGTCGGCTGGTCGGCCTCGACCCCGGCCGCGCTGATCGGCAGGTACGAGCTCCTCGTCGACGGCAAGGTCGCGGCGACCGCCGCGGGCTCGGCCACCTCCGCCAAGGCCACCCTGGCCGCCGGCACGCACAAGGTGGCGGTCCGGGCGGTCCACCAGTCCGGCAGCACGGCCACCTCCGCGGCCGCCACCGTCGTCGCCGAGACCACCGCCCCGGCCTTCACGACGAAGCCGTCGCTCGCGCTGCGCACGGGCACGGTGAACACCACGGCCGTGCCGCTCACGCTCTCCTGGAAGGCGAGCGACAGCGCGGCGCTGAAGGAAGTGCGCCTGACCGCTCCGGTCGCCAGGACGTACGGCCCCACGGTGACGAGCGCCGCCCACACCGCCAAGTCCGGTGTGGCCACGGCCTGGAACATGACGGCGTACGACCAGGCCGGCAACACCGCCGCCGCGTCGGTCTCCGGAACGCCGGTGATCCTCCAGGAGACCTCCGCGGTCCGGTCCGGTACCTGGACCGCCCGGTCCTCGACCAGCTACCTCGGAGGCAAGTCCTACTCCAGCACGGCCAAGAACGCCTCCCTGACATGGACGTTCACGGGCAGGTCGGCGGCGTGGGTCGTCTCCCGCGCCTCGACGTCGGGTCAGGCGTACGTGTACGTGGACGGGGTGAAGGCGGCGACGCTGGACCTCAGGTCCTCCACGACCAAGTACCGCGACGCGATCTGGACGAGGACGTGGAGCACGTCCGCGAAGCACACGGTCAAGATCGTGGTCGTCGGCACGTCCGGGCGCCCGACGGTGACCACGGACGGTCTCGTCTACCTGAAGTGACACCCGCAGACGGCTGTCGCGTGCCTGACGTGACAGCCGTCCGACGTCGCGTGCCTGACGTGACAGTCGTCTGCGGCGCCGCCGCTCACCCGTCCGACGGGTGAGCGGCGGCGCCGCTGTGGTGTGCGGTGCGGCGTCAGCGCTCGCCCTTCGGGCCCTGGCCGGTCGCCGGCTCCGGGTACGCGCGCCCCTGTTCCTTGTCCGGTGCCGTCCCCGACTCGCCGGCCGGCTCCTTGTCCGGTTGCCCTGCCGGCTCCTTGGGGTCCTGCGGCCCCCTCTCGTCGAGCAGGTGCTCGCAGTAGGTCCGTACGCCCTGCGGACCACCCGCCGCGGCCTCCAGCCGCTCCGTGGACTGCCCTGTGGGAGGTACGCCCCTGCGGTCCAGCGCGGCGAGATAGACCCGGCACTGGGCGGCATCACCCGCGGCTGCGCCGGGGAGCGAGGGCCCCACGCCGCCGGCCGGCGGCGCCGTGGACCCTGCCGGGATCCCCGGCTCCCGCTCCGGCGCCGGCTCCCCCTGCCGCGTGCCACCGGGCGCCGCGGAGGAACTCCGCGGCGCGCCCGGCTCGTTCCCGTCCCCGAACGGTGTGGGGATCACACCACTGCCCGCCGCGACCGCCACCCCGCCGACCGCGCCCACGACGACCCCCGCGAGCAGCCCCTTGACGAGTGCGGACCGGGCGCGCCGTACGGAGGCGGGCCGCCAGTCGTCGCGCCGGCGCCTGCGCCACCACGGCACCGGCGCCGTGTGCCGCCCTTCGTCCCGTGCCGCGCGGAAGGCCGCCAGCGCGCGCTCCTGTGCGGCCGGGGCGGGCGTGCCGCCGCCACGGCGTGCCGCTTCGAGGAGCGCTTCGAGCTCCGGGGTGCGGGGCTCTTCCGGTTCCGGTGTCATCGCTCTCCTCCCGGCTCACGCTGCGCTGCGGGCGTCTCGCCGCCCGGAACTCCGCTCTGGGCCACTCGCCCCGCCAGTCTCCTGAGTCCGCGGTGCACCGCGGACCGTACGGCCCCGGGCCGCTTCCCCAGCACCCGCCCGGCCGCCGGACCGTCGAGCCCGACGACCACCTTCAGCAGGACGGCCTCGGCCTGCTCGCGCGGCAGGCTCCCGATCAGCGCCAGCGCCTGCTCGGTGGAGAGGGACTCCATCGCCGCGGCCGCCGTGTCGTCGGGGTGCGGAAGCTCCAGCAGGTCCTGTTCGACGAGCGAGGGTCGCGGGCGCCGCTGCTGTCTGCGCAGATGGTCCAGGGCCCGGTGGCGGGCTATCGTCGCCGCCCAGCCGCGGAAACCCGCCCCGTCCCCGCGGAAGCGCCCGAGGTCGCGGGCGATCTCCAGCCAGGCATCGGACGCCACGTCCTCGGCGTCGTCGCCGACGAGCCCGCGCAGAAGGCCGAGGAGACCGGGCTGCACCAGGCGATAGGCGCGCGCGAACGCGTCCTCGTCACCCTGCTGGGCCCGCTCGACGGCTGCGCCGAGCTCGGCGTCGTACGCCCCCACTTCTCCCTCTTCGCAACGACCGGACGGCGCCCGGCACCTCACACATCACGGCGACTCAGCAGGACACCGTCCTCCGGGCCCTGCCGTGGAGCAGAAGATAGAGCCGCTGCACGGACTCCTCGTCCGAGCCCGCCTCGAACCGGTTGACCACCTTACCCAGCGGGTTCCAGGCCCGGCCGTCGGGCATCCTGACCCCCACCGGCTGCCCGAAGAACGCGCGCTGCTCGGCGTCGAAGTCCACCCACCGGCCGCCGGCCCGGCGCACGATCACCTCGCCGGCGTACGCCCCGAGGCCGCTGAGCACCTCCTCGACCTGCGCCCGCTCCGGCTCGTTGCGGCGCAGCCCGTCGACCACGAAGTCGACGATGCGCAGGCTGGCGACGGAGTAGTCGAGCGGCAGCCGGTTCCGCTCGGTGAGCTGTGCGACGAATCGGGCGACGTACGCGCGCATGTCCCGCGCGCCGGGCAGTGTGCCGAAGTCCCTGTCCATGTCTGACCAAGCGACGGGGATGTCGGGACCGTCACGGCTTGTGCGCGTGCCCGTTCTCACACCACGGATTTCTTCCGTCCGTACAACCTTCGACGCCGCTCGGGCGTCAGTCGCGCTTCGCCGCCCAGATTCCCCGCACATGTCCGATGTGCCGCCGCATGAGCGCCTCCGCTCCCGCCGCGTCACGGGCCTCGACGAGGTCGAGGAGTACGGAGTGCTCGCGCGCCGAGGGGAGGAGCGCGTCCGTCTCGGCGAGCTGCTTGGCGCCGTAGATCCGGGATCTGGACCGCAGCGACCGCACGGTCTCCACGATCTGCTCGTTGCCGTCGAGCGCGAGCAGCGCGAGGTGGAACTCGAGGTCGATGGCGGCGTGGGCGATCAGATCGCGGCGCGCGGCGGCTTCCTCGATGCCCGCGGCCAGCGGCCGCAGCCGCGCGATGTCCGCGGCGTCGACGCCCGCCTCCGCGAGCCGCCGCACGACGGGCACCTCGATGAGCGCCCGCAGGTCAGCGAGGTCGTCGAGCTCCTTCTCCGAGAGCTCCACCACCCGGAAGCCCTTGTTGCGCAGGGGCTCGACGAGACCGTCCTTGGCGAGATCGACCATCGCCTCGCGGACGGGGGTCGGCGAGACGCCGAACTGCGCCGCGAGGCTGGGCGCCGAATAGACGACGCCGGGCCGCAGATCACCGGAGATGACCGCGCCCCGCAGGGTCTGGACGATCTCGTCCCGCAGACTGCGCCGGCCGTGGAGCGAGGGCAGCGCGGGCGCGTTGTGGTCATTCACCACCGTCCGGACCCCCTCTCCCGCCTCCCGTCCCGGCGACCGCCTCGTACGCGGCGCCGGCGACGACGAGATCCTCCCACGCCATGCCGACGCTCTTGAAAAGCCGGGGGCGGGACCGGTCGACCACCGCCGTGCCGCGGACCAGGGCGGCGAGGGTCACCAGCGTCTCGGGATTCAGCACGCCCGCGCGGACGGGCTGGATGATGTCGCCGGCCTCGCGGAGCGCCGCCGTGCGCGCCTCGACGACCACCGTCGAACGGCGCACGGCCGCGTCGTCCACCTCGCGGGCGTCGGGCTCGTGGGAGCCGACGGCGGTGACGGTCGCGTGCGGGGGCAGGATCGCGCCGTCGAACAGCGGCGTACGGGCACTGGTGCAGCACGCGACGACGTCCGCGTCGGCCACCGCCCGCGGCCCGCCCTCCACCACGGTCAGCGCCGAGTCCTCGTACGCCTGGAGGAAGGACCGCAGGCGTACGGGGTCGCGACCCACGACGGTGAGGTGGCGGAGGGGGCGGACGGCGCGGAGCGCCTCCACGTGGCTGTGCGCCTGCGGGCCGGTGCCGAAGACGACGAGGCGTTCGGCGCCGGGGTCGGCGAGCAGGTCCGCGGCCGCCGCGGAGACCGCCGCGGTGCGGATCGCGGTCAGGGCGACGCCGTCGAGAACGGCCAGCGGGGTGAGGGTCTCCGCGTCAAGGAGCAGGTAGTTCCCCTGGATGCGGGGGCGCCCCAGGCCCGGATTGGCCGGTGCCACGGACGCGATCTTGACGCCGGCGTAGTGCCGTGACTGGGAGGGCATCAGGAGCAGTTGGCCGTGCTCGACCGGCACCACGGAGCGGGCGGGGTCGGTCTCCGGGTCGAGCCCTTCGCGCAACGCGCCCTGGAGGGCGGCGATCGCGGTGGGCATCGGTACGGCGGCGCGGACCTCGTCGGCCCCGATCATGACGGTCGCCGTCTCTTGGCCGGCCATGCGCTCCTCCACAGGACTCCTCGGGGATCTGTCCGGGGCCGGGGCCGGGCAGGCCCGGACCCTTCCTCAGTAAAATGTTACATGGTACGTTCCGCCGATGTTACGGAGCGGATCCTCCGCATCCACCAAGACCATCGGGAGGTACCGACCATGACCGCGGCGACGCACCCCGCACCACGCCAGGCCCGCAAGGTCCTGCTGTCGAGCCTCATCGGCAGCACCGTCGAGTGGTACGAGTTCTTCATCTACGGCACGGCCGCCTCACTCGTCTTCGACGACTGGTTCTTCCCGGGCTTCGATCCGCTCGTGTCCACCCTGCTCTCGCTGTCCACCTTCGCCATCGCCTTCGTCGCGCGCCCGGTCGGCGGCGTCGTCTTCGGCCACTTCGGCGACCGCCTCGGACGCAAGTCGATGCTCGTGCTCACCCTGACCCTGATGGGCGCCGCCACCTTCGCCATCGGCCTGCTGCCCACGTACGAGCAGATAGGCGTCGCGGCACCGCTGCTCCTCGTGCTCGTCCGCCTCGTCCAGGGCTTCTCGCTCGGCGGCGAGTACGGCGGCGCCGTGCTGATGAGCGTCGAGCACGCCGACCCGCGCCGCCGCGGCCTGTACGGAGCGGTCGTCAACACCGGAACGGGCTGGGGACTTCTCCTCGCCAACCTGCTCTTCCTCGCCGTGACCCAACTCCCCGACGACGACTTCCGCTCCTGGGGCTGGCGCATCCCGTTCCTGCTCAGCGCCGTGCTGGTCGGGCTCGGCCTCTTCATCCGCCTCAAGGTGACGGAAAGCCCCGACTTCGACGCGGCCAAGCGCGCCGGAGAGGTCCACCGGGCACCGGCGATCGAGGTGCTGCGCCGCCACAGCGCCCCCGTGGCCCTCATGGCCGTCGCCTACCTCGCCACCGGAGTCACCTTCTACGTGGGCACGGTCTTCTCCCTGAGCTACGGCACCGAGTTCATCGGCGTGAGCAAGGACGCGATGCTCGGACTCGTCCTCGCCGGCACGGCGCTCACCATCGTCGCCATCCCGCTCTTCGGCCGCTGGTCCGACCGCATCGGCCGCAAGGGCCTCTTCCTCGCCGGCGTCGCGGGCATGGCCGTGCTGCCGTACGCGTGGTTCGCGTCCCTGGACAGCGGCAGCACCGCGCTCATGCTGCTCGGGTTCCTCGTCCTGTTCACCGCGTGGTCCGCGACGTACGCGGCGATGCCCACGTTCTTCGCCCACGCGATCCCCGTCGACGTGCGCTACACCGGCCTGTCGATCGGCTACACGCTGGGCACCGTCCTGGGCGGCGGGTTCGCCCCGATGATCGCGACCTATCTGCTCGACCGTACCGACGACTGGACGGCCATCGCCGTGTACATGAGCGCCGCCGGGGTGCTGTCCTTCGTGGCCGCGCTCATCCTGAAGGAGCGCCAGGAGGCGCCGGTGACGGAGGAGAGGGCCGCCGCGGTGTTCCGGTGACCACGCCTGCCGCCGCGCTCCGGGTCCGGGTCCGCGTCCGGACCCCGGTCCGGGACCGGGACCGGGACCGGGACCGGGTCACCAGCCGAGACCGACGCCTGTCCCCGACGGGCCGTGAGGCGAGCGCGTGAGCGTCGTCAGAGGCCGCAGCGCCGCCTCCAGTTCCCGGCGTACGCGCTCGGCCTCGATGCGTGCCTGCGCGACGACATCGCCGCGCTCCGTGACGAGCTGAGAGTAGATCGGAAACTCCTGGAGCACGGTCGGTCCTTCAGTCGCTGAACGGGGCCGTTCACGAGTGTAACGGGCTCTAACAGGCCCCGCCCACAAAGGACTTGGGGCATACGTCAGTGTCATACGCCTCGGTCGCGGCCGATACCACGGCAACGCGCAGTGGTCGTACGAGAGTCGGCCCGGTGGCCTCGTGCGTCTCCGGTTCGCGCCGGACGGCCCTGGTACCAGGCCCGACAGCCCAGGCGCACGCGTCGGAGGGCCTGCGTTCCGGGCTCGTACGGTCGGCCCGGGCGGCGTCGGCGATACGGACGGTCACCGGAACGCCCGCACGACGCCCGCGCCGACGTGGCGGATGACATCGGTGCGCAGCTCGCGGGCGCACGGCTGAAGGCCGGCCCAGGGCCCGCCGATGTGCTCGCGCACAGCACGGCGGACTTCCGGCGTCCACCAATGCCGACTCGGCGTGAGGCGGGTGCGCGCGGCTACTCCGCGACCGCCCCGTGCCAGCGCCAGGACTCCAGCCGCTCCCGCCCCGGGAGTTCGCCGCGGCCGGTCGCCCACAGCAGGGTGGCCCAGCGGTCGGTGTCCGTCGGGGCGTGCGGGAAGAGGCGGGCGAGGGCGCGGGCGCAGAGGCCGGCGGGCGGGGTCCAGGGGACGCCGAGGCCCGTCGCGATGTCGTGGGTGTGGACCAGGGTCTCCACAGTCCCCATCGCGGCGAAGCCCTCGGCGTCCGAGATGCCGTAGCCGTGGTACGCGCGCACGTCCGGCGGGGTCGTGCGGACCATCGCGGTGAGCATGGCCCCGCAGGACTCCAGCACGCTCAGCAGTCCCGCGGGGCCGGCGGCGCGGTCCGCGAAGGTCACGTTGGCCGGGCCGCCCTCGCGGCGGGCGATCCAGTCGAAGGGGATCTCCCGGTCGAGCGGGGGCCGCTCGGGGCCCAACTGGGCCGCGTACGCGAAGAGATCGTCGGCGAGGTGCTCGGCGGTCTCCCAGCAGGTCCACTCCAGTGTCCCGGCCCTGGCGTCCCAGTCACCGCCGAGCCCGCCCCGCAGCGTGGCGAGCGCGAGTCGCACGGCGTGCTGAACATCCTCGGCGGTGACGGGACTTGTCGCTGATCCGTGATCGTCGGCCATGCCCGGGACCGTACCAGTGGCATGTGACGCGCCGACGACCTGCCTCGACGGGCGGGATCAGCGCGGGTCGTCCACCGTGACGGGCCGGCCGGGTACGCCGCCGGGGGCCGCGTGGGCGGTCCCGTCGGCGTCCAGCCAGGCCACGTCGCCGCCGAACTTGTCGACGTCGTGGTTCTTCCACATCGCCGCGCCGGGCAGGGCGGGCAGGAGGCCGAGGACCCGCGGCGCCGTGGCCGTTCCGGTGTGGAAGTCGGTGAGGCGCAGCTCGCCCGCGGACTTGTCGTGGGTGACGACGAAGCCGTTCCCGAGCTTGCCGCGCGCGGGCAGGCTGATGTCCTTGCCGGTGGCCAGGTCGTGGACGCCGAAGGGGTACTCGGCGGGGTTGCCGGTGCTGTTGGGCATCAGGCAGTCCCAGTACACCCAGCGCCCGACGGCCTGCATGTCCATGATCTGGCAGTCGGCGCCCACGGAGAGCCGGGTCACTGCGCCGGTCGCCAGGTCGCGGGACTCGATCTCGCCCCACGCGCCGTTCGTGGTCCACAGGTCGCCGTCCCAGAGGGCGGCGGCGGACTGGTTCACGGTGTGCACGACCGTGCCGCCGCCGGGAGCGTCGAGGTCGATGACGACGCGTTCGTTGCCGCCGCCGTAGAGCGCGTACCGACCGTCCGTGTCGCGGAGTCCGAGTCCGGAGCTCTCCGGAGCGGGGCGGTCGAAGGGGAGCGTCTCCGTGGTCGCGCCGGACGCCGTGGTCCGTACGAGCACGTCGCGCTGTGCCTCGGCGTCGTACCGCATGTGCAGCAGGCCGCCGTCGCCGGTGCCGAGCGGCTGGCCGTAGGCGTCGTTCAGCGGGGCGTCGGCGAGCTCGGAGCGCGGACCCGCCGCGGGGCTCGTGCCGAGCGTGATCTGGCGCGTCTGGTAGGCGGGCCGCGCCGCGCTGTCCAGCTCCCTGGTGACCAGGTGCCCGCCGGCCAGCGAGATGCCGCGGACGACGGCCGGCCTGGCCGGCACCTCGGCGAGCGTACGGAGCACCGGGGCGCCGTCGGACGCGGTCTCGACGCGGCGCACCGCCCAGTCGCCGGAGGCGGCGCCGCCGACCACGACGGCTCCGCCGCCGGGGATCTGCACGAGGTCGTCCTGCGCGTGGGCGAGCAGGGTGCGCGCCGCGCCGCCGTCGAGCGGGCTGGCGTACAGCGGGCCGCCGAGGCCCGGCGACGGGACGCGGGAGGAGGTGAGCAGCCAGTCACCGGCCAGTCCGACGGCGGAGGTTCCGTCCGGGCCGGTCGGCACGGTGACGGCGGTCTGGGTCCCGGTCGGGTCGTCCCGGCGCACCACCCGGGCCTGCCCGGAGCCCTGCTGGTACCAGGCGATGTGTGTGGGCGAGAGCGCCGCCTGGAGCTTGACCGGGTCATCGGTCCAGGGATGGGCGGCGATCCGGGTGAGACTGCCGGTGGCGAGGTCGATCAGGCCGATCTCGTAGGCGTGGAGGAACCGTACGAGCGCATGGCGGCCGTCCCCGGCCAGCACGGGCTGCCTGTCGAAGCGCAGGCCCTCCGGCGGCTCCACCGTGATATCGCCGGTCACGCCGTCGGTCGTCCGCAGGATGTGCAGTTTGTCGACCTGCCACACCTCGTTGTACGTGAACGTCAGCACGGTGTTCCCGAAGGAGGCGGCCGTGTACTGCCCGTCCGGCACGGTCAGCGCCGTGGACTCGCCGGTCGCCGGATCGCGCAGCTGCACCACTCCGCTCGCGCCGTTCGGGACGGGGAGGGTGTCGCTGCCGGCGGCGTAGTGGCCGTACTGGCCGGGGAGCGTACCGGTGAAGTTCTCGACGGTCCGTTCCGTGCCGTCGTAACCGCGCCACTGGTACGGGGCCGTCGACCCGTCGCCCGTCGCACGGCGGTGGAGATAGCCGGTGTCCCCGGCCAGGTACAGCGTGTCCTCGACCGGCGCGTAGCGGTCGGGGGCGGGAAGGGTGAGTCCTGCCGGGTCGTCCTTCGCACCGGCGCGCGCCTCGGAGGCGAGCAGGGGCACGGCCCCGGCGGCGAGCACGAGGGCGGCCACGGCTGCCGTGCCGCCGCGGCCGAGGGCGGATCGAGATGAGGACAGCTGTCGTCCCGTCACACATTCCTCCAAGTGTCGAGCGAGGAACGGCACACGGCATGCGGGCATCACGAAGCGCCCCGGTGCATTCACGGGGGTGACCGCCGCTCCGGCCGTCCCCCGGAAGCGGGCGAAGGTATAGCACGCCCGCGAAGAACCGGACCATCGAGCGGACAATCCTCGGATCTTGGACCGAACGAGGTGAACCGGCCCTTGAAGTCCCTCTGATGCCCCCTGTCGCCGCCCGACGCACCTCTGTCGCCGTCTGACGCACCCCTGACGCCGCCGCACGAGCCCCTGACTGCCCGTCAATCACCTCCTCATTTCGGGCGATCATCTGCACAGTCCGGGCCGGGTCGCCCCTGTATGGCGGGAGTTGCTCCGTATGCTCGCGCACCATGAGAAGCCGCGCCCTGAGGCGCTCACGTAACGCCGTGCTCGCCGCCTCCGTCGCCGTGGGGATCGCCCTCGCAGGGCCCGCGGGGCCCGCCGTGCCGGTCGCTCCCACCTCCTCGCCGCCGACGCCCGCGCCCGCGTCCGCGAAGGGCGGCGACGTGCACACCGTGCCCGTGCCCGACGGCGACGACCCGACGGAGCGCACGATCCCCGCCCGCACCACGCAGCCGTTCAGCTTGATCGGCCTGACCTGGGACGACCCGTACGCCGAGCTGGGCGGCACCGCCGAGGTCCGCACCCGGGACAGCAGGACGCGCACCTGGTCCGACTGGCAGGCGCTCGACGCCGACGTCCGCGCGCCCGAGTCGGGACCCGAGTCGGGGACTGCGTCAGGGACTGCGTCGGAGAACGAGTCGGGGACCGAGCGGGCGGACACCACGATGCGCGGCGGGACCTCGCCGCTGTGGACCGGGCCGTCCGACGGCATCCAGCTGCGGGCCACCGGCGACGCGTTGCCGGAGGGCCTGCGCGTCGACCTGGTCGACCCGGAGGGCGCCGAGGACGTGCGGCTGCCGGCGGCGACACGCGCGGAAGCACCGGCGGGCGCCCCCGCCATGACGATGCGCGCGGGCTGGGGCGCCGACGAGTCGATGGTCCTCGACCCGCCCCGGTACAACCGCACGACCAAGGCCGTCTTCGTCCACCACACCGCGGGCACCAACTCCTACACGTGCGCCGACTCGGCCTCCATCGTCCGCGGCATCTTCACGTACCACGTCAAGAGCCAGGGCTGGAACGACATCGGCTACCACTTCCTCGTCGACAAGTGCGGCAAGGTCTTCGAGGGGCGCGCGGGCGGCATCGACAAGCCCGTCCAGGGCGCGCACACCGCGGGCTTCAACACCGACACGAGCAGCATCTCGGTCCTCGGCGACTACATGACGGCCACGACGGTTCCGGCCGTACGGCAGGCGGTCGCGACGGTCGCCGCCTGGAAGCTCGGGCTCTACGGGCTCGACCCGGCGGGGTCCGTCCGGCTGACCGCGGCCACCGACAACGGCAAGTTCGAGGCCGGGGAGACGGCCACGCTCAAGCGGATCTCCGGGCATCGCGACGGCTCGGCGACCGACTGCCCCGGCGACCATCTGTACGCCGACCTGCCCAAGATCCGCGCGCTGGCGTCGGCGTCCGCCTCCGGCCTCGTCCCGGACGGATCCGACGCCGGAGCCGAAGCCGACACCGACACCGACGCTGTTGCCGATACGGATACGGATACGGATTCCGGCACCGGCTGGGACGAGGAACCCGCCACCGACGCCCCCGCCGCGGACGCCGCGACCGGCGACTTCGACGCGGACGGGTACGAGGACGCCGCCGTCACCTACCGTACGGCGGCGGGCGACGCGCCCCTCGTCCTGCTGCGGGGCACCAAACGCGGCCCGGCGACCGCGACCCCCGCCGTCCTGCACGGCGCCGGCGGGCGGGCCGTCGCCGCGGGCGACCTCAACGGCGACGGGTACGACGACCTCGCGGTGTGGACCGGCAGCGGCATCGCCACCTTCCACGGCTCCCCCGCCGGGCTCACCACCACTGGCGCGCCCACCGTCGAAGGGCTGCGGAACCTCGGTCCGTCCTTCGCGGCGCGGGACACCGACGGCGACGGGTACGCCGAACTCGTCGCCGGGGGCGTGGTCGTGGCGGACGGCAGCCCGGACGGGATCGTCCGGGCGGCGGCCCCGCGGGTCAACAGGCCCTGAGAAAAGACAGCCCGACACCCAGCGCCACCCGCCCGCAGGGCGAGAAGCGCGGCGTCCGGTGCCTGCGAACGTCAGGCGGAGGCAGGGGCCATGCGCAGCATCGGCGACCGACGACCAACGACCGCGCGGCACGGAGGCACCTCCCGCGTCCGAAGGGCTACGGGGAGCGCGTGCCCGGCCTCGACTGCCCGGCATGGCCCGCCCGGCGCTGTGCCGGACAAGACGCCGGACGAGCCCCGGAATCGCCGCTCAGGACGCGCCCTGGGCGGCCCTCGCACGGCGGGACAGGGCGGCGCGCAACACGCGCTGCCCTTCCAGCGAGAGGTCCAGGGCCCGGCGCAGCCCCGCGCCGCCCGGGGTGGCCGAGAGGACCTCCAGGATCTGGATCTGGCGGCGCTGCTCGCCGGCCACGAGCGGGCCTTCGGCACCGCCCGACGGGTCCAGGTCCTGGTGCAGTTCGAGGGCCAGCGACGAGCAGGCCGTGGCCCATTCGGCGAGCGGCCCCACGGCCCACTCCGAGGGCGCGGCACCGATCATCCGCCGTACCGGAGCGGCCGCTTCGTCGGCGACGGGCGTCTCGTCCAGCGCCGCTCTGGCGGTCGCCAGCCGGTCCGCCCAGCCGTCCTCGCCCGCGGCGATACCCGCCCAGAGCGGGCGCAGCACATCGGTCTCGTCGGCCAGCAACGGCAGACAGCGGTCGAGGCAGGCCAGACCGCTCGCGGCCAGGCTCCGCTCGTCCGCCGAGGCGATCATTTCCACCACGTCCATCGACGCCTCCCGTCGGGTGCGGACCACCGTACGCCCCTTACTGCGTCCCATGGCGCGAAATCGTCACCCGGGCGCCGGGATGATGCCGGACTCGCCTGAAATGCCGGACCGTTGGACGCGGTGCGAACGGCGGAAAAAGGCATCACCCTGCACCGGCTGTCGCACATCGCGTCGTTGGTGGCGATAAATCCGGCCAGGATCATCCTCCGGCGGGTGCCGACACCGGCGGCGCCGGGACCGGAGGCGGCATCGGCACCGGCACGGTGGCCCTGGTGTGCTGCATCCCCGTCACCTTCCTGACGAAGAGGATCACGAACACGGCCGCCGCGACATCGAGCACGGCGCCGGCGATCATGCCCTCCGCGGCGACACGGTCCGCCCCGGCCGCAGCGGACCCTACGCGGCCCGCGCGACACCCGCCCACCGCGATTCGCGCGGACTCACACGGGGCACTGGAACTCGGCCCACCGGCACTGCGCCCACGCCCACGCCCACGCCCACGCCCAGCATCCGATGCCAGCAAAGTTGTCGCAATGCGGCTAGAATGATGGCATGGCGACTCTCTATGTACGGGACCTGTCCGAGGAAGCGCTCACCGAGCTGAAGATCAGAGCTGCCCGCAACCGGCAGTCGCTCCAGGCCTATGCCCGGACGCTGCTGGAGGAAGAGGCGGCGACCCCCGCTCTCGAGGACGTCGTCGCTCGCATCCGCGAGCAGGCCACGGCGCGGCTGTCCACGGACGAGGTGCTGGAGGCCATCGGGCGCGGAAGGCGGCACGAGTGATCGTCGTGGACGCCGGAGCACTGGTGATGCTCCTCGCCGATTCCGGACCCGTGGGCGAAGCCGTCCGCACCCGCGTCCAGGGCGAACGCCTGGTCGCCCCGTACTTGGTGGACGTCGAGGTGACCTCAGCGCTGCTCGGCCGGCACCGGGGCGGGAAACTCACCGACTCGGAGCTGGACGCCGCGCTGACGGCCTTCACGATGCTGCCGGTGCGACGGCTTGAGCACATGCCGTTGCTGCCGCGCGTTCGGGAGCTCTACGTGAACCTGTCCGCTTACGACGCCGTATACGTGGCTCTGGCGGAGGGGTTCGCCGTACCGCTGGTGACGACCGATGGGCGGATCAAGGACGGTGCGGCCGCCAGATCGGCGAAGTGCCCGGTCGAGGTGTTCAACGAGCGCACCGCCGGGCCCTCGTGAGCGGCCGGTAGCCGACCGCCGGGCCGGCACGGCCACCCGGCAGCCGTGCCTGACCTCAGCCCAGCTCGGCCCGGCCGCGGCCCCGGACCTCAGCCCAGCCGGTCCGACAGCGCCGTGAACCCCGCCCAGTCGAGCGGCGGCTGACCCGGCGTCCACAGCTTCTGCGCCACCGCGCGCAGTGGCATCCGGACGCCCGCCGCCACCTGCTCCTGGGTCTGCGCCCCGGCGAGGTCGCTCCAGATCGCGAGCCGGCCGCCGAGGATCTGCGAGGAGTAGCGCGCGGGGACGGCGGTCGTGCCGCGCAGCACCAGCGGTGTCCACTGCTCGTAGATGCGGCGGCCGGTGGGGTACGTGAACTCGTTCGGCTCGCCGAGCACGTAGTAGAGGTACTCGTCGTTGAGGTTGACGACCTTGCGGCCCTCGGCCAGGTATTCCTGCGGCTCGCGCGACCCGAGCTCCTTACCGGTCCAGTACTCGACCTCGACATTCTTGTCGCCGGAGACGACGCCGCCGCGGAAGAACCCGTCGTTCCACGCCTTGGGCTGCTTCTGCTGCCCCCGCACCACCGCCGCCCGGTCGTTCAGCCAGCCGGTCGCCAGGTCCTGGACGCGGGCCCCCGGGCCGAACCGCTGCTGCGCCGCGCGGGCGAGCTGCGGGTACGAGCTCTCGGGGTCGCGCACGGTCAGCGCCTGGTACTCGTCGGCGCCGATGTGGAACCAGCGGCCGGGGAAGAGCCCGGAGTACTCGCGCAGCAGATCGTCCACGATCCGCGCCGACTCGGGGTTCGAGATGTCGACGGCGCCCTGGCGCGGCACGCCGTTGATGTTGCGGAGCTGGAGCTGCGGATGGGCCTTCATGACCGCGCCCAGGTGCCCCGGCGAGTCGATCTCGGGCACGACCGTGATGTGCAGGCTCTGCGCGAGGGCGATGATCCGGCGCACCTCCTCCTTGGAGAGGTGCTGCGCGGAGACGACCTCGGGGTGCGAGTCGGAGGCGATGCGGAAGCCCTGGTCGTCGGAGAAGTGCAGGCCGAGCTGGTTGAGCTTGAGGTCGGCCATCTCGCGCAGCCGGGCCTCGATCCAGCCCGCCGTGTAGTGCTTGCGCGCGATGTCGACGTTGAGGCCGCGCTGGGGCCGGTCGGGCCGGTCGCGGACGACGCCCTCGGGCATGGCGCCGCCCGAGCGGACGGCCTGCTTCAGGGTGCGGGTGCCGTAGAAGACGCCGGCCTCGTCGGGCCCGGTGATCCGGACCCGGTTGTCGCGGGTGGTGAGGGTGTACGACTCCGGGGCCGCCGATGCCGGGTCCGGTGCGGCGGAGCCGAGGGCCAGCTCGACGTCCCCGGCGCGGACCGGGCCGCCGTTGCGGACGCCGGTCTTCAGCTCCTGCGAGAGCAGCCGTGCCTCGTCGGCGAGCACCTCGCTGCCCTTGGCGACGACGACGGCGCTGCCGGGGCCGGGCCGCCAGCCGGGGCCGCGCGCCGCTTCGTGGGTGCGCACGGAGGGGATGGTGCGGGGCGCCGTGGAGAGCGGATAGGTCTTCGTGGGGGACGGTGTGGGCGAGGGGGTGACGGCCGCGGGGGGCTGCGCCTGACCTCGTACGCCCCCCGGTGAACCGCCGTCCGCGCCGCCCCCGGCGCCGGAGGAGCAGGACACCACCGCGGTCAGCGCGGCGAGGGCGGCGGCGGCCGCCGGGGCGGTGAGCCGGGCGCGACCGGCCCGTGCGCGCGTGGACTGCCAGATCATCCCTTCAGCCTCCTCTTCCCGATGAAGTATCTCCAATCCAGATGAACCGGGCGATGTCGGTCGGGATCGTCTATCATCCGCACCGGAAGGATCCCTTCCGGGTGAAATTCGCGCATCCGTCGGACAGCTCCCCGCGCGTGTCGATAGCGTGAAGCCCACTCCCCTCTCCTTCCCCAGCCGTCCCGAATGCCCGTCCCAGGCGCCGAGGGACCCACGCTGTCCGCCGAGGAGCCCACGCTGTCCAGCGAATCGCACACCGGCCGCACCGGCGTCCTGCGGATCCCGGCGCCGGCCGGGCCCTCCCGTCCCGCGCCGCTCCTGCCCGGACTGGACCGCTTCAACACCGCCCCGTCGGGTGCGGCCGAAGCGGCGCTCCTCGCCTGCTGCGGAAGCCGCCGCTGGGGCCGGCGGATCGTGGCCCACCGCCCCTACCCGGATCTGGACGCCCTCCTCGCCGCCGCCGACGAGGCCGGCTACGACCTGGGCACCGCCGACCTCGACGAGGCCCTGCGCGACGAGTGCTCCCCCGCCCTGCACCCCGGCGCCCCCGCCGCCGCGCACACCGCGCTGCGCGCCGCCCTCAGCGCCTACGAGAGCCGCTTCGGCCACGCCTTCGTCATCAGCCTGGACGGCTTCCACCCGGACGAGCAGCCCGATCAGGTGCTGGCCGCGATCCGCTCACGACTCGGCAACGATCCGGACGAGGAGCGGGTGGTCGCCGCGGACGAGCTGCGCAGACTGGCCCGCGCCCGGCTGGCGCACCTGGTCGCCGACCGCCCGGAAGAGCCGGAACCGGCTCCGATAGCCCGTCCGTGCCTGTTTGATCACACATAACGACCCCGCGCGAGGGAACCGACAACTCGTCGCTACGATGGCCGGGGCCGGTGGACCGTACCCGGCCGGGCCAGACCGACAGAGCTGTCACCTTTGGTAGAACGCTGGCGGCCGGCTCCAATCCCCGCTCCCGGAGGGTTTTTCCGTGCCGGCTGGAACGCTGTACCGCGGCCGGGAAGGTATGTGGTCCTGGGTGGCTCATCGAGTCACCGGCGTCCTCATCTTCTTCTTCCTGTTCGTACACGTGCTGGACACCGCTCTCGTCCGCGTCTCCCCCGAGGCGTACGACGAGGTTGTGGCGACGTACAAGAATCCGATCGTCGCGCTGCTGGAGTACGGCCTCGTCGCCGCCATCCTCTTCCACGCGCTCAACGGCCTCCGGGTCATCGCCGTGGACTTCTGGTCCAAGGGCCCGCGCTACCAGAAGCAGATGCTCTGGACCGTCATGGGCATCTGGCTCGTGCTGATGGTGGGCGCGATCTACCCGGTCCTCGGCCACGCCGCACGTGAACTGTTCGGGAGCTGACGCCAGACATGTCTGCTGAGACCTCTTCCGCGATCGGCGCCGTCGAGGGCGTCGGCCTCTACGACGCCGACAACCCCGCCCCGGTCATCGAGGCGCCGCGCAAGCGCACCACGAGGACCCCGAAGTCGACCCGCGGCAACTTCGAGATGGCCGCGTGGCTCTTCATGCGCCTGTCCGGTGTCGTCCTCGTCGTCCTCGTCATCGGCCACCTGCTCATCCAGCTCGTGCTGGACGGCGGCGTCTCCAAGATCGGCTTCGCCTTCGTGGCGGGCCGCTGGGCGTCCCCGTTCTGGCAGGTCTGGGACCTGCTGATGCTGTGGCTGGCGATGCTGCACGGCGCCAACGGCCTCCGTACCGTCATCAACGACTACGCGGAGCGGCCGAACACGCGCCTATGGCTCAAGGGCCTGCTGTACACCGCCACGGTGTTCACCATCCTTCTGGGCACGCTGGTGATCTTCACCTTCGACCCGAACATCCGCTAGGCACGGGGCTGAGGTTCCACTCATGAAGATTCACAAGTACGACACCGTCATCGTCGGCGCGGGCGGCGCCGGTATGCGCGCCGCCATCGAGGCGACGAAGCGCAGCCGCACCGCCGTGCTGACCAAGCTCTACCCCACCCGCTCCCACACGGGCGCCGCGCAGGGCGGTATGGCCGCCGCGCTGGCCAACGTGGAGGAGGACAACTGGGAGTGGCACACCTTCGACACGGTCAAGGGCGGTGACTACCTGGTCGACCAGGACGCCGCGGAGATCCTGGCGAAGGAGGCCATCGACGCCGTCCTCGACCTGGAGAAGATGGGCCTGCCGTTCAACCGGACGCCGGACGGCACCATCGACCAGCGCCGCTTCGGCGGCCACTCCCGCAACCACGGCGAGGCCCCGGTCCGCCGGTCCTGCTACGCCGCGGACCGCACCGGCCACATGATCCTCCAGACGCTGTACCAGAACTGCGTCAAGGAGGGCGTGGAGTTCTTCAACGAGTTCTACGTCCTCGACCAGCTCATCACCGAGGTCGACGGCGTCAAGAAGTCGGCCGGTGTGGTCGCCTACGAGCTGGCCACCGGCGAGATCCACGTCTTCCAGGCGAAGGCCGTCATCTACGCCTCCGGCGGCACCGGCAAGTTCTTCAAGGTGACGTCGAACGCGCACACCCTGACCGGTGACGGCCAGGCCGCCTGCTACCGGCGCGGGCTGCCCCTGGAGGACATGGAGTTCTTCCAGTTCCACCCCACGGGCATCTGGCGCATGGGCATCCTCCTGACGGAGGGCGCCCGCGGCGAGGGCGGCATCCTCCGCAACAAGGACGGCGAGCGCTTCATGGAGAAGTACGCGCCCGTCATGAAGGACCTCGCCTCGCGTGACGTCGTCTCGCGCTCCATCTACACGGAGATCCGCGAGGGCCGCGGCTGCGGTCCGGAGGGCGACCACGTCTTCCTGGACCTCACCCACCTGCCGCCGGAGCAGCTCGACGCCAAGCTCCCGGACATCACCGAGTTCGCGCGGACGTACCTCGGCATCGAGCCCTACACGGACCCGATCCCGATCCAGCCGACCGCGCACTACGCGATGGGCGGCATCCCGACCAATGTCGAGGGTGAGGTCCTCAGCGACAACACCACCGTCGTCCCGGGTCTGTACGCCGCCGGCGAGGTCGCCTGCGTGTCCGTGCACGGCGCCAACCGCCTCGGCACCAACTCGCTGCTCGACATCAACGTGTTCGGGCGCCGCGCCGGCATCGCCGCCGCGGAGTACTCGGCCAAGGCCGACTACGTCGACCTGCCGGAGAACCCGGCCTCCCTGGTGGAGCAGCAGGTCGAGCGGCTGCGCGGCTCCACGGGCCGCGAGCGGGTCGCCGAGCTGCGCCGTGAGCTCCAGGAGACGATGGACGCGAACGTGATGGTGTTCCGCACGGAGCAGACCATCAAGACGGCCGTCGAGAAGATCGCCGAACTGCGCGAGCGCTACAAGAACGTGTCCGTCCAGGACAAGGGCAAGCGGTTCAACACGGATCTGCTGGAGGCCATCGAGCTGGGCAACCTGCTCGACCTGGCCGAAGTCATGGCCGTATCGGCGCTGGCCCGCAAGGAGTCCCGCGGCGGTCACTACCGCGAGGACTTCCCGAACCGCGACGACGTCAACTTCATGCGCCACACCATGGCGTACCGCGAGGTCGGCGCCGACGGCACCGAGACCGTGCGTCTCGACTACAAGCCCGTCGTCCAGACCCGCTACCAGCCGATGGAGCGTAAGTACTGATGGCTACCCCCGTACTGGAGAAGAGCGACGCGGTCCCTGCGGAGCCCGCGTCCCCGTACATTACGGTCACCTTCCGGATCCGCCGCTTCAACCCCGAGGTCTCGGCCGAGGCGGAGTGGCAGGACTTCCAGATCGAGATCGACCCGAAGGAGCGCGTGCTCGACGGTCTCCACAAGATCAAGTGGGATGTCGACGGCTCGCTGACCTTCCGGCGCTCCTGCGCGCACGGCATCTGCGGCTCCGACGCGATGCGGATCAACGGCAAGAACAGGCTCGCCTGCAAGACGCTGATCAAGGACATCAACCCGGAGAAGCCGATCACGGTCGAGGCCATCAAGGGCCTGACGGTCCTCAAGGACCTCGTCGTGGACATGGAGCCGTTCTTCCAGGCGTACCGGGACGTCATGCCGTTCCTGGTGACGACGGGCAACGAGCCGACGCGTGAGCGGCTCCAGTCCGCGGAGGACCGCGAGCGCTTCGACGACACCACCAAGTGCATCCTGTGCGCCGCGTGCACGTCGTCCTGCCCCGTGTTCTGGAACGACGGCCAGTACTTCGGCCCGGCCGCGATCGTCAACGCGCACCGCTTCATCTTCGACTCGCGTGACGAGGCGGGCGAGCAGCGCCTGGAGATCCTCAACGACAAGGACGGCGTGTGGCGTTGCCGCACGACCTTCAACTGCACGGACGCCTGCCCGCGTGGCATCGAGGTCACGAAGGCGATCCAGGAGGTCAAGCGCGCGCTGATCACCCGCCGCTTCTGAGCGAAGGTTTTCACTCTGCGCCACGGGCCCGTTTCTGTACGCTCACCGTACGGAAACGGGCCTTTGGCATGTGAGAACGGGGACCAGATGAACCAGCCGACCCCCTACCCGGACGGCGGCGACTACCAGTGGGGCCCGGCGCAGCCGCCCCACCCCTACGACGGCGCCTTCGGCTACGGCTACCCCCAGCCCCCGCCTGCCCCGATCGCCCCGTCTGCCCCGCTCGCGCCGATGGGCGCCGGCCCGGGTGTGCCGCTGCTGGCGATCGGGGACATCACCGTCCTCCAGGACGCGATCGTGACTCCCAACGGGACGCTGCCGCTCAAGGGCGCGGTCTGGAACGCCGTCGACATGTCCCGCACGGAGGAGCGCATCCCCACGCATGCCGTCGTCCTGGCGGTGGTCTTCTCGTTGCTGTGCCTGGTGGGACTCTTCTTCCTGCTGATGAAGGAGAAGCGGACGACCGGCTTCATCCAGATCAGCGTCACCAGCGGCGGCCGCCACCACACGACGATGATCCCGGCGACCGGCCCGGAGACACTGCACTGGGTCATGGGTCAGATCAACTACGCCCGCTCGCTGAGCATGTAGGCAGTACGGGCCGAGGCCCCACCCGTCGCTTCCGACGGGTGGGGCCTTCGTCGTTCCCGCGGCGCCTCCCCTCACCCGAACCCACTTGAACATGTTCAAGAAGAGGTCTACAGTCCATGACAAGACCTTTTGAACGCGTTCAAGGGAGGGTGGGGAATGGACCTCACTGTCATCGCGTATGCCATCTATCTGCTGATCAGCGTCGCGCTCACCATCTGGGTGGCCCGCACGCTCAGCCGGAACGGACGGATCTTCCTCGCCGACGTGCTGCACGGGAACGAGAAGCTCGCCGATGCCGTCAACCACCTGCTGGTGGTGGGCTTCTACCTCGTCAACCTCGGCTTCGTCGCGCTCTACCTCGGCCAGGACGAGGCCGTCACCGACGCGCGCGGGCTCTTCGAAGCGCTGTCCGTCAAGCTCGGAGTGGTGCTGCTCGCGCTCGGGGTGATGCACCTGCTCAACGTCTACGTCCTCAACAAGATCCGCCGGCGCGGCGTGATGGAGCGCGAGCAGACGCCGCCCGTCCCGCCGCAGGGATGGACCGGGACCGGCGACAAGGGCCCCTGGGCGGCGCCCGCAGCGGGGGCGTGAGCCGGCGATGGGGGTACCGGTGAAGCGGCTGACCGTGCTGTACGACGCACACTGCTCGCTCTGCGTCCATCTGCGCGACTGGCTGCTGCGGCAGCGCCGGCTCGTCCCGCTCGACCTCGTGCCCGCGGCGTCGGCGGAGGCGCGGCGCCGCTTCCCGGAGCTCGATCACGAGAGCACCCTGCGGGAGATCACCGTGATCGGGGACCGGGGCCAGGTGTACCGGTCCACCGCCGCCTGGATCGTCTGCCTCTGGGCCCTGGCCGAGCACCGGCCCAAGGCCCACTGGCTGGCGACTCCGGCGGGGGCGCCCTTCGCCCGGGTGACCGTGCTCGCCGCCGCCAAGTACCGGGAGGCGACCACGGGACCGGCGGCCGCGGCCGCCTGCGCGGACGGCCGGTGCGAGCTGCCGGCCCCGCCCGGTTAGGCTCGGTCACCGTGAACGACGTCAAGGACGAGCAGCAGGACCAGTCCGCCAAGCCTGCCAAGAGCGAGCAGACCCGCACCCTCATCCTCGAAACCGCGCTCCGGCTCTTCCAGGAACGCGGTTACGACAAGACGACGATGCGGGCCATCGCCCAGGAGGCCGGCGTCTCCGTAGGCAACGCGTACTACTACTTCGCCTCCAAGGAGCACCTGGTCCAGGGCTTCTACGACCGGATCGCCGAGCAGCACCAGGCGGCGGTCGCGGACATCCTCGACGGCGGCGAGAAGGACCTCACGGCACGCATCCGCGGGGTCCTGCTCGGCTGGCTCGACATCGCGGAGCCGTACCACGAGTTCGCATCCCAGTTCTTCAAGAACGCCGCCGACCCGGACAGCCCGCTCAGCCCCTTCTCGCCCGAGTCCGAGGGCCCGCGCCAGGCGGCGATCGACGTCCACCGGCGGGTCCTGGCCGGGGCCGCCGTCAAGGTCGACCCCGAACTGGCCGACAAGCTGCCGCAGTTGCTGTGGCTCCAGCAGATGGGGCTCGTCCTGTTCTGGGTGTACGACCGCTCCGACGGCTGCGCCAACAGCCGCCGGCTCGTCGAACGCCTCGCGCCGGTCACGGCCCGCGCGATCTCCCTCTCCCGCTTCCGCATCCTGCGGCCGCTCGTCACCGAGGTGCACGACCTGCTCAGGGACTTCATGCCCACCGCCGCGGGCATGGCCGCCTCGGGCAAGCCCAAGCGCGGCAGCTCAGGCAAGGGGGCGTGAGCCCACCTCCTCCTCGGCCAGCACCAGGTCCTGGACGAGCGGCTCGTCGCCGGTCCTGATGTGGCGGGCCCCCGCCTCGTACCCCCGCGCCCGCACGGCCAGCAGATACGACCCGGCGCACGGCGCGGCCAGGATGTACGAGCCGTCCGCGAGGGACCCCACCCGGTCGAGCTGCCTGCCGCCCGCCGAGATCAGGGTGAGCACGGCGTCCGCCACCGGCTCGCCCTCCTCGGAGCGTACGAAGCCGTGCACGACGGAGACTCCGCACGGGGCGGGCTCCTCGGCGTCGACGGCCTCGACGGCCGGGGCCGCCACCGGCTCCGACTGGCGTGGCTCCTCCTCCCGCGGTTCGACCGCCAGATGCGGCAGGCGCCGCTCCAGCCAGCCGGGCAGCCACCAGTTGGAGCGCCCCAGCAGGTGCATCGCCGCCGGCACCAGCGCCGTCCGCAGGATGAACGCGTCCAGCGCCACCGCCGCCGCGAGCCCGATGCCGGCCATCGCGCCCTCCATGTCGCCGCTCAGCACGAAGGCGCTGAAGACGCAGATCATGATGAGCGCCGCGCAGTTGATGACCCGGCTCGTCTCGGCGAGCCCGATCCGCACCGCCCGCGCGTTGTCACGGGAGTGCACCCACTCCTCGTGCATCCGGCTCACCAGGAACACCTGGTAGTCCATGGAGAGCCCGAAGAGCAGCGACAGCATGATGACCGGCAGGAAGGACGTGATCGGCCCCTCCTTGCCGATGCCCAGCAGCTCCGCCCCCCAGCCCCACTGGAAGATCGCCACCAGCACACCGAACGACGCCGCCGCCGCGATCAGGTTCATCAGCGCGGCCGTCAGCGGCACGACCAGCGAACGGAACGCGATCAGCAGCAGCAGGAACCCGAGGGCGATGATCGTGGCGACGAAGGCCGGCAACCGCTCCCCCGTCACTGCCGCGAAGTCCTTGAAGACCGCGGTGACCCCGCCGACATGGGCCTCGACGCCCGACGCCGGGATGACCTGCTCCCGCAGCGTGTCGATGAGGTCGTCGGTCTCCTCGGACTGCGGCGACGTCGTCGGGACCACCTGGATCACCGACAGGCCGGATTCCGGCGGCACGGGCAGCGCCACGACCTGCGCTACGCCGTCCACGTCCCGTACCCGCTCCACCAGGCCCGTCGCGTCCGGCTGTTCGGCGACGATCTGCAACGGCCCGTTGAAGCCGGGCCCGAAGCCCTCCGCGAGCAGGTCGTACGCCTGCCGGGTCGTCCGTGTCTCCGGGTGGTTGCCCTGGTCGGTCGCGCCGAGGCGCAGCGACAGCACCGGCACGGCCAGCGCGGCCATCACCACGACGGCGACGGCCGCGACCGCCTGCGGCCTGCGCTGCACGGCGGCCGACCAGCGGGCCGCGGCGCCGTTCGACTCCTCCGGCTCCGGGCCGTTCGCGGCCAGCCGGCGCCGCTGCCTGCGGCTGAGCACGCGCGGGCCGAGCAGCCCGAGCAGCGCGGGCAGCAGCGTGACCGCGGCGAGGACGCTGAGCACCACGGTCAGCGTGGTCGCGACGACGACGCCGTCGAGGAACTGCATCCGCATGACGAGCATGCCGGCGAGCGCGATGCACACGGTGCCGCCCGCGAACAGCACGGCCCGCCCGGAGGTGTTGAGCGCGAGGACCGCCGCGTCCTCGGGGTCCTGGCCGCGCAGGATGGCCCGCCGGTGCCGGGTGACGATGAAGAGCGCGTAGTCGATGCCGACGCCGAGCCCGATCAACGAGCCGAGCAGCGGCGCCACTTCGGGCACGTCGGTCACGTGCGACAGCAGCGTGGCCGACAGCATGCCGGTGCCGACGCCGAAGACCGCGACGACGATCGGCAGCAGCATCGAGAAGAGCGAGCCGAAGGCGAGGAAGAGGACGACGGCGGCGGCGAGGATGCCGACCGCCTCCGCGATCCCGGTCGGCGGCTCCTGCGTCCTGATGATCGCCTGGCCGCCCAACTCGACCTGGAGCCGGGACCGTTCCGCGTCCTGCGCGGTGGCCACGACCTCCTCGACGAGTTCCTTGGGTACGGCGTCGGCCTGCTCGGCGAAGGTCACCTGGGCGTAGGCGATCCGCCCGTCGGCGCTGATCTGCGCGGCGGCCACGGGTCCCGCACCGTACGGGCTCGCGACCTCGCCGACGCCGTCCATGGCCGCGATCTCGCGCAGCGCGGGCTCGATCCGCTCGCGTACCGCCGTGTCGCGGACCGTGCCGGAGGAGCCGGAGACCCGCCACACCACCGTGTCCGTGTCCCCGGAGCGCTCCGGGAAGGCCCGTGTCATCAGGTCGTACGCCTCGGACGAGTCGGTGTCCGGGAGGCTGAAGACGTTCGCGTAGTTGGTGCCGACGGCGCTGCTCGCGGCCCCCAGGCCGAACAGGGCTCCCACCCACAGCACCAGGACCACCAGTCTGTGCCGGTAGCACCAGCGTGCCCATCCCGCCACGATTCCTGCCCCTCTCGTCTTCGTCGGTCGCCCCAGGTCCTCCAGCATCGGCGCGGAGGCGGCGGGCGGGTGGCGGTGCGGACCGGACTCTCAGGGAACTCCAAGCCGTCGGCCCGCCCGGGGCCGCTCCCCTTACGGATACTGGGGACATGACGGATGCAGCAGCGACGCCCGCGACCGTGCTGATCGTCGAGGACGAGCCGAGCATCGCCGACGTCCTCGCCATCGCCCTGCGCTACCACCGCTTCGAGGTGCTGACGGCGGGAAGCGTACGGGAGGCGGCCGACGCCGTACGGCAGACGCGCCCCGACGCCGCGCTGCTCGATGTGATGCTCCCGGACGGCGACGGCCGTGAGATCGCCCGCCAACTGCGCGCCTCCCACCCGGAGACGGGCCTCGTCTTCCTCACCGCACGCGACGCGCCGGCCGACGTCGTCGGCGGGCTCGGCCTCGGCGACGACTACATCACCAAGCCGTTCAACGTGGACGAGGTCGTCGCCCGCGTCCGGGCGGTGCTGCGCCGCACCCGGCCCGCCGACCGGCTGCCGGTCCGCCCGCCGCTGCGCCACGGGGACCTGGAGCTGGACGAGTCGACGTACACCGTGCGCAGGGGCGGGCGCAGCGCGGAGCTCACGCCCACCGAGTACGCGCTGCTGCGGTTCCTGGTGCGCAACGCCGGGTCGGTCGTCAGCAGGGAGCAGCTGCTGCGGCACGTGTGGCGGTACGAGCATCCGGCCGAATCGACGGTCGTCGAGACGTACATCAGCTATCTGCGGCGCAAACTCGACCCGCTGGGGCCACCGTTGATCATGACGCGGCGGGGCGTCGGCTACGGACTGGCGAACGCGGGATGAGACTTCCCCGGCACCGGACGCACTCGCTGCGCGCCAAACTGACCCTGGTCAACGTCGTCCTGCTCGCACTCGGCATCGCGATAGCGACCGGAGTGAGCCTCTTCGGGCTGCGCCACTACCTTCTCGACGCGATCGACCGTGAGCTGACGGCTTCGCGTCAGGGGCTCGAACGGGCCGCGCTCACGCTCCACGAGGTCGAGTCGCTGAGCGCGTTGGCGTCGATAAGGGACAAACTCCTCCCCGAGTACGCGGGCGCCGGCACCCTGCCGCGCCCCGAGACGATCTTCGTGGCCGTCGGCCCCGAGGGCCGCCCGGTCACCTTCGGCGGGATGGCGCCGACCGAGCGGCAGCGGGAACTCGCCGCCGCGGCCGGCGATCCGCATGCCCTCGCCCGCTCCGACGCGATCGACACGCTGCGGCTCGACGGCGATCCGTACCGGGCGGTGGGCGCCTCGCTCGGCGACGGCACGACCGTACTGATGGCGACCTCCACCAAGGCCGTCCACCAGTCGATGGGGCGCGCCCTCAAGGTCGACTTCGCCTTCGGCGGGCTGCTGCTGGCGCTGCTCGCGGCGGCGACGCTGATGGGGGCGCGGCGCACCCTGCGGCCGCTGGAGGACATGGTGGAGACGGCGTCCGCCATCGCCGAGGGCGACCTGACCCGGCGGGTGCCGGGCCGCCATGACCCGGTCACCGAGATCGAACAGCTGCGGCTCGCCCTCAACTCCATGCTCCAGCAGGTCGAATCGGCGTATGTGACGCGCGAGCGCAGCGCCGCGCAGCTGCGGCGCTTCGTCGCGGACGCCTCTCACGAGCTGCGCACCCCGCTCTCCGCGATCCGCGGCTATCTGCATCTGTTGGACAAGGGGATGCTGGGCGAGCCCGCCGAACGCGACCGGGCGCTGTCCCGGATGACCGCCGAGGCCGACCGGATGAGCCGCCTCGTCGACGAACTCCTCACCCTCGCCCGCCTCGACCAGCGCCCCCGGCTGAGGTTGCGTCCCGTCGATCTGAGCCGGCTGGTACGGGACGCGGCCGAGGACCTCGCCGCGCAGCAGCCGCGCCGCCCGCTCACCGTCCGCGCGGCCGGGGCGATGGTGGTGCAGGGCGACGAGCAGGGCCTGCGCCAGGTCGTCGGCAATCTGCTGGCCAACGTCCGCTGCCACACGGAGGAGTCGGCTCCGGTCCGCGTCGAGCTGTCCCGCTCCGCCGAAGGCGAAGTCCGCCTGACGGTCGCCGACGCCGGCCCGGGCATGCGCCAGGAGGACGCCGACCGCATCTTCGACCGCTTCTTCCGCGCCGACGGCGCGGGCGCCGGCACGGGCCTCGGCATGTCGATCGTCCAGGCGGTCGCCGAGTCCCACGCCGGCACCGTAACGGCGACCGGCACACCCGGCGGCCAGGGCCTCACGGTGACGGTCACCCTGCCGCCCCGGCGCGGCGACGAGCCGGCGGCCGGCGGGCCGACGGCCCTTCAGAGCGCGCACGACGGGCGCGCGACCCGTGAAACCGCCAGGCCAACGACCAGCAAGCACGGCGGGTGAGCGCACGAGCGGCACGCCGGCATACGGCAGGGCGGCGGCCACGCGACCTGTGAGCGGCAAGGTCGACAGCCGCTCGGCACGCGCATGGCAGCCGCACATCCGGCGAACCCACGAACAACCCACCGACCGCTGTCAGACGCCACCGCCGAGCCCACGAGCGGCACACCGGCACCCGGTGGACACACAGTCGACGCGACTACGGGGCAGCGGGGCGGCGGCCGGTGGCGCGCGGGGTGGCGGCCGGCGGGCCGACGGCCCTTCAGAGCGCCCACGACGCGTGAAACCGCCGTGCCGACGACCAGCGAGCACGGCAGGTGAGCCAGCCGAGGCAGACCGGCAACCGGCGGGCAGCGGGGCGGTGGCCCAGGGGACGGGTCGAGAGCTCCGCTTCGTACCGGTCGGCGGGCGGTGAACGCGCGGACGGCGGGTGCGTGGCCGGGGCTCATGCCTCCCGGGAGGCGAGTTCGACGAGGGTGATGTCGGAGGGGGCGCCGACGCGGACCGGGGGTCCCCACGCGCCCGCGCCGCGGGAGACGTAGAGCTGGGTGTCGCCGTAGCGCTCCAGGCCGGCGACCGTCGGGTTGGCGAGCTCGGCGAGGTAGTTGCCGGGCCAGAGCTGGCCGCCGTGGGTGTGCCCCGACAGCTGGAGGTCGACGCCGTGGCGCACCGCGTCGTGGATCACGATCGGCTGGTGCGCGAGGAGCACCGCCGCGCGGCCGCGGTCGCGGTCGCCCAGCGCCCGCGCGAAGTCCGGGCCCTGGCCCTCGCTCTCGCCCGCGACGTCGTCGACGCCCGCGAGGTCGAAGCCGGCGATCTCGACGCGGTCGTTCCGGAGCGGGGTGAGGCCGAGCTCGCGGACGTGGTCGACCCAGGCGTCGGCGCCGGAGAAGTACTCGTGGTTGCCGGTGACGAAGTACGCACCGTCGCGCGCCTTCAGCTGGGCCAACGGCTCGGCCGCGCGCCCGAGGTCGGCGACGCTGCCGTCGACGAGGTCGCCGACGACGGCGACGAGGTCGGGCTGGGCGGCGTTGATCGTGTCGACGATCCGCTGGGTGTGGGCGCGGCCGAGGATCGGCCCGAGGTGGATGTCGCTGACGACGGCGATGCGGTAGCCGTGCACGCCTCGGGCGAGCTTCGCGAGCGGGACGGTGACCCGCTTCACACGGGGCCCGCGCATCACGCCGTAGGTCCCGTACCCGACGGTCCCGGCGGCGACCGCGGCGGCGGCCCCCGCGGTGACACGGGCGACGAAGAGCCGCCGTGACAGCTCCGGCTGCGCAGGGGTGTCCGGGACGGCGGTCGCCTCCGCCCCGGCCGGGCGGTCCGACGCGTTCGCCGTGTCCGGGGCGTCCGAGGCGCTTGTGGCGTCCGGAGCCAAGGGTGCCGAAGGTGCCTGCCGATCCGCGGTGTCCGTCAGACGCTCCTCGGCGGCGACGGCCGTCGCCACGCCGCCCGCGGGCCGGTCGGCCTCCGTGCCGCCGTCGGCGGCGACGGTCGCGAGGGAGGCGGTCGCGACGGCGGTGGTGCCCGCACCGGCAGCGGAGTCGTCCGCGGCGGCAGCGGCGCCCGCACCGGCGGCGGTCGCCGGCCGCGCATCGGCGCGCCGTTGCTGCGCCCGCCGCTCCAGCGCCCGCCGCAGCAGCGGCCGTACGGCCTCCGTCACTACCAGCGCCAGCGTCAGATAAAGGAGGGTCGCGAGCCACATGTACCCCGGCCACGCCAGGATCCGCTCGAGCCAGAAGGGGGCGCCCGCGCGCCCCGAGGTCAGCGCCCCCACCGAGAGCAGCGGCAGCAGGACCACCGCCACGGTGCCCGCACGGCGCGCGGCGCTGCCGCGCCTCGTCGTGTCACGGACGAGCCGCCGCCACACGTACCAGTGCACGCCCGTCAGCAGGGCGAGGACGACAGCGACCACAAGCAGGACGACCAGCAGCACGGCACCGTTCCCTAATCCCGTTCGCGGCGCAATGCGCGCACGCCGCGCAACCCGATGACCCCGACCGCCGTCCCCAGGAGAAAGGACGTGATGGCCAGCAGCAGATGGACCCAGAAGTACGCAGTGGGGTCACCGGCGTCGTCGAAGGCGAGCCCACTGGCGTCCTGCCACAGGTTTTTGACGAAAGTGATCCAGATGACCCAGCTCCACACCCCGAACACGAGCAGGAACCAGGAGACGGGACGGCTGAGCTTCATGTCCTCAGTATCACCGGCATCCGGCGCCCCGGTGCGGCGGGGTCCCCGGGCGGGAGCACCAGACGCTGCGGCCCGCGATGGGCTGTACCGGCGGCGTTCACGGCGGGTCACCGTGCCGATGACCATATTGCCGTCAACTCCATGTACTTTCTCGATCGTGTCTGCTCTTAAGAAGACCGCATTGACGGTCATCGCCGCCGCGTTGCTGCCCGCACTCACCGCCGCGCCCGCGACGGCGGCCGTCGACTTCAGCAAGGCCGATAAGACAGACAATCGCAACAAGCAGGACAACAGCGTGCCGAATCCGCCGTCGGCCATGTCCACCGTGGGCGGTGCCCTGCTCGGCAAGCCCGGCACCCAGGTCTCACTCGCGGCCGGCGCGCCCGTCCTGCCCAAGAATCTGACGGGCCGTTCCTGGATCGTCGCGGACGCGGAGAGCGGTGACGTCCTTGCCGCCCACAACGCGCACTGGCGGCTGCCCCCCGCCTCCACCATGAAGATGCTCTTCGCGGACACGGTCCTGCCCAGGCTGTCCAAGGACGAGGAGTACACGGTCAAGCCGACGGACCTCACAGGCGTCGGCGAGGGCAGCAGCCTCGTCGGGGTCAAGGAGAACCAGACCTACTCCGTCCACGACCTCTGGCTGGGCGTCTTCCTCCGTTCCGGCAACGACGCCGTCCACGTCCTGTCCGAGATGAACGGCGGCGTCTCCCAGACGGTCGCGGACATGCAGGACCACGCCGACGAGCTCCAGGCGCTCGACACCCACGTGGTCACGCCGGACGGCTACGACGAGCCGGGCCAGGTGTCGAGCGCGTACGACCTCACGCTCATCGCCCGCAGCGGACTGCAGAAGAAGGACTTCCGGGAGTACTGCTCGACCGTCCGGGCCAAGTTCCCCGGCGAGCAGAAGCCGGGCAAGAAGCGCGAGGCGTTCGAGATCCAGAACACCAACCGGCTGCTCACCGGCGACCTCGGCGTCGAGCCGTACGCGGGCATCGCCGGCGTCAAGAACGGCAACACCACGCACGCGGGGTCGACCTTCACCGGTGTCGCCGAGCGGGACGGCAGGGTGCTGCTGGTCACCGTCATGAACCCGTCGTCGAAGGAGAGCCAGGCCGTCTACAAGGAGACCGCCAGCCTCCTCGACTGGGGCTTCTCGGCGGCCGGGAAGGTCGAGCCGGTCGGTGAGCTGGTGCCGCCGAGGTCCGCGCGGACCGACCCCTCGGGCGGTTCCGAGCAGCAGGAAGGCGCGGCGAACGGAAACGGTGACGGGGCGGGCGGCAAGGAGCGGCCCGGACCGGCGAACGCCTCGACGGCCTCGGACAGCGGCTCGAGCGGTGTCGGTGTGGCGCTCTCCATCACGGGCGGGGTGCTCGTCCTGCTCGCCGGCGCCGTGTTCCTGGTCAACCGGCGCTGGCCGCTGCCCGATCTGGTCCGTCGGCTGCCCCTCCGCTAGCCGCCCCCTCCGCGTCGGCGCCCGGCTCCGTCGCCGTCCAGGCGGCGCAGTAGAGCACCAGCTTGGCGGTGAAGTTGATCCACAGCAGCAGCGCGATCGGCACGCCGAACGCCCCGTACATCGACTTCGCCGCGACGCCCGAGATATAGCCGCTGAGCAGCAGCTTCAGCAGCTCGAAGCCGACCGCGCCGAGCAGCGCGGCCACGATCAGCCTGCCGCGCGGCGGCTTCACCCCGGGCAGCAGCGTCAGGACGTACAGCAGCATCAGGAAGTCGGCGAGCACGGCGACGGCGATGGCGGCGGTCTGGAGCAGGACGCCGCCCGCGCCGCCCCGGTCGATGCCGAGCCGGTCCGCCGACCAGCCGACCGCGGTGGAGCCGAGGGACGAGGCGGCGAACGACGCCAGGGCGACCGCGCCGAGGCCCAGCAGCACGATCGTGTCCTTGCCCTTGCGCACGATCGGGTTGCCCTCCTCCTGGTCGTCGAGGCCCCAGACCACGCGCAGGCATTCGCGCATCGAGCCGATCCAGCTGATGCCGGTGAGCAGCAGTAGCGCACCGGCGATGATCCCGACGGTGCCGGCGTTGTCCACCAGCCCCGTGATGTTGAGCTGGTCGGAGATGCCCGGCACCTGTTCGGCGAGCTTGTCCTCCAGTTTCCGCAGCTGCTCCTGGCTGAGCAGCGCGGCTCCGATGGCGGCGGCGACGGTGATGAGCGGAAAGAACGAGAGGAAGCTGATGAAGGTGATGGCGGCCGCGAGCCGCGTCCAGCGCGCCCGTTCGAGCGTCTCGTACGAGCGCCAGGCGTGGGTCCTCATCAACCGCTGAACGAGCGGGCCGATGACGGGGAGTCGGGTCAGCCAGTCCATGTCGTACGCCTGTCCTCACGGTGTCCGGGTGCGGTGCCCGGCCCGAGGCGCGGCCCGATGGCCGGGCCGTCACTCGGCCCGATGGCCGGGGCGGACGTGCGGCCCGATGGCCGGGGCTGCGCCTGGGCCGTCGTGGCCTTCCATGGTCACAGGTCCACGACGGCCATGCCGTACATGGCGAGCCAGACGAGTCCGATGACGGCGAGCGGCCGGTCGCGCAGCACGACCTCCTCCGGGGCGCCGGCCGCGCCCCGGTCCGCGAAGACCGCGTACCGCAGCACCGCGAGGATGAACGCGATCACCGAGAGCTGACGCCAGGGCAGCAGCGAGCCGTTGGCGGTGCCGCCGCTCTCCAGCGCCCACAGGCAGTAGCCGAGCACGGCGACCCCGGCCGCCAGCTGCCAGACGAAGCGCAGGTATCCGGTGCTGTACGAGGTGAGCAGCGCGCGGGTCGCGCCGTCCGCGTCGGCCATCTCGACGGCCTCCGAGTAGCGCTTGGCCGCGACCATGAAGAGCGCGCCGAAACCGGTGGTGATGAGGAACCAGCGCGAGAGCGGGATGGACAGCGCCACCCCGCCGATCATGGCGCGCATCAGGAACCCGGTCGTGACGACCGCCAGGTCGACCACCAGGACGTGCTTGAGCCGGACGCAGTAGGCGAGCTGCATCACGACGTACGCGGTCAGCAGCGCGGCGGTCAGCGGATTGCAAAGCACCGCAGCGGCGGTGCCGGTCGCGGCGGCGAGCAGGGCCCCGACGGCGTACGCGACGGGTACGGGCACCTCCCCGGCGGCCACCGGGCGCCGGCACTTCACCGGGTGCGCCCGGTCGGCCTCGGCGTCGAGCGCGTCGTTGATCAGGTATACCGCCGACGCGGCGGCGGTGAACAGGATGAAGACGACGGCCAGCTGACCGACCGTGTGCCGCGAGGCCAGCTCGCCGGCGGCCGCCGGGGCCGCCACGACCAGCACGTTCTTGATCCACTGCCTCGGTCTGGCCGTCCTGACGAGTCCGACGGCAAGCGCCATCGGCCCCCGCCCGCGGGGGATCCGGGCGGCGGCCTCCTCGGGCCGCCCCTCCGGCTGCTCCAGCAGCGCCGTACTCCGCTCAGCCACGACGGCCTCCGGTGGCGCGTCGGACGAGCCGGCCGGTGCCCAGACGGGCCGTCAGGGCGCCGAGGAGGGCGCCCGCGGCCACATCGCTGGGGTAGTGGACGCCGGCCACGAGACGGGACACGCACATTGCGGCGGCCAGCGGCGGGACCAGGTGCCGGCCGGCCGGCCACAGGGTGCCGAAGGCGACCGCCGCGGCGCCCGCGGCGGTCGCGTGCGAGCTCGGGAAGGAGTGCCGGCCCGCCGTGCGGACCAGTGGTTCCAGGCCCCGCACCGACAGCTGCGGGCGCGGGCGGCGCACCACCCGCTTGATCCCCATGCTGGCCAGATGCGCCGCCCCGATCAGCGCGGTGCCACGCAGCCAGCCGGCGCGCTGCTCGCGGTCGGCCGCCGCCCCCGCGAGACCCGCCGCGATCCACACCGCGCCGTGCTCGCCGCAGTACGAGAGCGCCCGGGCCGCCGCGGCGACGCGCGGCTCCCTACCGCACTCGCGCAGCGCCACCAGCAGCCGGTGATCGGCGCGCGCCCAGCCCAACCGGGCCGACCGGCCCGCCGTGTCGACGTTTCGCATCCGCCACCCCGCTCTCGGTCACCAGAGGCGACTCTTCTCAACCGGAGGCGAAGATTCACGGCAATCTTTAATGACACTCGTTTAATCACCCATTTCTACGAGCCCGCCGACATGGCGACGTTGTGAGAAAACAGCCCAAAGAGGGCGATAACGTCGCGCACATGTCTGCCGAAACCGCCGACGCACCGCCCCTGCCCATCCCCGTGACCGGCTGGGGCCGCACCGCCCCCTCGGCCGCCCGGCTCGTGCGCCCCCGTACCCACGAGGAGGCGGCGGCGGCCGTCAGGGGCAGCGGAGCGCGCGGCTCCATCCCGCGCGGCCTCGGCCGGGCCTACGGCGACGCCGCGCAGAACGCGGGCGGCGCCGTCCTCGACATGACCGGCCTCGACCGGATCCGCAGGATCGACGCGGAGACGGGCGTCGTGGTCTGCGACGCGGGCGTCAGCCTGCACCGGCTCATGGAAGTGCTCCTTCCGCTCGGCTGGTTCGTACCGGTCACCCCCGGAACCCGGCAGGTGACCGTCGGCGGCGCGATCGGCGCCGACATCCACGGCAAGAACCACCATGTCTCCGGCTCCTTCTCCCGCCATGTGCTGTCCCTGGAGCTGCTCACCGCGGACGGCGAGGTCCGGACCGCCCTGCCCGGCACGGACCTGTTCGACGCCACGGCCGGCGGGATGGGCCTGACCGGAGTGATCCTCTCCGCCGAGCTCCGGATGCACCGCGTCGAGACCTCGCTGATGTCCGTCGACACCGAACGCGCCGCCGACCTCGACGACTTGATGGCCCGGCTCACCGCGACCGACCACCGCTACCGCTACTCGGTCGCCTGGATCGACCTGCTCGCGCGCGGCGCCGCGACCGGGCGCGCGGTCCTCACCCGGGGCGAGCACGCGCCCCTCGACGCGCTCCCGCCGCGCGCCGCGCGCCGCCCGCTGGAGTTCCGCCCCCGTCAGCTGCCCTCCGCCCCCGGCCTCGCCGGCCTCGTACCGGACGGGCTGCTCGGCCGGACCTCCGTCGCGCTCTTCAACGAGTTCTGGTACCGCAGGGCCCCGCGCTCGCGCACCGGCGAACTCCAGAGACTCCCCGCCTTCTTCCACCCCCTCGACGGGATCCCCCACTGGAATCGGATCTACGGGCGCGGCGGCTTCGTGCAGTACCAGTTCGTGGTCGGGTACGGGCAGGAGGACGCGCTGCGCCGGATCGTGCGCCGCATCGCCCACCACGGCTTCCCGTCCTTCCTTGCCGTACTGAAACGGTTCGGCGACGGGGACCCCGGCTGGCTGTCGTTCCCCGTGCCCGGCTGGACGCTCGCCCTCGACATCCCGGCCGGTCTGCCCGGGCTCGGCGCTCTCCTGGACGCGCTCGACGAGGACGTGGCAGGGGCCGGCGGGCGGGTCTACCTCGCCAAGGACTCACGGCTGCGGCCGGAGCTGCTGGCCGCGATGTACCCCCGGCTGGACCGTTTCCGGGCGCTGCGTGCCGAGCTCGATCCGCGCGGGGTGTTCGTGTCGGACCTCTCCCGCCGGCTGTCTCTCTGACCCGACCGACCCGACCGACCTGCCCGACCCGACCGACCCTGCTCGACCCGCCCGACTCTTTCTCCGACTCTCCGAGGATCTGAGGAGCCACTCGCCATGAAGGACGCCTTCGGCACCCCGCAGTCCCTGCTCGTTCTCGGCGGCACGTCCGAGATCGCCCTGGCCACCGCGCGCCGCCTGGTGGCGCGCCGTACGCGTACGGTGTGGCTGGCCGGCCGCCCGTCGGCCGCCCTGGACGAGGCCGCGGCCTCGCTGCGCGGCCTGGGCGCGGACGTGCGGACCGTTCCCTTCGACGCCCTCGATCCGGCCGCCCACGAGGTCGTGCTCGGCAAGGTCTTCGCGGAGGGCGACATCGACATGGTGCTGCTCGCCTTCGGGGTCCTCGGCGATCAGGCGAGGGACGAGGCCGAGCCGCTCTCGGCGGTGCGCATCGCCCAGACCAACTACACCGGAGCGGTCTCCTCCGGGCTGGTCTGCGCCGCCGCCCTGCAAGCCCAGGGGCACGGCTCGCTCGTCGTGCTGTCGTCGGTGGCCGGCGAGCGGGCGCGCCGGGCCAATTTCATCTACGGGTCGTCGAAGGCGGGTCTTGACGCCTTCGCCCAAGGGCTGGGGGACGCCCTGTACGGCACGGGGGTGCACGTGATGGTGGTCAGGCCCGGCTTCGTCCGCACGAAGATGACGGCGGGTCTGCAGGAGGCGCCGCTGGCCACCACGCCCGAGGCGGTCGCCGAGGCGATCGAGACGGGGCTGCGGCGGCGCTCGGAGACGGTGTGGGTGCCCGGGCCGCTACGGGTGGTGATGTCGGGCCTGCGGCACCTGCCGCGCCCGGTCTTCCGCCGGCTGCCGCTGTAGGCGCTCCGGGCCGTGTCCGACGGGGACCAGGGAGTGTCTTCACAGTGGCGTCGTCCGCCCGGAGGGCGGGCCCGGCGGCGTCTGGTGCGTGCGATCGCAAGGCGGAGGAGGGAGTCCATGCGGTGGGGGCACCTCCCGTGCCCGAAGGGCCACGGGGGCCATAGGCGACCGACGACAACGCGGCGTGGGGGCACCTCCCGTGCCCGAAGGGCCACGGGGGTGGGGGCACCTCCCAGGCGCGAGCTCTGGGGGAGCGTGCCAGACGTCACCGGGCAGACGGGACTGTGAAGACACGACCTAGCAGGTGGTGGCCGGCGCGTCGACCGCCGTGCCCTGCGCGGGCACATTGGGGACACCGGGCAGCTTCGGGCCGGCGCCGAACGCGTACTCCCGGAGCTTGCGCCACACCCCGTCCGCGCCCTGCTCGTACAGCGCGAACGATGTGCACGTCCACTCCGCCTCGAACCCGGACAGCTCCTCGTACGCCCGGTCCATCGCCTCATCGGCGATCCCGTGCGCGACGGTCACATGCGGGTGGTACGGGAACTGGAGCTCCCGCACGAGCGGCCCCGACGCGTCCCTGACCCGCTGCTGGAGCCGGGTGCAGGCCGATACGCCCTCGACGACCTTGACGAAGACGACCGGCGAGAGGGGCCGGAAGGTCCCGGTGCCGCGGAGCCGCATCGGGAACGGCCTTCCCGTCGCGGCGACCCGTGTCAGGTGGGCCTCCACGGACGGCAGCACGGAGTCGTCGGCCTCGGTCGGCGGGAGGAGGGTGACGTGCGTGGGGATGCAGTGCGCGGCGGGATCCCCGAAGCCCGCGCGCCGCTCCTGGAGCAGGCTGCCGTAGGGCTCCGGGACCGCGATCGAAACGCCGAGCGTTACGGTCCCCACGTCGTTCTCCTATCCAGGTGCTCGATCGTCTCGCGACGGATCGACGGATCCGATGGTCTGCCGCTGCCGTCAGTGTGACGGCAGCGGCAGTCGTCCTGCCAGGGTCCTTCGACTCAGTGCTTCGGTCAGTGCTTGGCGGGCAGGAAGCCCACCCGCTCGTAGGTCTGGGCGAGGGTCTCGGCGGCGACCGCGCGGGCCTTCTCCGCGCCCTTGGCCAGGATGGAGTCCAGCGTCTCCGGGTCGTCCAGGTACCCCTGGGTGCGGGCCCGGAACGGAGTGACGAACTCCACCACGACCTCGGCGAGGTCGGTCTTCAGCGCACCGTAGCCCTTGCCCTCGTAGTTCTGCTCAAGTTCGGCGATACCCGTACCGGTGAGGGTGGACATGATGGTCAGCAGGTTGCTGACGCCCGGCTTGTTCTCGGTGTCGAAGCGGATCACGGTGTCCGTGTCCGTGACCGCGCTCCTGATCTTCTTCGCCGTCGCCTTCGGCTCGTCGAGCAGGTTGACAAGGCCCTTCGGGTTCGCCGTGGACTTGCTCATCTTGCTCGACGGGTCCTGGAGGTCGTAGATCTTCGCCGTTTCCTTGAGGATGTACGGGCTCGGGACGGTGAACGTCTGTCCGAACCGGCCGTTGAACCGCTCGGCCAGGTCGCGGGTGAGCTCGATGTGCTGGCGCTGGTCCTCACCGACCGGGACCTCGTTGGCCTGGTAGAGGAGGATGTCGGCGACCTGCAGGATCGGGTACGTGAAGAGGCCGACGGTGGCCCGGTCGGCGCCCTGCTTGGCCGACTTGTCCTTGAACTGGGTCATCCGGGACGCCTCGCCGAAGCCGGTGAGGCAGTTCATGACCCAGCCCAGCTGGGCGTGCTCGGGGACATGGCTCTGGACGAAGAGCGTGCAGCGCTCGGGGTCGAGGCCCGCGGCCAGCAGCTGGGCGGCGGCGAGGCGGGTGTTGGCACGCAGCTCGGCGGGGTCCTGCGGGACCGTGATCGCATGCAGGTCGACGACCATGTAGAAGGCGTCGTGGGTCTCCTGCAGGGCGACCCACTGGCGGACCGCGCCGAGGTAGTTGCCGAGGTGGAACGAGCCGGAGGTGGGCTGGATTCCGGAGAGCACGCGAGGACTGTCAGAGGCCATGCTCAGCATTCTCTCAGGTACCGCCGACAGGACGGGAATCGATCGGTCACCGCCCGAGGCGTACGCGGAGCCGGTGCGCGCCCGCACACAGGTGGCGCTGCGGGCGGTGGTGGCCTGCGGCGCCGGTGCCGACGCGGAGGACGGCACGGCGTTCCGGCCGTGGCCGCTGCGCATCGTCGCCACTGAGACGAGGAACACAGTGCGGTCGGCCGTGCGGTGACGGGAGCTGCCGGCGTGGCCCGGGGTCCCGGGTCCCGCCGCGCCTCCAGGGCAGGACGCCCTGCCGCCGGGCGGCGAGCGGGCGCAGGGCCACGCCCAGCGCGGTGCCCGCGGCCAGGCCCGGTATCGCCCACCACCCGGCACCACGGACCGGCTCCGCGGCACCCAGCGGCATCGCCTCGCGCCCGGCCAGGGCCCGGACCGCTGGTGCTGTGACCGGAACCGGTCACAGCACCGGCCGGCGTCAGGCCGGGAGGCCCGGGGCGGGGAAGGCGGACATCAGGGCCGCGACCTCGGAGCGGATCACGGCCAGGGCGTCCTCGTCACCCGAGCGGGCGGCGGTGACGCCCCGGTCGATCCAGTCGGCGACGGCGGCCATGTCCTGTACGCCCAGTCCGCGCGAGGTGAGGGAGGGGGTGCCGATGCGGATGCCGGAGGGGTCGAAGGGCTTCCGCGGGTCGTAGGGCACGGTGTTGTAGTTGACGACGATCCCGGCACGGTCCAGCGCCTTCGCCGCGATCTTGCCGGGGACGTCCTTGGGCGTGAGGTCCATCAGGATCAGATGGTTGTCGGTGCCGCCGGAGACCAGGTCGAAGCCGCGCGCGAGCAACTCCTCGGCGAGGGCCTTGGCGTTGGCCACGACCGCGTGCGCGTAGTCGCGGAAGGAGGGCTGGGCCGCCTCGTGCAGGGCGACCGCGATGGCCGCGGTCGTCTGGTTGTGCGGGCCGCCCTGGAGGCCGGGGAAGACGGCCTTGTCGATGGCCTTCGCGTGCTCCTCGCGGGACATCAGCATCGCCCCGCGCGGCCCGCGCAGCGTCTTGTGGGTGGTCGTGGAGATGACGTCCGCGTGCGGCACCGGCGAGGGGTGGGCGCCGCCGGCGATGAGGCCGGCGATGTGCGCGACATCGGCGACCAGCACGGCACCGGCCTCGCGGGCGATCTCCCCGAAGGCGGCGAAGTCGATGGTGCGGGGCAGGGCCGTGCCACCGCAGAAGATGACCTTCGGGCGCTCCTTGAGGGCGAGTTCGCGCACCTCGTCGAAGTCGACGAGGCCGCCCCCCTCGGAGATCGGGCCCTTGCGCACGCCGTACTGGACGCCGCGGAACCACTTGCCGGTCGCGGAGACGCCCCAGCCGTGGGTGAGATGGCCGCCCATGGGGAGGGCCATGCCCATCACGGTGTCGCCGGGCTCGGCGAAGGCGAGATAGACGGCGAGGTTGGCCGGGGAGCCGGAATAGGGCTGGACGTTGGCGTGCTCGACGCCGAAGAGGGCCTTCGCGCGGGCGATGGCGAGCAGCTCGACCTGGTCGATGTTCTGCTGGCCCTCGTAGTAGCGGCGGCCGGGGTAGCCCTCGCTGTACTTGTTCTGCAGGACCGTGCCGGAGGCTTCGAGCACGGCCTGCGAGACGTAGTTCTCGCTGGGGATGAGCCGCAGCGTGTCGGCCTGGAGCCGCTCCTCGGCTCCGACGAGCGCGGCCAGCTCGGGGTCGGCGGCGGTGAGCGCGGGGTGGTTGGAAGCGGTGGGAAGAGTCATGGCGTCCTCCGAGGCAGGAACAGGGGATGTGCTGGTCCCCGGGGTGCCCAGGCGGGCGGCACCCGTCGGTTCTGCCGCACACGGCTCCCCCGCGGTCCGTTCCGCGTACGCCAGTCGCCGTGCGTACCGCCCACCCTACTCGCGGCGTCCGCGGGAACCGGTCACAGGCTGCGGAACCGCAGGGAAACGGGAAGCTGTCCGGCGAGTCGCGCATGCACCCCGATGTTTCTTCGGAAGGTGGCCGAGCGACGATAGAAAGGGGCACACCCCCGGGCCCCGGTCCGGACCTGACCCCGGCCACGGCCCCCGGCCGACCCACGCCGCAGGAACGAACGGAGACCCCGTGTCTGCTACGGAGAGAGCGATCGCCTCCGCGGAGGCGCACAGCGCCCACAACTACCACCCGCTGCCCGTCGTGGTCGCCTCGGCGGACGGCTCCTGGATGACGGACGTCGAGGGGCGCCGCTACCTCGACATGCTCGCCGGGTACTCGGCACTGAACTTCGGCCACGGCAACCGGCGGCTGATCGACGCGGCGAAAGCCCAGCTGGAGCGGGTGACGCTGACGTCCCGGGCGTTCTTCCACGACCGGTTCGCCGAGTTCTGCACCCAGCTGGCGGAGATGTGCGGCATGGAGATGGTGCTGCCCATGAACACCGGGGCGGAGGCGGTGGAGACCGCCGTGAAGACCGCCCGGAAGTGGGGGTACAAGGTCAAGGGCGTCCCGCCGGGCCAGGCGAAGATCGTCGTCGCGGCCAACAACTTCCACGGCCGTACGACGACGATCATCAGCTTCTCCACCGACCCCGAGGCCCGGGCGGACTTCGGCCCCTACACGCCGGGCTTCGAGATCGTCCCGTACGGCGACCTCACGGCCCTGGAGCACGCGGTCAGCGCGAACACGGTGGCGGTGATGCTGGAGCCGATCCAGGGCGAGGCGGGGGTCCTGGTGCCGCCGCCGGGCTATCTCGCCGGGGTGCGGGAGCTGACCCGCGAGCGGAACGTGCTGTTCATCGCCGATGAGATCCAGTCGGGTCTGGGCCGCACCGGCCGCACGTTCGCCTGCGAGCACGAGGGCGTCGTCCCGGACATGTACATCCTGGGCAAGGCGCTGGGCGGCGGGGTCGTGCCCGTCTCGGCCGTCGTCTCCTCCGACGAGGTGCTCGGGGTCTACCGGCCGGGCGAGCACGGATCGACGTTCGGCGGCAATCCGCTGGCCTGCGCGGTGGCGCTGGAGGTCATCGCGATGCTGCGCTCGGGCGAGTTCCAGCAGCGGGCCACCGAGCTGGGCGAGCACCTCCACCACGAGCTCGGCCTGCTGGTGGGCGGGGGCGCCGTGGAGGCGGTGCGCGGACGCGGGCTGTGGGCCGGGGTCGACATCGCCCCGTCGCACGGCACGGGCCGGGAGATCTCCGAGAAGCTGATGGACCGCGGGGTGCTGGTGAAGGACACCCACGGTTCGACGATCCGGATCGCCCCGCCGCTGGTGATCAGCAAGGAGGACCTGGACTGGGGCCTCGACCAGCTGCGAGGGGTACTGGCCGGCGAGTGAGCGGCGACGGCGGCCGGGATGTCCCGGCCGCCGTCGTACCGGCCCGGGTGTCCCGGCCCGGGCGTCCCGGGGCGGGTGTCCCGGCCCGGGCGTCCCGGCGCGGGTGTCCCAAGCCAGGCGTCTCGGCCCGGGCGTCCCGGCGCGGGTGTCCCAAGCCAGGCGTCTCGGCCCGGGCGTCCCGGCGCGGGTGTCCCAAGCCAGGCGTCTCGGCCCGGGCGTCCCGGGGCGGGTGTCCCAAGCCAGATGTCTCGGCCCGGGCGTCCCGGGGCGGGTGTCCCAAGCCAGATGTCTCGGCCCGGGCGTCCCGGGCCGGGTGTCCCAAGCCAGATGTCTCGGCCCGGGCGTCCCGGGCCGGGTGTCCCAAGCCAGGCGTCTCGGCCCGGGCGTCCCGGGCCGGGCGTCCCGGGCCGGGTGTCCCAAGCCAGGCATCTCGGCCCGGGCGTCCCGGGGCGGGTGTCCCGGGCCGGGTGTCCCGCGCCGGCGTGATCCCGCCGCGGGACCCGCCCTGCGGGCGGACGACGCCGCTTCGGCGACGGGGCCTAGAGGATCACATGCGGGAGGAAGCGGGCGTACTCGTCGGTGACGAGGCCGGAGGACTCGCGGATGCCGAGCCCCGCAGCCTCGTTCTCGACGACCCAGGCCCCCAGCACGACCCGGTTGCCGTCGAAGTCGGGCAGCGGGGCCAACTCCTGGTAGCAATAGGGTTCTTCGCGTACGACGGGCGGCTCGCCCGGCCCGTGCACGGTGACACCCGCGCCCTCGCGGCCGAGGAGCGGCTTGGCCACGAAGCCGCCCCGCTCGGCGAGTTCACGCGGACCGTCGAGATAGGCGGGCAGCAGGTTCGGGTGCCCGGGGTAGAGCTCCCACAACACGGCCAGCAGGGCCTTGTTGGAGAGCAGCATCTTCCAGGCGGGCTCGATCCAGCAGGTGGTGCCGGTGCCGCCGCCGTTGTCCAGGGTGTCGAGGACGTGCGGGCCGAAGCGGTCGGTCGTCAGCCACTCCCACGGATAGAGCTTGAAGCAGCTGCGGATGAAGCGCAGCCGGTCGTCCACGAACCGCCCGGACAGCCGGTCCCAGCCGATCCGCTCCACCGACAGCGCCTCGGTGGAGAGCCCGGCCTGCTGAGCGGTCTCGCGCAGATACGCGACCGTCATCAGGTCCTCGCCCAGTTCGTCGCCGTCGGAGTGGACGAAGTGGACGGGGCCGGGCGGCAGCAGCGGGGCCTGCCGCTTCCAGGCGTCGACGAGCCGCTCGTGCAGGGAGTTCCACTGGTCGGCGCCGGGAAAGCGCTCCTCCATCCAGAACCACTGCGGGCTCGCCGCCTCGACCAGCGAGGTGGGCGTGTCGGCGTTGTACTCCAGCATCTTGGCCGGCCCTGTGCCGTCGTAGCGCAGGTCGAACCGCCCGTAGATGGAGGGCAGTTCGGCGCGGCGCCGCCAGGACTGGGCGACCCTTCGGGCCAGTCGGGGGTCGGTGATGCCGAGGTCGGCGAAGCGGTCGTGCTCCACGATGTGCGCGGCCGCGGCCAGGCACATGGCGTGCAGTTCCTCGACGACCTCCTCCAGCGCCTCGACCTCGGGCAGCGAGAACTCGTAGTAGGCGCTCTCGTCCCAGTACGGACGCAGCGAGCCGTCCGGGAAGCGGGTGAGCGGATAGATCAGGCCCTGCTCCTCGACGGTCTCCTGCCAGCCGGGGCGCGGGTCGATGGTGTGACGTTTCATCGGCGCGTGTGTTCCTGGACCGTGCCGGGCTCAGCCGCCGGAGGATCCGGAGGAGCCGAAGCCTCCGGTGTCGACGGCGGCCTTGTCGTAGCTGCCGCCCGAGACCTTGCCGTTGCGGATGCTGCCGCCGTAGTAGTAGCGGCCGGAGCCGGAACCGTCGTCGTCATCGCACTCGTAGTCCGGCAGCACCTCGTAGGTCACCGGGTCGACGCACCGCTCGTCGGGCTCCGAGCCGCAGGACGTCAGCGTCGCCGCCAGCATCCCCATCCCGCCGAGCACCACTGTGCCCGACCTCAGCCTGCGCCGCGCCATCTCCCGGCCTCCCCGTTGTCGTGTTCCGTGTACACATCAAGCCTGCGAACGAATCGCCGCACACATTAGATGGCCGCGCCGACCCGCCGTAAGGCCGGTCCACGAACGTTCCCGAACTAGAGTCGCTTTGTGTTCTTTGGGATGGTCTGCGCGATGGCCGCGTCGGTCTGCTACGGACTGGCCACCGTCTTCCAGGCGGTCGCCGCCCGCGCCGTGGTCGCTCGGGGCCCGGCGGACGGGGCCGGGGCCCCCGGGGTCGACCCCGCGCTCTTCCTGCGGGCGGTGCGGCAGTGGCGCTACGCCGTCGGACTCGCCCTGGACGGGGCAGGGTTCGCGCTCCAGATCGTGGCGCTGCGGCTGATCCCGATCTACGCGGTGAGCGCGGCGCTCGCCGCGAGCCTCGCGGTGACCGCGGTCGCCGCGACGCGGGTGCTGTCGGTGCGGCTCAGCCGCACCGAGTGGACCGCGGTCGCCGTGGTCTGTGCGGGTCTCGGCATGCTCGGCCTCGCCTCGGGCCCGGAGGGCAGCACCCCCGCGCCGCCCGCGCTGCAGTGGGCGCTGCTCGGCACGGCGGTCGTCGTCCTGCTGGTCGGCGCGGCGGCGGGCAGGCTGCCGGGCCGCGCCC